>CAYQBP010000001.1:0-6487 GCA_964415745.1 uncultured Eubacteriales bacterium
CCGTGGGGTGCGCGGCGGAAAGAATTTCCTTGCCGCGCTCGTTGGCGGCCAGAACGCGCAGATAGGGCGGACGCGTGGCGGCATATCCGGCAGGAATTTCCAAATAAGCCGACCAGATGAGCCGCCGCACGCGCGTGAGCGGATACCGCTTTGTCTTGATGCGTTCCTCCAGCTCCTCCAGGCTCCGTGCGGTACGAACGGCGTTGTAGGCGCGGTTTTCCAAGCCCTCGGCGATGCCGGGAACGGCCTTCCAGTCGTCGGCGGACAGAAGACGTAGCTTGGAAAGAACGGCGCGCTCCACCTGCTTGCTGTCGGCAGGCAGACGACCGTTTTGCGCCGCATCGGACAGCACGGCGGCAGCCGGCGCAGGCAGATAGGGCAGGGCGTTGATCAGACGGTCGGCGGATAACAGCGTTCGCAGGTACGAGGCGGAGGCCGTATCACCGATCGGCGCAAGCGAATCGTGTGCACTGCCTTGGCGCGGAACGGTAAACGGGGCGATGGGGCTGTTCAGCCGCTTCAGCGCTTTCAGATATTCCACGCCGAGCGTGTTGTTGGGCGTTTTCAAAACCGAGGCGGTGGTGGCTCCGGCGATCTCCGCCAAAGCCTTGTACTGCGCTTCGGGAAACGAAATGCCGGATTCCATGAAATATTTCAACAGGGTGGAGTAGCGAGGGGCCTCCATGACGGATACGACCCGCTGTAACGGTGCCAATGTACCGGCTTCACTTCCGAAGCTGATGTGATCGACACAGCCGAGCGAGTCCAACAGCGATACGGCACCGAAGGCGAAGCCCTCGGCGGAGGAGAGGCACCACGGTGTCGGTAATTCCAGCACCAGGTCAACACCGCTAACCAGTGCCATGCGTGCCCGGTCGAATTTGGACAGAATGGCGGGCTCTCCCCGTTGCACGAAGCTGCTGCTCATGACGGCAACCAGGTGAGTGGCTTCACAGCCGCCGTGGTCGGCGCGCGTCCTTTCCAGATGGTGGGCGTGCCCGTTGTGAAACGGATTATACTCCGCTACGATACCGGCAACATGCATATTTTCGGAACACCTCCGTGTATTTTTTGAAAAAGCCTTGAAAAAATCAAAAAATCGTACTATGATAAGTATATAGCATTTTATGACAAAAATCAATACACGGATGGGAGCACAAAACACATGAAAATTTTGGTTATCAACGCAGGTAGCTCGTCACTGAAGTATCAGCTCATTGATATGGACGGCGAAAAGGTGGTCGCGAAGGGCCTGTGCGAGCGCATCGGCATTGACGGTCGCTTCACGCACAAGACCGGCGACGGCCGCGTGGTGCAAAAGGAAGTGGCAATGCCGGATCATACGACCGCGTTTGAGCAGGTGAAGCAGGCGCTGGTTTCCGGCGAGGGCAAGGTCGTCAACGATTTGTCCGAGGTCGCGGCCATCGGCCACCGCGTGGTGCAGGGCGGCGCGAAATACGACAAGTCGGTTCGCATCGACGAAGAGGTGCTGAAGGCGGTTCGCGAATACGAGGTGCTGGCGCCGCTTCACAACCCGGCCTGCCTGAAGGGTATTGAGGCGGCTACCGCCGCCTTCGGCACGGAGATTCCGCAGGTCGCTGTATTCGATACCGCGTTCCATCAGACGATGCCGGAGGTAGCCTATTTGTGGGGTCTGCCGTATGAATATTATGAAAAGTACGGCGTGCGCCGTTACGGTTATCACGGCACGTCGCACCGCTTTGTCAGCCAGCGTTGCTTTGAGCTACTGGGCAAGCCGGACGGAAAGGGCACCAAAATCATCACCTGCCACCTCGGCAACGGCTCGTCGCTGGCGGCGATCCGCGACGGCAAGGTGATCGATACGACGATGGGTCTAACGCCGCTGGACGGCTTCCTGATGGGTACGCGCAGTGGCGCGATCGACCCCTCCGCCGTCACCTTCATCATGGAGAAGGAGGGTCTGACTCCGGAGGAAATGGACACCCTGATGAATAAGAAGTCGGGTATGCTGGGCATTTCCGGCGTTTCCAGCGATGACCGCGACATTACGGCGGCTATGGATGCCGGCGATCCGCGTGCCAAGCTGGCATGGGATATGCGTAGCTATCAGATATTGAAGTACATCGGCGGTTATGTTGCCGCGCTCGGCGGACTGGACGCGATCGTGTTTACGGCCGGTATCGGTGAAAATCAGGATCGTCTGCGTGCTGAGTTGCTGGAGGATTTGGCTTATTTGGGTGTGAAGCTGGACGCTGAAGCCAACAACGTTCGTGGCCAGGAGCGCGAAATTACCACGCCGGACTCGGCGGTGCGTGCTTTCATTATCCCCACCAACGAGGAGCTGGTCATCGCTCGCGATACCAAGGCGCTGATCTGAAATCACTGAAAAATCCTGTGGCACCGTCGTGTGTCACAGGATTTTTTATGGGTTGTTTTTTGCGGAAATTGAGAAGTTTTTGCTGACAAAGCCGAAACGATTTGGTATAATACATGGCAGAGCAAGTGTGCCGATGCGAAAAGCGTTGGCTTGCGAGGCTGATGGCGTCCGCTCCCGATTCGACCTTGGCAGAAGCACTGTGCGGTTAGTCGCTTTCCTCCAGCACGGGCTGTCGGTGGCGAAACAGCAAAGAAATGCACCAAACGCCGGCTAAAGCGACCAGCGTGTAGATCACGCGGCTCACGGTTCCGTCCTGTCCGCCGCCGAGCCACGCGACCAGGTCAAATTGAAACAAACCGATACTGCCCCAGTTCAGCGCGCCGATGATGACCAGGATCAGGGCAATGGCATCCATGGCACCGTCCACCTCCCCTCGTTATATGCAGGCCTTTCTGTCGGACGTACTGCTAGTATGCGTTCATCGACCGGGTTTATACACAGCAAAATGCTGTCGTTTTCGGCACGGTCGGCGGAATGTTTACAAATCTTTCATACACTGCTTTGAGAATGTTGTATCATAATAGTATCGTTGATAAAGGTGAAGGAAAGCTATGTTCGGATATGTGAAGGTCTATCAACCGGAGCTGAAAATGGGCGAGTTTGAACAGTATCGCGGCTTGTATTGCTCGCTGTGTCGCCGCTTAGGGAAGCGCTACGGTTGCACAGCGCAAATGACACTCAGCTATGATATGACCTTTTTGGTGCTTCTGGAAATGGCTATGACGGAAGGCTGTGTCGGCTTTCACAAGGCGCGCTGTCCGTACAATCCCTTGAAAAAAAGAACCTGTTGCGGTGACAGCCCGGTGCTGGATCGTTGTGCCGATGCGTCGGTGCTGTTGGTGTATCATAAAACACGCGATACCGTTGCGGACAGCGGCTTCTTTAAGCGAAGCCTTGCTCGTCTGGCGCTGTTACCGGCTTCTCGTCATCGCCGTCGGGCCGCCACGCGTCAGCCGGAGATGGATCGTGCCATGACGGATTATGTGGAGCGACAGGCGGCTATCGAAGCGGCGCGCAGTGCTTCGCTGGACGAAGCGGCAGAGCCGACGGCGGCGTTGCTTGCGTTTCTGTGTGCACAGACGGCGTCGGACGAGCGTCAGCATCGTGTGCTGGAGCGCTTCGGTTATTGTCTGGGACGCTGGATTTATTTGATGGATGCCGCCGACGATCTGAAGGACGATAACCGTACCGGCAATTATAATCCACTGCTGGAAGCGATTCGCCCGGAAGCGGCAACGGAGGAACAGCTGGCGGCTTGTCGCGAGCGTGTGCGACTGTCACTGAACGCTTCGCTGGCGGAGTGTAAGGCGGCGTACGAGCTGTTGGATATTCGCCGTTTTGACGGCATTTTGCGTAATATTTTGGAATTTGGAATGATGAACGTACAGCAGCTGGTGCTGAACGGCGATTCCAAAGACAGGCTACAGGAGGTTTAACCCATGAAAGACCCGTATCAGGTGCTGGGCATCAGCCCGAATGCAACGGACGACGAGGTGAAGGATGCTTACCGCCAGCTGGCGCGTAAATATCACCCGGATAATTACGGTGACAATCCGCTGTCGGATCTCGCAAAGGAAAAAATGCAGGAGATCAACGAAGCCTATGACACCATTATCCGCGAGCGTCGCTCCGGCAAGAAATCCCAAAACCGGTATCAAAGCTCCGGCGGTGGGTCGCACTATGCCGATATACGGAATCTGATCCGTACCGGCCGTACGGCGGACGCGGAAACCCTGCTGGATGGTGTTCCGGCACCGTCACGGGACGCGGAGTGGTATTTTCTAAAGGGCAGTGTGCTGTACAAAAAAGGCTGGCTGGACGAAGCGTACAATCATTTTTCCACCGCCACGCGAATGGATCCCGGCAATATGGAGTACCGTGCGGCGTATAACCAGCTGGAGCGTCAGCGCCAGACCGGCGCTTATCGCACCGGCCCGTCCGGCAACGGCTGCAGTGCCTGCGATATGTGTCAGGGCTTGATTTGCGCGGACTGCTGCTGTGAAATGATGGGCGGCGATCTGATCCGTTGCTGCTGATCGAATGGAGTGAGGTTGCGTGAAACGTTCGGCACGAATTGCGTGGAGCGGTCTGATGGCCGCTCTTTCGCTGGTTTGCCTGCTGTTAACGGTGTTTCCGTTTGCTACGTATGCGTTGCCGGCGCTGGCGTCGGTGTTCCTCATGCCGGTGGTGATCGAATGCGGTGCACGCTGGGCCACCGCCGTGTACGTGGCCGAAGCGGCGGCGGCGTTGCTCATTACACCGGATATCGAGGCTAAGCTGTTATTTGTCGCCTTTTTCGGGTATTATCCCATTTTGAAGTCGTTGACCGAGCGCAGTCGGCTTCGTGCGTTGGAATGGCTCGGCAAGTTGGTGGTGTTTAACGCCGCCGTCGTGGCATCGTATGCCGCCCTGTCGTTGCTGGGCTTTTCGCTGGAGGTGTTCCGCTTCGGCAATGCCGCACTTCCGCTGTGGATATTCCTGCTGGCGTTTCTTTTGGCGGGAAATGTGATTTTTGTGTTGTACGATATCGCGCTCACCCGGCTGTTGCCGCTGTATTTCAGTCGGTTTCAACCGATGCTCCGCCGAATTTTTCGCGGATAGGGCTTGCTTTTTTTTGAAAAAAGCGTTACACTGAAACGGATTTAATTTCAATTTCGGTAAAGGCTTGTGATGACGTTGAAAATCGATCTCATCGCGCATATTTCCCGGCAAATGCCGGAGTTTTCCAAAGGGCAGCGCCTGATCGCCGCCTATATTCTGGAGCATTACGATACCGCCGCCTTTATGACGGCGTATGCCCTGGGCGAAGCGGTGGGTGTCAGCGAATCCACCGTGGTTCGCTTTGCCACGGAGCTGGGCTTTTCCGGGTATCCGCGCCTGCAAAAGGCCATGCAGGAGCTGGTTCGCAGTAAGCTCACCAGCGTACAGCGTGTGGAGGTTACCCGCGCGCGTATGCAGGACGACGAAGTACTGGACAATGTCATGTCCTACGATATGTCCAATATTCGCCAAACGCTTGCCGAGCTGGACCCCGCCGTGTTCAACGCCGCCGTTGAGGCGTTGGTTCACGCACGGAGGGTATATGTGTTCGGTGCCGGAAGCTGTCGCGCGTTGGCCAGCTTTACGGCATATTATCTCAAGCTGTTGTTGCCGGATATTCGCCTGATCAGCACCTCCAGCGAAACGGAAATTCTGGAAGAAATGTTTCCGATCAGCGAGGAGGACGCCATCATCGGGTTGAGCTTTCCGCGCTATTCCAGCAAAGCGGTCAAGGCGGTGCACTTCGCTCATTCACGCGGCGCCAAGGTGATCGCGATCACCGACAGCCTGCGTTCGCCCATTTCGGATTTTGCCTCCTGCCTGTTGCTGGCGCACAGCGACATGGCCACAATCGTGGACTCTCTGGTAGCACCGCTGAGCGTTATCAACGCCCTGCTGGTGGCCATTTCGCTGAAGCGTATGGACGCAAACCGCGCCATGCTGACCGAGCTGGAAACACTGTGGGACACCTATCATGTTTATCAGCCGGCGGAAAAACAGCCGACGGAGCCTGCCCATGAATGATTCTCTGCATATCGTGGTGGTCGGCGGCGGTGCCGCCGGTCTGATCGCCGCCGGCTTTGCCGCTCGCCGTGGGTATCGTGTCACGGTGATCGAGCGCAACGAGCGTCCGGCGCGCAAGGTGATGATTACCGGTAAGGGACGCTGTAACGTAACCAACGAGTGCACTCCGGCAGAGTGCGTGGAGCAGGTGCCCGGTAACGGACGCTTCCTATACAGCGCGTTTTCGGCATTTTCGCCGCAGGACACCATGGAGCTGTTTACCGAATTGGGAGTTCCTCTCAAAACGGAACGTGGCCACCGCGTGTTTCCTGCTTCGGATAAGGCTGTGGATATTGTGGACGCACTGGTTCGGTTTGCCCGCTCCGGCGGCGTCAGACTGATGACCGGGCGTGTGTCCCGGTTGTTGCTGGAGGACGGTGTCTGTTGCGGCGTGGAGCTGGAGGACGGCCGTCAGGTATCGGCTTACGGGGTGATCGTATGCACCGGCGGCTGTTCGTATCCCGG
>CAYQBP010000001.1:6587-8506 GCA_964415745.1 uncultured Eubacteriales bacterium
CTGGTTTTGAGCGCCAGCGCCATGATGCGCGATATGGCGCCGGAGCGGTATCGCCTGTCGATCGACCTGAAACCGGCGTTGACCGCCGAACAGGTCGATGCACGGCTGGTTCGGGAATGGGGAGTCAAGCCGAATGCGTGTGTCGGAAATGCGATGGCGGCCGTGGTGCCGCGCTCGATGATCGCACCGCTGTTGCGGCTGGCAAACGTGGCGGGGGAGACACCGTGCCACACAGTGTCCCGTAACGAGCGATTGCGGATCGGTGCCGTGCTGAAGGCGGTTCCGCTGACGGTGACGGGCTTCCGTCCCATCGCGGAGGCCATCGTTACAGCGGGAGGCGTCAGCACGCGTGAGCTGAACAGTAAAACCATGGCGTCACGGCTGGTCAGTGGCTTGTCCTTTGCCGGCGAGGTGATCGATGTGGATGCTTATACCGGCGGCTTTAATTTGCAAATCGCCTTTTCCACCGGCGCCGCCGCCGGAAATCACATTTGAAGGATGTTGAGAAAGAATGACAGACAAAACAACAGTCGCCGTGGCGATTGACGGGCCGTCCGGTGCCGGAAAAAGCACCATTGCCCGTATTTTGGCGGCGGAGCTGGGCTTTGTGTATGTCGATACCGGCGCCCTGTATCGTACGGTGGGCCTGGCGGTGCTGCGTCACCGGATCGACCCGACCGACGAGGAGCGGATCGGACGGCTTTTGCCGGAAATTTCCGTTTCTCTCGGCTACGCCGACGGGAGCCAGCGTGTCTTTTTGAACGGTGAGGACGTCAGCGATTGTATCCGAACGCCGGAGGTTTCCATGGCGGCTTCGGCCGTGTCGGCACTGCCGTCGGTGCGTCGGTTCCTGTTCGATTTACAGCAGGATACCGCCCGTCGCCAGAATGTCATTATGGATGGACGTGACATCGGTACGGTCGTTCTTCCGTTTGCCGAGGTCAAAATCTTTTTGACGGCGTCCGATGAGGATCGCGCACGCCGGCGGTTTGAGGAGCTGCAGGCCAAGGGAATTGCGACAGCCTATGAGGACGTGCTGAAGGATATGCGCGAGCGTGACTACAACGATTCTCATCGTGCGGCCGCGCCGTTGCGCCCGGCGGACGACGCTGTGCGGATCGACACCACCGGCAATACGCTGGAGCAGTCGGTCGCATTGCTGAAGGCACTGGTTACAGAACGCTTAAAGGGGTGACAAGCTGCCATGTGGCTAAGTCAATGTATTCTCCGCGTGTTCGGACCGCTGGTTCGGCTACTGGTGCGTGTGAAGGTGATCGGCTACGAAAACCTTCCACCGGAGGGAGAGCCTCTGGTGCTGTGCTGTAATCATATTTCCAACTGGGACCCGGTGATGCTGCTGGTGATTCAGCGCAAGCGTCCGATTTATTTTATGGCCAAGGCGGAGCTGTTCAAAAACCGTTTGGTCGCTTGGTTTATCGGCAAGCAGTTCGGTGCCTTTGCGGTTCACCGCGGCACAGGGGATACCGGCGCCATCGAAGCCGCAAAGCGCATTGTGCTTGACGGAAGGATCATGGGCATTTTTCCGGAGGGGACGCGCTCGCGTGACGGCAAGCTGTTGCGCGCCAAGTCGGGTGCGGCGCTGATCGTAGCGCAAACGGGTGCTACGGTACAGCCGGTGGCGATTGTGACGCGCGGCCAGCATATACGCCTGTTTCAGCGCACCCTGGTGGTTTACGGCAAGCCGCTGACCCCGGCCGAGCTGCATCTGGACGGCGAAAAGCCGGATATTCGGTTTGCTTCGCGCCGCTTGATGGAGGTCATCGGCGGCTTGATTGAAGAACACCGTGCGGAGGTGGAGCCGCAGTGACCATTCGTGTAGCGGAGTCCGCCGGCTTTTGCTTCGGTGTCAAGCGCGCGGTCGATGCGGTGTACGACTTGCTGGATCACGGAAAGCAGGT
>CAYQBP010000001.1:8606-11575 GCA_964415745.1 uncultured Eubacteriales bacterium
GTGTCAAGCGCGCGGTCGATGCGGTGTACGACTTGCTGGATCACGGAAAGCAGGTTTGCACGCTCGGCCCGATCATTCACAATCCGCAAATGGTGGAATCACTGTCCCAGCGCGGCGTACGGATTGTTTCCGACCCTGCCGAGGCGCCGCCCGGCTCCACGCTGGTGATCCGGTCGCACGGTGTCCCGGAGGAGGTGTATTGCACCCTGACGGACGGCGACATTCCGTATCACGATGCAACCTGCCCGTTTGTGGCGAAGATACACCGCATCGTGGCGGAGGCGTCCGAGGCGGGACAGCTCGTGCTGATTGCCGGAGATGCTTCTCACCCAGAGGTGATAGGTATTCGCGGCCATTGTCACGGCGCGTCGTATGTGTTTTCTTCGGAGGCGGAGCTGCAGAAATTGATCGATGAACAGCGTATTCCGCGCGATTTTCCGGTTATTTTGGTGGCACAAACCACCTTCCAAACAGATATTTGGAAAAAAAGTTACGAAATTGCAAAAAAACACTATACAAATCTCCGAATCTTTGATACAATATGTAGCGCGACCGCTTGCCGACAAGCAGAGGCGGTTGCCCTGTCACAGCAAAGTGATGTGATGGTGATTGTCGGTGGACGTCAAAGCTCCAACACCGCCAAGCTTCGCGATGTTTGTCAGCCCTTTTGCCGCACGATACTGATTGAAACGGCCGACGAGCTGACTGCAGAGCAGCTGGCAGGTGCACACACTGTCGGATTGACAGCCGGAGCTTCCACGCCGGCCGATATTATAAAGGAGGTACTTTCAACCATGTCCGAGATCGTAAACAACAGCGAAGTCCAAGAAAACGAGGTGGCGGTCGCCACCGAACCTGTCAAGTCTTTTGACGAAATGAGTTTTGAAGAGGCGCTAGAGGCTTCTCTTCAAAGTTTAACTACAGACGAAAGAGTGCACGGTATTGTTATCGGCATTGCTCCCAATGAGGTGCAGGTCGAGGTGATCGGTCGCAAGCAGACCGGCTATATTCCGGCGGATGAGCTTTCTGCCGAGGGTGCGGATCCGGCTTCTCTGGTGAAGATCGGTGATGAGCTGGAGCTGCTCATCATGCGTACCAATGACCAGGAAGGCACCATCATGCTGTCCAAGAAGCGCGTCGATGCCAAGAAGGGCTGGGATACCATCGTTGCCGCCGGTGAAAGCGGCGAAATCCTGACCGGCGTTGTCACCGACGTCATCAAGGGCGGTATTCTGGTCGTGTCGCACGGCGTCAAGGTCTTTGTGCCGGCCTCCCATGCGTCGCTGAACCGCATGGAGGATTTGACTCCTCTGCTGAAGACCGAGGTGCGCTTCAAGGTGCTGGAGACCAATCAGGCTCGCCGCCGCGCCGTGGGTTCTGTCCGCGATGTGGCCCGTGCCGAGCGCAAGGAAAAGGAAGCCGCGTTCTTCGCACAGGCCGAGGTCGGTCAGAAGTACACCGGTACGGTGCGTTCGCTGACCTCCTACGGTGCGTTCGTTGACCTGGGCGGCGTGGATGGCATGATTCACGTGTCCGAGCTGTCCTGGAAGCGTATCAAGCATCCGTCCGAAGTAGTGAATGTCGGTGACGTCGTTGAGGTCTACATTCGCGATCTGGACGTTGAAAAGCGCAAAATCTCGCTGGGCTACCGCCGTGCCGAGGACAATCCGTTTGTCATCTTCACCGGCAAATATGCCGAAGGCGATGTTGTTACCGCCAAGATCGTGGGTATGACCACGTTCGGTGCGTTTGCTCAGATCATGCCCGGCGTGGACGGTCTGATCCACATTTCTCAGATCGCCAATCGCCGCATTGAGAAGCCGCAGGATGTCCTGAAGGTAGGCGAAGAGGTTCAGGTGAAGATCACCGGCATCGACGTGGAAAACAAGCGCATCAGCTTGTCGATCCGTGCGTTGCTGGCCGATGAGCCGGTCGAGGAGACCGTCGAGGAAGCCGCTTCCGAGGACGCGGAATAAGAAAAAATCGCAGGGAAACGGGGAACCGTTTCCCTGTACTTTTCAGGAGGAAATATCATGATTGCTATTGCTTGTGATCACGCCGGACCGGCGTTGAAGGAAGAAATTAAAGCGATGCTGGCGGAAATGGGCGAAACGGTCAAGGACTTCGGAACCAATACCGGCGATAGTGTGGACTATCCGGTGTATGCCGCTCGCGCCGCTCGTGCCGTGGCGTCGGGCGAATGCGAAAAGGGCATCGTGATCTGCGGCACCGGCATCGGGATCAGCATGGCCGCCAACAAGGTGAAGGGCGTGCGCTGTGCGCTGTGCAGTGAGCCGCTGTCTGCCAAATTGACCCGTATGCATAACGATGCCAATATGGTAGCCGTCGGTGCACGTGTGACTGGCCCGGAGCTGGCCAAGGAGATCGTTCGCGTGTTTTTGACGACGCCGTTTGAGGGTGGCCGTCATCAGCGCCGTGTCGATATGCTGGCGGCGTTGGAAAACGGACAGGAGCTGGAGTAAGCATGGTACAGCAGACCGAACGGTTAAATGCGGTAGCGGAGGCTCTGCGCCGCAACAATATGGACGCCTTTTGCCTGGAGCGCGCCGATGAGGTGGTACCGCTACTGCGATCGCTGATCCGACCGGGTGATGTGGTTGCTGTCGGCGGCTCACGCTCGCTGGAGGAGTGCGATGTATTTCCGCTGTTGCGAAATGGGGAGTATCGGTTCCTGGATCGCCATCAGGCGGGTCTTTCGCCGGAACAGCTTCAGAGGATTTTCGTACAGAGCTTTGACGCGGACGTGTATCTGTGCTCGGCCAACGCGGTTACCGAGCATGGCGAGGTGTACTGCGTGGACGGAAACGGCAATCGCATTGCCGCACTTTGCTACGGGCCGCGTTCGGTCGTGCTGATCGTCGGCTGTAATAAGATCGTGTCCGATCTGGACGAGGCACAGCGCCGCGTGAAAACCGTTGCCGCGCCGCAAAATGCGATGCGCTTGCATC
>CAYQBP010000001.1:11675-16419 GCA_964415745.1 uncultured Eubacteriales bacterium
CCTTTCTCGATTAGCCGACGCAGAATCACTCATACTAGATATAGTGGTTGGTTGTAAAAAAATCATCGATTTTTTAGAAAATGTTTGATTTTTCTGAAATATGTGGTATACTGTAATACGGAAAACGTTAGGGGGCTTTCTGCCCCCTTTTACATGACCATCCTACACAGCAGAGACCATCAAGCTTGCGGGGAGTGGGTATTTTGGAAAAGTATATTATCAGCGGCGGTCATCGTCTGACAGGCACTGTCGACATCAGCGGCGCTAAAAATGCCGTTGTGGCTATTTTGCCGGCGACTGTCCTGGCGAACGGCGTTTGCCGACTGGAAAACATACCGTGTATTGCCGATGTGGAAACGGCACTGGAAATTCTGGATGCGCTGGGCGCACAGGTGCGCCGGCTGGATCGCCACACCGTGGAAATCGATTCGCGCACCATCGTGTCGCAAACGGTGCCTCACGATTTGGCGAAGAAAATGCGAGCGTCTTATTATTTCATCGGCGCACTACTTGGTCGCTTTGGCAAGGCCAGTGTTCCCATGCCGGGCGGTTGCTATTTCGGTGTGCGCCCCATCGATCAGCACTTGAAGGGCTTCACCTCACTGGGCGCTCAGGTTTTGCCCATGGAAAACGGCATGATCTCCGCCCGTGTGGACAAGCTGATCGGCAATTCCGTATATCTGGATATGGTGTCGGTCGGTGCCACCGTGAACATTATGCTGGCGGCTGTGTGCGCCGATGGCGTCACCGTGATCGAAAACGCCGCGAAGGAGCCGCACATTGTCGATTTGGCGAACTTCCTGAACTCCATGGGTGCCGATATTCGCGGCGCCGGTACCGACGTTATCAAGGTGCGTGGCGTGCCGCGGCTGTATGGAACCACATATTCGATTATTCCCGACCAGATCGAAGCCGGTACGTATATGGCGGCGGCGGTGGCGACGGGCGGCGATGTTACCATTCGCAACGTGATTCCGAAGCACCTGGAATCCATCACCGCCAAGCTGCAGGAAATGGGCGCGGAAATCGAAGAATTTGACGAGGAGATCCGTGTTTCCGCTTCGGGTCGCATGGGGCATTGCAATGTGAAAACGATGCCGCATCCCGGCTTCCCGACGGATATGCAGCCGCAGATCGCCGTGCTGCTTTCCATGGCGGAGGGCACCAGCATCATCAACGAAGGTGTTTGGGAAAACCGGTTTCGGTACGTTGACGAATTGCGGCGTATGGGCGCCGATATTCAGGTGGACGGCAAGCTGGCGGTCATTCAGGGCGTTCCCGCGCTGACGGCGGCGCCGGTTAAGGCGATGGATTTGCGCGCCGGTGCGGCCATGGTGATTGCGGCAATGGCCGCCAAGGGTGTTACGGAGATCGAGGATATTCAATATATCGAGCGCGGCTACGAGGATTTGGTGGAAAAACTGCGCGGCTTGGGCGCGGATATTCAGCGTATTACCGTGGAGGATTCGGCTTTTCAGTCGGCACAATAACGACGTTGGCGGCGCACACCGGGCTGGGTGTGCGCCGTTTTTTTAGAAAGGAACCATAATGGCACGTTTTTGTCCGTTGTTCAGCGGAAGCACCGGAAATTGCATTTATGTCGGCAGCTCTACCGAGGGGCTGTTGGTGGACGCCGGCGTCAGCGCCCGACGCATGGAGCGGGCGCTGTGGGAGCATGAGATTGACCCCGGCACGATTCGCGCCGTGCTGGTAACGCACGAGCATACCGATCATATCGGCGGATTGCGCGTTTTTACCAAGAAATTTCACATTCCGGTGTATGCAACGCCGGGAACCTGCACGGTATTGCGTGAGAAAAACGCTTTGGAGGCCGATACGTTGTGCTTCCCGATTGAGGGTGCCTTGAAAATCGGTGAGTTTTCCGTTACCGCGTTTCCCACATCGCACGATTGCCGCGACAGCTGTGGATACCGTATCGCACTGCCGGACTCACGCTGTGTGGGCATTGCCACCGATCTGGGGATGATGACGGAGGTGATACGGGAAAATCTGACGGGGTGCGATTTAATACATATCGAATCCAATCACGATGTGCGTATGCTGGAAAACGGGCCGTATCCGTATTTGCTCAAGCGTCGGATTTTATCCTCGGCCGGGCATTTGTCCAACGAAGCCTGTGCACGCGAGCTGCCGGAGCTGGTTTGTCGCGGCACCACTCGTATTTTTCTGGGGCATATCAGCCGTGAAAACAACCTGCCGGAGCTGGCCTATACGACCGCGCGTTCGGAATTGATGTCTCATGGCTTTGTGGAGGACAGAGATTATGTGTTGCGTGTTGCCGAGCCGGAGTGTCGCCAACCGTACACAGTGTTTTAAGGAGACGGTGCCATGCTGACGGTAACGATTGCCTGCGTAGGTAAATTGAAGGAAGCATACTGGCGTGATGCCTGCGCCGAATATCAAAAGCGTCTGTCCGGCTTTTGCCGCTTGCAAATTGCGGAGGTGGCCGAGGAACGCCTGCCGGATGAGCCGTCGGCGGCGCAAATCGGCGCGGCGATCAACGCGGAGGGGCAACGGCTGTTATCCCGTATTCCCGACAGCGCCGCTGTTGTGGCGCTCTGCATTGAAGGCAAGGAGATGCCGTCGGAGTCGCTGGCACAGTGCCTGTCGCAGTGGACGGTGGAGGGGATCAGCCATGTCGTGTTTGTCATCGGCGGCTCCTATGGTCTGTCCGATGCCGTCAAGCATCGCGCACGGCTACGCCTGTCCTTTTCACCGATGACTTTTCCACACCAGCTGGCGCGGATACTGACACTGGAGCAGATTTATCGGGCATTTCACATCTGCTCCGGCGGAAAATATCATAAATAAGTTGCTTTCTGTTCATAGCACGTTCATGCTTGTGATGTATCATGTAGTTGCTTGAAATATGGAGAAAAAGAGAGGAACACACGATGAATGTGGCTTATTTTTTAACACCGCGTAGCGAAGTGGGCTGTGTTTGTGATGACTACACCTTGCGTCAGGGCTTGGAAAAGCTGCGGCGTTCGGGGTATACGGCGTTACCGGTGGTTACGCGGGAGAACAAGTATATCGGCACCGTGAGCGAGGGAGATTTTCTCTGGTATCTGGTGGGCAACGAGGAGATTAAAACGACGTCGATGCGCTCACTGGAGTGTATGACGGTGCGTGACGTGCTCCGCTTCGACCGCAATCCGCCGGTGCGGATCACGGCCGATATTCACGAGCTGATTGGGCGGGCGATGAATCAAAACTTTATTCCGGTCGTGGACGATCTCGGCTCTTTTATCGGTATTGTCACACGAAAGGATATCATTAAGCATTTTGCCGGAGAGGCTGCGGAGGAAGCACCGACGGAATGTGAAAATCGGGTGTCATAAAGTAAACGGAGGGGTACCTATGGGACGAAATCGAGTGAAGATGACGATTGCCGGAACGGAATATACCGTGGTTTCGGAGGAGCCGGCGCTCTATATGCTGCAGGTGGGGTGTGACCTGGATTCCGACCTGCGCGAAATGATGAAGAACAATCCGAATATGACGGTGACGACGGCGGCCGTGCTGAATGCGATCAATGATCGCGATCAGCTGAACAAGGCAAAGGAAGCAGCCGACCACCTGCGTGATCAGCTCCGGGAATACCTGGAGGAAAACCAGGCGTTGCGTGCCGAGCTGGAACGGTTGCGTCGCCGTGGGTAAGCCGGAGCTGTTGGCACCGGCAGGCTCCTACGAGGCACTGGTTGCCGCCGTGCGAGCCGGAGCCGATGCGGTGTATTTGGGTGTGGAGGGGTTTAACGCCCGGCGTCATGCCCGTAATTTTTCACTGGATTCTGCCGAAGCACCCGGTGGGTGCTCTTTGGCGGAGGCTGTGGCGTTTTGTCACCTGCGCGGTGTCAAGGTACATTTAACATTAAATACGCTGGTTCGTGACCGCGAATTGCCGGAGGCATTGCGGATTGCCGAGCGTGCCTGCGCCTGCGGTGTAGATGCGCTGATCGTGCAGGATCGCGGCTTGGCGCGGTGCTTGCACGCCATGGCACCGCAGATGCCGTTGCACGCCTCCACACAGCTGTCCTGCCACACGGCGGACGGCGTTCGTCTGTTGCGCGATGCCGGATTTTCACGCGTGGTATTGGCTCGTGAAATGTCTGCCGGGGAGATCGCCGCGTGCGTCGGGTTGGGCTGTGAGCTGGAAATGTTTGTTCACGGCGCACTGTGTATGAGCGTATCGGGACAGTGTGAGCTGTCCGCTGTATTGGGCGGACGAAGCGGCAATCGCGGTCTGTGTGCACAGCCTTGCCGCCTGCCCTTTGCCGTGGATCACCGCCCGCGTGACGGCGAAGCGGCGCTGAGCTTAAAGGATCAGTCGTTGTATACACACATAGCGGAGATTTGCTCGCTGGGAGTGGATTCGCTGAAGATCGAGGGACGAATGAAGCGCCCGGAGTATGTCGCCGCCGCCACGTCGGTGTTTCGTCGTCTGCTGGACGGCGAAACGCCGGAGCCGCAGTTGCTGGAGGATTTACAGTCGGTCTTTTCGCGTTCCGGCTTTACGGACGGATATTTTACCGGCCAACGCGGTCGCGAAATGTTCGGCTATCGCCGTGCCGAGGATATTGCCGATCCGGCCGTGCTGGCACGCCTGTCGAAGCTATATGACCGGGAAGCACAACGTGTCGCCGTGTCCATGCGGCTGACGGATCATCCGCTGACGGTGACCGCTTCGGACGGGGACGGGCATACCGTGCAGGCTGTGGCGCCG
>CAYQBP010000001.1:16519-19364 GCA_964415745.1 uncultured Eubacteriales bacterium
CGCGCCGAGCGCGCGGAGCAGATTGTTCCCGGAGCCGATCATTGGATCGTTCCGTTGGGCTGTACGCCCGATGTACCGCACTGGGGCGTGGAAATACCGCGCGGACTGTTCGGAACCGAGGAATCGCTTCGTCGCGCTCTGCAACGGGCGGCGGAGGCGGGGGCGACGTTTGCGCTGTGTAATACGGTCGGCGCCGTTTTGCCGGCGCGCGAGGCCGGTCTGATACCGCTGGCAGGGCCGTTTTGGAGCATTACCAACAGCGCCTCTCTGTCGGCGGCGGCCGATGACGGCGTTGCCGCGGCGATCCTTTCGTTTGAACTGACATTTCCTCAAATGCGCTTTGCGGAGCATCGGGACGGCATCGGGCTGTTTGCCTACGGTCGGTTGCCGCTGATGCTGCTGCGCGCCTGTCCGGTGTCTGCGGCAAAGGGCTGTGCGACCTGTCACGGCGACAGCGTTTTGGTAGATCGTACCGGCGCACGGTTCCCGGTGCGTTGTCATGGTGGCTGCAGTGAGCTGTTGAATGCTGTGCCGCTGTATTTGGCGGATCGGTTGTCGGAGCTGCCTCATCTGGCTTTTTCGTATCTGCATTTTACCGATGAAGCACCGGAGCGTGTGGCCGAGGTGTTACGCGAATATCGGGAGGGCGGAATGACGCCGAAGGCGTTTACACGTGGTCTGTATAAACGGGGAGTGGAGTGATGTGCGATGAAGGTGGCGGTGATCGGGTCACGCAATATTTCCCTGGCGGATATCGGTAGCTTTTTACCGCAGGGCACCACGGAGATCGTGTCGGGCGGTGCGCGCGGTGTGGACGCCTGCGCGCGCCGATATGCCAAAAAGAATCACATTCCGCTGACGGAGTTTTTGCCGGATTACGATACCTACGGCAAAACGGCACCGTTGCGTCGCAACGATCGGATTGTCCAATATGCCGATATTGTGTTGGCGTTTTGGGACGGTCGATCGCATGGGACACGGTATGTACTGCGCCGCTGTCGCGAGGAGCACAAGCCGGTGCGTGTTTTTCGGTTGCGTAAGCCAGTGCAGACGTGGCCGGAGCAGCTGGTATGGGATGTGGAGGAAAGCGAATAGGTCGGCTACACGCGGCTTTGAACAGTGCTTTTACAGCAGGGCGTTGCCCTGCTTTTTTTCTGCCTTGTCATAAATGATTCCGACGACTCATAGAAATGTACAAACACTGATGCGAGCGGAGGAAGAAAGATGACAGCAAATAAGAGCATATATCGGGATATTGCCGCGCGAACCGGAGGCGATATTTACATCGGCGTTGTCGGGCCGGTTCGTACCGGAAAATCCACCTTTATCAAGCAGCTTATGGATACGCTGGTGTTGCCCAATATCGACAGCGAATACAGTCGCGAGCGTGCCGTCGATGAATTGCCGCAGTCGTCGGCCGGTCGCACCATTATGACCACCGAGCCGAAGTTCATTCCGGAGCAGGCGGTGGGGATCACCGTGAGCGGAACGGCGGGCATGAAGGTGCGCATGATCGACTGCGTGGGATATGTGGTTCCGTCGGCGCTGGGCTACATCGAGGAAAATGCACCGCGTATGGTCAAGACGCCGTGGTTTGAGGAGGAGATTCCCTTTAACATGGCGGCGGAGATCGGAACGCAAAAGGTGATCTCCGAGCACTCCACGATCGGCTTGGTGGTGACCACAGATGGCAGTATCACCGAAATTCCGCGCGCCGAATACGCCGAGGCGGAGGAACGGGTGATCCGCGAGCTGCAGGCCATTCACAAGCCGTTTGCCGTGCTGCTGAATACCACGGAGCCGCACGGCGAAGCGACGGCGGCGCTGTGTGAGGAATTGACCGACAAGTACGGCGTCCCGGTTTGTGCGGTTAACTGTCTGGAAATCGGTGAGGAGGAGATACGGCAGATTTTGGAGACGATCCTGTTTGAATTCCCCGTGGATCAGATCGGTTTTCGTATGCCGTCCTGGGTGATGAAGCTGGATCACCATCATCCGGTGCGGCAAAGCATCGTCGGTGCGGTGCGCGGAGTGGTGGCTGATATACAGAAAATCCGCGAGCTGAACGAGCTGAAGCAACGCTTGCAGGCGTGTGAGTATCTGACGGACGCTTCGCTGACGGCAGTCGATCTGGGGAGCGGTCGGGGTGTTGTCGAGTTGACGGTGGCACCGTCGCTGTTCTATCAGGTGCTCGGTGAGATAACCGGGTTTTCCGTGGGCAACGAGGGCGAGCTGATGACCTGCATGACCGAGCTTGCCGAGGTGTGCCGCCGATATGACAAGCTGAAGTCGGCGCTGGAGCAGGTGGAGCAGACCGGGTACGGCATTGTGATGCCGTCGTTGGAGGAAATGTCGCTGGCGGAGCCGGAGATCATCAAGCAGAGCGGACGGTACGGCGTGCGTCTGCGTGCCACGGCACCGTCGATCCACATGATGAAGGCCAGCATCACGACCGAGGTGGCGCCGATCGTCGGCTCGGAAAAGCAATCGGAGGAGCTGGTCAACTACCTGCTTCGTGAGTTTGAGGAGGAGCCGGGCAAAATTTGGGATTCCAACATTTTCGGAACCTCGCTGTATGGCCTGGTCAATGAGGGACTGCATAATAAACTGCATCGGATGCCGAGCGATGCACGCATGAAGCTGAAGGAAACGGTGGAACGGATTATCAATGACGGGTGTAACGGGCTGATCTGTATTATTGTTTGATTGCCAAAGGAGCTGTGCGTATGAAAGGGCAACACCGTCGATCGGACGAAACGCGTACCGGGAAAAGCCGCGCCGGCTTTTCCCTGCTGATGATGCAAGGTCTGGTTTGCGGTGTTGTTCTTTTATTGGCGCTGATGCT
>CAYQBP010000001.1:19464-22787 GCA_964415745.1 uncultured Eubacteriales bacterium
CCGCTGTATGCGATCTGCGACGGGTGTGTGACCGCATCGGAGTGGAATACCGAATACGGGTATTATATCACACTGCGCTGTGTCGACGGCTTCGAGATCACCTATGCCCATTGCTCGGAATTGCTGTGCGGTGTCGGTGAGACGGTGAAGGCCGGGCAAACGGTTGCCAAGGTCGGAAGCACGGGAGCCTCCACCGGGCCGCACCTTCACCTCATGCTGTACAAGGACGGTGCTTACCGAGATCCGCAGACGCTTCTGCCGGAGGCGTGGTATGCTTGAATGGTGCCTGCTGGGTGTCCGTCTGCGAATGGGTGTGTGGTTTCCGGCATCGGTCGTGGTGATGCTGTCGCTGGATCACAGCGGCATGACACTGCTGTGCTTGCTGGCGTCCACGATGCACGAATGCGGACATTTGCTGGCGATGCTGTTGCTCGGCGATCTGCCGTCCTGCGTGACGTTCGGCGCGTTCGGTATGCGCGTGGAGCATCGGACGGATCGGCAATTAAGCTATCGGCGGCTGTGCATCGTTTCACTGTCGGGACCGCTGGTCAACGCCGTGTGCGGTGCGTGGCTGTGGGCAGTCGGCGCAGCGGATGCGGCGTGGATCCACAGTATTCTGGCGGTGTTTCATCTGTTGCCCGTCGTGTCGCTCGATGGCGGCGAGGCGCTGTATGCTCTGCTGTGCTGTCACTTGGCAGAGGAGCGGGCCGACCGCCTTGTGCGGCTGTGCTCGGCCATCGCCGTTTTTCCGCTGACGGCTTTGGGCGTTTGGCTGCTGCTGTCCACGGGATATAATGCCACCCTGCTGGTTGTGTGCGGATATTTGCTGTTGCGAATGTTTTTGCGAACGGGGCATTGAAAAATCGTGGAAAATGTCGTATACTGATACATGGATCAGAAAGACCGAGGAGGATACTATGGCATTGACATTGGACGAGCTGTTTGAACGCGTGCAGAAGCCGGCGCGATATACCGGCGGCGAGCTCAACAGCGTGGTAAAGGATAAAAGCAAGGTAAACGTGCGTTTTGCCTTTTGTTTTCCCGATTTGTACGAGGTCGGTATGTCGCATCTGGGGATGAAAATTCTCTACGGCTTAAAAAACGCCGTCGAGGATTTTTGGTGTGAGCGCGTTTTTGCTCCGGATACCGATATGGAAGCGCTGATGCGTGAAAATCAAATACCGCTGTTCGCTTTGGAAAGCCGCGATCCGATCCGCGAATTCGATTTTGTCGGCTTTACTTTGCAATATGAAATGTGCTACACCACCATCCTGAATATGCTGAACCTTGCCGGGATTCCCTTGCGTGCCGATCAGCGTGACGAAACGATGCCGCTGGTCGTGGCAGGCGGCCCCTGTGCCTGTAACCCCGAACCGCTGGCAGACTTTTTCGATATTTTCATTCTCGGTGAGGGCGAAGAGGTCAATTTGGAATTGATGTCGCTTTATCGTGAGCATAAACAGCAGGGCTACAATAAGCAGCGCTTTTTGCAGGCGGCGGCACAGCTGGAGGGCGTTTATATTCCGTCCTTTTACGAGGTGACTTACCACGCGGACGGTCGCGTGTCCGCGATCACACCGCACAACGGAGCGCCTGCCACGATCCGCAAGCGCGTGATTTTGGATATGGATAAGGCCTACTATCCGGACTCCTTCGTGGTTCCCTTTGTGGATATTGTACACGACCGCGCGATGAGCGAGATATTCCGCGGCTGTATTCGCGGCTGTCGCTTTTGTCAGGCAGGCTTTATCTATCGGCCGGTGCGCGAAAAATCGGTGGATACGATCGACCGCCAGAGCCGTT
This sequence comes from uncultured Eubacteriales bacterium, assembly GCA_964415745.1. Lineage (GTDB taxonomy): Bacteria > Bacillota > Clostridia > Oscillospirales > Acutalibacteraceae > RGIG3009. The sequence goes on from CAYQBP010000001.1 coordinate 21,268, forward strand.
CGCTGTGTGATACCAGTGGCTACGAGGAATTTTCGCTGTCGTCGCTGTCTACCAGCGATTACACCCGACTGGAGGAGCTGTTGACCCGACTGCTGTCTTGGGCGGAGAAGCAGCACACCAATATTTCGGTACCGTCCCTGCGTGTGGACGGCTTTTCGGAGGAGCTTGCCAACCGGCTCAACGTGTTGCGACGGAACGGGTTGACCTTTGCTCCGGAGGCGGGAACACAGCGCCTGCGCGACACGATCAACAAAAACCTGACGGAAGGGGAAATTCTGGAAACGGCGCGCCGGGCCTTCAGCGGCGGCTGGACGTCGGTGAAGCTGTATTTCATGATGGGGCTTCCCACTGAAACGGCGGAGGATATTGTCGGTATCAATGAGCTGGGGCAGAAGATTGTCAACTGCTTTTATCAAAATCCGAACAAGCCGAAGGGGAAAGGGGTTACGGTGTCGGTCAGCGTTTCCTGCTTTGTGCCGAAGCCGTTTACACCGTTCCAATGGGAACCGCAGGATACTCTGGAGCAGCTGGAGCAAAAGCAACGGCTGTTGCGCGAGTCGGTAACGACCAAAAAGGTTTCGTTGAGCTGGCACGATGCGAAAACGAGCTATTTGGAGGCGGTACTGGCGCGTGGCGATCGTCGGCTCGGTGCGGTGCTGGAAAAGGCGTTTTATCGCGGCTTTAATCTGGACGCCTGGTCGGAGCATTTTGACTTCGATGCGTGGATGGAAATCTTTCGCGAGTGTGGTCTGGAGCCTGATTTTTACGCCTGCCGCCGTCGCGAGGCAGACGAGGTGTTCCCGTGGGATCACATCGATGTCGGCGTGACAAAGGCCTTTTTGTGGGAGGAAAACCGACGTGCACACGAGGGCGTAACGACACCGAACTGCCGTCAGCAGTGCTCCCATTGCGGTGCCACCTGCTTCAAAGGAGGTCTTTATGTTGAACGACGTTAAGGACTTTGTGACCGTGCGCGTTGTTTTTTCAAAAACCGGTCGGGCGCGGTACATCTCGCACCTGGATTTGAACCGTGCCATGACCCGTGCCGTGCGTCGTGCCGCCCTGCCGATCTGGTACACCGAAGGGTTTAATAAGCACCCGTATCTGACCTTTGCCGCGCCGCTGTCGCTTGGCTACGAGGGCGAGCGCGAAACGATGGATATTCGTCTGGAGCAGGATATGCCGATGGACGAGCTGGTATCCCGCCTGAACGCGGTCATGCCGGAGGGCTTGCGTGCTTCGGCGGCATCGCCGGCGGTGAAAAAGGCCGGTGAGGTCGATCGGGGCGTTTATCGCCTGACCTTGAATTGCCCGGTCGACAAGGTGTCCGCCTTGCTGGCTCAGGACTCGATCCCCGCTCAAAAGCGAACCAAGAAAAAGGAATGGGTCCGTGTGGAGCTGAAGCCGGCGCTGGAGCGGTCTGAAGGACGTCTTTCCGAAGCCGACGAAGGGACACAGTGGGAGCTGACCCTGCCGATCAACAGTGAGCTGTCCGTCAATCCCTCGCTGGTGTTGGCGGC
>CAYQBP010000001.1:22887-26181 GCA_964415745.1 uncultured Eubacteriales bacterium
TATTCCTCTGTCGGCGGCGTGTTGCCGGTTCGGGCATGAATATCTGAAATAAGAAGGAGGATTTTTCCATGGATGCATTGAAGCTCATTGCCTCTGACAGCATGAAAGAGGCGGCCCCCCAGTTTGCGATCGGTGATACCGTTCGTGTAGACGTCAAGATTCGCGAGGGTGATCGCGAGCGTATTCAGGCCTTCGAGGGCACGGTCATTGCCAAGAAGGGCTCCGGCGTTGCCGAAACCTTCACGGTTCGTCGTGTGTCTTACGGCGTTGGCGTGGAGCGCGTGTTCCCGTTGCATTCTCCCAACGTTGCCGCTGTCACGATTGTGCGTCACGGTAAGGTTCGCAGAAGCAAGCTGTATTATCTGCGCGATCGCGTCGGTAAGGCTGCCAAGGTCAAGGAACTCATTAAATAAGGCAGAAGGGGAGAAAATCGGGTCGGTTTTCTCCCTTTTCCTTTAGAACCGCGCCAACCGCCGTTGCTTCGTCGGTCGGCGCTGTCGGAGCTTATCGTTTTCAAAAAATGACAGCCGCCGGTGCGATGGTGCGCGGCGGCGTGCGGTAAGGAGGCAATACGATGGAACAGCAAACGATACAATGGTTTCCGGGACACATGACGCGCACTCGCCGCCGTATTGTCGATCGGCTTCCGCTGGTGGATCTGGTGGCGGAAATTATCGATGCCCGTATTCCGATCAGCAGTCGCAATCCGGATTTGGACAGCATCGTGGCAGGAAAGCCGCGTCTGGTGATAATGAACAAATCGGATATTGCCGACGAGGAAGCCACCCGGCAGTGGTTGGCGTATTTTGCCGCACAGGGCACACCGGCGCTGGCGGTGGACTGCAAAAGCGGACGTGGCGTTCAGCGCTTTTCGCCCCTGTTGCGCGAATTATTAAAGGATAAGCTCGCCACATGGGAGCAGCGGGGCATGGCGAACCGCGCCATCCGCGTCATGGTGGTCGGTATCCCGAACTGCGGCAAATCGTCGTTTATCAATCGTATGGCGCGCGGCGGCAAGGCCAAGGCGGAGGATCGCCCCGGTGTAACACGGGATCAGCAGTGGTTTGTCATTGACAGCGGCGCACAGCTTTTGGATACCCCCGGCGTGCTGTGGCCGAAGTTTGAGGATCAGCAGGTGGCGTTGCGGCTGGCGTTTACCGGTGCCATTCGCGACGAGGTGCTGGACAGCGAGGAGCTGGCGTGCAGTCTGCTGGACATCTTGAGCCGCCAATACGAGCCGATGCTGCGTGCCCGTTACAAGCTGACGGACGCATTTCCGGAAGCCTCGTATGAGCTGTTAGAGCAGATTGGGCGAAAGCGCGGTATGCTGATCTCCGGTGGCGAGGTGGATACCGAACGGGCGTCGGCAATGCTGTTGGATGAGTTCCGCGGCGGAAAGCTGGGACGGCTGACGCTGGAATTGCCGCCACGGGAATAAGAAACAAACGGAAAGGCGGAGAGGGCTGTGCAGATGAAAAACGAAGAAAAGATCAAAACGCAGAAATCACTGTTTGAATGGGCACAAATGATCTGCATTGCGCTCATTGCCATTACCGTGATTTATACGTTTTTGGGGCGCATGGTCAACGTGGAAGGACATTCCATGGAAAATACGCTGACACAGGGCGAGCGGTTACTGCTGTCCAGTATGCCCTACACGCCGGAATACGGCGATATCGTCGTCATTAACCGCGGCGAAAAAAAAGAACCGCTGATTAAGCGCGTGATCGGTCTGCCGGGGGATACCATTCGGATCGACGAAGAAAGCGGTCGGGTGTATCGCAACGGCGAGCTGCTCGTTGAGCCCTATGTGACCGGCGAAACGGCAACGGAGAAAATGACCGAAGCAATCACCGTTCCGGAAAATATGCTGTTCGTGATGGGGGACAACCGTGCACCGGGCTGTTCACTGGATAGCCGCACCTTCGGCTGTGTCGAGCAGAGCAACGTGGTGGGAAAAACCGTGTTTCGCCTGATGCCGTTTCAGCGTATGGGAGGCTTGTACGATGACGAACACGGAGTTTGACGAAGCGATCCGACAGGAAGGGGTCACCCTTCTCTGCGGCGTGGACGAGGCCGGACGCGGCCCGCTCGCCGGCCCGGTCGTGGCGGCGGCTGTGATCCTGCGTCCCGATGCGATCCCGGAGGGCTTGAACGATTCCAAAAAGCTGTCCGAAAAGAAACGGGAGCTACTGTTCGACGATATTTGCCGCTCGGCGCTGGCGTATCACATCGCTTCCGCCTCGGTGGAGGAGATTGAAGCGGTCAATATTTTACAGGCGACCTATTTGGCGATGCAACGAGCGGTGGAGGGCTTGTCGGTAACACCGTCGCTGGTGCTGGTGGACGGCAACCGTCTGCCGCCGTCACTGACGGCTCCGGCGCGCTTTGTCATTAAGGGCGATGCGTTGTCTGCCTCCATCGGCGCGGCATCGATTTTGGCAAAGGTCAGCCGGGATCGATGGATGCTGGAGCTGGATCGACAGTATCCGGAATATGCCTTTGCAAAGCATAAGGGCTACGGAACGGCGTTGCATTATGAGCGCCTGCGTGAGCATGGGCCTTCGCCGGTTCATCGTCTCAGCTTCTTGAAAACGATGCATTAAGGGGGAACGCCGGTGGCGAAGCTATCCAAGGGTGCGGCCGGCGAGGTGCTGGCGGCCCGTTATTTGCGCGATCAGGGCTATGACATCGTGGGAGCCAATTACCGCAGTCGCTTCGGTGAAATCGACATAATCGCGGCGGACGATACGTATATTGTCTTTGCAGAGGTTAAGAGTCGCTCCCAAAACTCCTATTACACACCGCGTGAAGCGGTGACGGCGGCAAAGCAGCAGCGTATTATCAAGACGGCGTTGCTGTACCTGGCGGAATATCCGCAAGCCCTTCAGCCGCGATTTGATGTGATCGAGATTGTGACGGCGCCGGGACAACCGCTGAAGCCGGTATCGTTACAGCACCTGAAGAATGCGTACGGCTGTTGACCTCCTGTAGTTTGTGTCGGAGGCGAGCTTGTGCGACTGTTTGATATGCACTGCGATACTTTATCCGCTTGCTACCACGCCGGGACATCGCTGTGCAGTAATGACCGGCATATTGACCTGTACCGAGGGCGGCGTTACCGTCCCTGGTGTCAGGTCTTTTCTGCTTTTGTTCCGGATACCCTGCGCGGCAGAGCCGCCTTTCGGTATGCGTGCCGTCTGCTGGCGTTTGCCCGTGAACAGGAAAACCGTTTTCCGCAACAGCTGTCCTTCGTTGCTGACGGCGCTCAGCTGGAGGCGGCGGTTCGCTCCG
>CAYQBP010000001.1:26281-41605 GCA_964415745.1 uncultured Eubacteriales bacterium
AACATCAGCGACGCACAGTTTAAGGAGCTGCGGCGTCGCGGCGGTCTGGTGGGGATTTCGCTATGCACGGAGCACCTCGGCGGCAACGATTTTGAATCGGTGTATCGCCACCTCTCCCATTATCTGTCGCTGGACGGCGATGCCACGGTGGCTTTCGGCGGCGATTGGGACGGAACAGCATTGCCGTCCGGCTGGAACGGCATCGAGGCTTTGGAGCGCTTGGCGGAGTATTTATCCCGAAAAGGTCTGTCCGATGCCTTGCTGGATCGGATATTTTTCAAAAATGCCTTTGATTTTTTCTCAGCCACTTTACAACCGGACAAAAATGAAGTATAATTTAAGACAATCTTTTTTGAAATTTTCAAGGTAAGGCGAGGTCAATAGCTATGATGTATACCAGCACGCGTGACAATACGGTACATACCACGGCGGCTCAGGCGATTACGCAGGGCATTTCCGTGGACGGCGGCCTGTTTGTTCCGGAGAAATTGCCGACCGTTTCCAAAGACGAATTATCCGCCATGGTGTCCCAAACCTATACGGAACGAGCCGTCGCGGTGCTGTCCCGTTTTCTCACCGATTTTTCCGCCGCCGAGGTGTCGGAGTGCGCGGAATCGGCGTACGGAACCGGTCGCTTTTCGGCTCCGGAGGTCGCACCGGTGCACACGCTGAAGGACGGCGTCCACCTGCTGGAGCTGTGGCATGGGCCGACCTGTGCCTTTAAGGACATGGCTCTGCAGATTTTGCCGCACCTGATGCGCGTTTCGGCTCAAAAGACATCGGACGGCAAGGAGATCGTTATCCTGGTCGCCACGTCGGGCGATACCGGTAAAGCGGCGCTGGAGGGCTTCCGTGATGCACCGCATACCCGGATTTTAGTATTCTATCCCGAAAACGGTGTTAGCCCGATGCAAAAGCTGCAGATGACGACACAGCAGGGCAATAATGTCGGCGTTTGTGCCATTCGCGGCAACTTCGACGACGCACAAAGCGGTGTCAAGGCCATTTTTACCGACCCGGCCATGCGGGACAAGCTGGCACAGCGGGGCAAAATGTTCTCCTCCGCCAACTCCATCAACTGGGGGCGTCTGGTGCCGCAGATCGTCTACTATTTCTCGGCGTACTGCGATCTGGTTGCCAACGGCGCCATCGCGCTGGGCGATCCGGTGAACGTGGCGGTGCCGACAGGCAATTTCGGCAACATTCTGGCGGCGTATTATGCGCGTGAAATGGGACTGCCCATTGCGCGCCTGATCTGTGCTTCAAACTGCAACAACGTGTTGACAGACTTTATCCGCACCGGCGTGTACGACCGTCAGCGCGCGTTCCACACCACCATCTCGCCGTCCATGGATATTCTGATTTCCTCCAACCTGGAGCGACTGCTGTACCATTTGTCGGGCGGCGATGCCGCTTTGGTGGCCGATCTGATGAATCAGCTCGCCACGACCGGCCGCTACACCGTGCCGGAGCCGCTGCTCGGAAAAATACGTGAGCTGTTTGCGGCCGGCTGGTGCGATGACGACCAAACGCTGGAAACGATTCGCAGCACGTTTGAGGAGCAGGCATATTTGTGCGACACGCATACCGCGGTTGCCGTTTCGGTGTGCGCCGCCTATCGCCGCGAAACCGGCGATGACAAGCCGATGATCGTCGCCTCCACGGCAGACCCGTATAAGTTCTCCGCCAGCGTTCTCCGCGCCTTCGGTGAGGAAGACCCGCAGGAGAATGAATTCGATAAGGTCGAGCATCTTCACCGCTTGACCGGCGCTCCGATTCCGCCGTCTTTGGCAGCCTTGCGCGGACAACAGCCCCGGTTTAATCAGGTGTGCAGTCGCGAAACGATGGTGGAAACCGTGGAAGCGATGCTGAAATAAGTGGGGTGGCAGTGTGGCGCTATTTGCATTGTCCGACCCTCATTTGTCGTTGGCCGCCGATAAATCCATGACCGTGTTCCGCGGCTGGGACGATTACGTGGTGCGCTTGGAAAAGAACTGGCGCGCCCTGGTTTCACCGCAGGATACCGTTGTTCTTGCCGGGGATATTTCATGGGCCATGGCGCTGGAGGATACACTGGCGGATTTTACGTTTTTACAGTCTCTGCCGGGACGCAAGCTGTTGCTGAAGGGTAATCACGACTATTGGTGGTGCACACGGCACAAAATGGACGTCTTTTTGCAGGAGCACGGTCTGGACACCCTGACCATTGTACACAATGACGCCGTGACGGTGGACGACCGTTTTGCCGTTTGCGGCACGCGCGGCTGGTTTTACGACGAAAACGAGCCGGATAACGCCAAAATCCTGCGTCGGGAGGCGGCACGTTTGAAAACGTCGCTGGATGCGGCGCTGGCCACCGGCTTGGAGCCGATCGTGTTTTTGCATTATCCGCCGTTGCTGGACGGACGCGAGTGCACGGAGCTGTTGCAGGTTTTGCAGGATACACCGGTACGCCGTTGCTATTACGGACACCTGCACGGCGCCGGAATTCGGCAGGCGTTTCAGGGCGAATGGCAGGGGATACAGTTCCGCCTGACGTCGTGTGACGCTCTTTCCTTCTGTCCACTTCTTATTCCGGACTAAAAACTTTAGAAAACGGCTGAAAAGCAAAAAATATAGTGGAAATTTTCCGCACACTGTGGTATAATAGCTTGTATTTATAATACACTGCTTTAGTATTTCAAGGATTTTCAAATCATAGGAGGCAACAATCATGGCATTGAAGCAGGCAAACAAAGTAGAAACCAACCGAGTTGAGCTGGAGGTCGAGGTCGGCGCAGAAGCGTTTGAAGCGGCTGTTCAGGCGGCATACCGCAAGAATGTCGGTAAGCTCAATGTTCCCGGCTTCCGCAAGGGCAAGGCTCCTCGCGCTATCGTGGAAAAGATGTACGGCACCGGCGTGTTTTATGAGGATGCGATCAACGATCTGTATCCCACCGCGCTGGACGAAGCCATCCGCGAGTCCGGGTACGAGTATGTCGAGGATAAGGTTGATTTGGACGTTGTTTCCGTCGACGCCGAGGGCTTGTGCTTTAAGGCTGTCATCACCGTGAAGCCGGAGATCGAGGTCACGGAGTACAAGGGCCTGAAGGCGAAGAAGAAAGCGGTTTCCGTGAAGGAAGACGAGATCAAGGCAGAGCTGGATAAGCTGCTGGATCGCAACTCCCGTCTGGTGACGGTGGAGGATCGCGCCGCCGCCGAGGGCGATACCGTGGTGTTCGATTTTGACGGATACGTAGACGGCGTGGCGTTTGAGGGCGGTAAGGCGGAAAACCACACGCTGGTGCTGGGCTCCGGCCAGTTCATCCCCGGCTTTGAGGATCAGATCGTCGGCAAAAAGCCTGAGGAGGCTTTCGATGTCAACGTGACCTTCCCCGAAGAATATCACGCAACGGAGCTCGCCGGTAAGCCGGCTGTTTTCAAGTGCCTGCTGCACGAGATCAAAACCAAGGAGCTTCCGGAGCTGAACGACGATTTTGCCAAGGATTGCAGTGAGTTTGACACGCTGGACGCTTTGAAGGCGGATGTCAAAGCCAAGCTGAAGCATCAGAAGGAGCACGCCGCGGACGAAGCGTTCGAGGTCGAGCTGATGGAACAACTGTGCGCCAACGTTCAGGGCGAAATCCCGAACGCCATGTATGAGAACCGCATCAACGAAAGCGTGCAGGACTTCGGTTATCGTTTGCAGATGCAGGGCCTGGACCTGGATACCTATCTGAAGTACACCGGCATGGACATCGATAGCTTCCGCAACGGCTTCCGCGAGCAGGCGGAGCGCTCCGTGAAGGTGCGTCTGGCACTGGAGAAGATTGCGACGCTGGAGAACATCGCTCCCACCGATGAAGAGGTGGAGGCCGAATTCCAGAAGTATGCCGATCAGTACTCCATGGAGCTGGATAAGATCAAGTCCCTGATTCCGGATTCCAGCATTCGCGGCGACCTGGCGGTGGCCAAGGCGATGGATCTGGTTAAGGCCAATGCAGTAGCTCCGACCAAATCCAAGGCGAAGAAGGAAGAAACCGAGGAGAAGGCGGATTAAGCCTTCTTCTCCCGTCCATATTATGTAGTGGCAATACCGAGAAAGGATGAGTGCTATGAGCAGTTTGGTGCCCTATGTAGTCGAGCAGACCAGCCGCGGCGAACGCAGCTACGACATTTTTTCACGTCTGCTGAACGATCGTATTATTATGCTTTCGGACGAGGTAAACGATGCAACGGCCTCGTTGGTGGTGGCGCAGCTTTTGTATCTGGAGGGACAGGACCCCGATAAGGATATTCATCTGTATATCAATTCTCCCGGCGGTTCCATCTCGGCAGGCATGGCGATTTATGATACCATGCAGTTTATCAAGTGCGATGTATCCACCATCTGTATCGGTATGGCGGCGAGCATGGGCTCGTTCCTGTTGGCCGCCGGCACCAAGGGAAAGCGTTTGGCACTGCCGAACAGCGAAATTATGATTCATCAGCCGCTCGGCGGTACGCAGGGTCAGGCCAGCGATATTAAGATTCAGGCGGAGCACATTCTGTTCATTCGCAACCGCATGAACAGCTTGCTTTCGCAGATGACCGGTCAATCCTTGAAGGTGATCGAAAAGGATACGGACCGCGACAACTGGATGACGGCGGAGGACGCCGTCAAGTATGGCTTGATCGATAAGGTGATCGAAAAGCGCGCCTGATCGACCCGATCATTCTAATGTTGCAGAGAGGATATGACACATGCCGAAAAACGACGAAACCCGTTCGATCTGTTGCTCTTTTTGCGGAAAAGCGCAGGAGGAGGTATATCGCCTGATCGCCGGCCCCGGCGTTTATATCTGTAATGAATGTATTGAGCTGTGCATGGATATTTTGGAGGATGGCGCTCATTTTTCCAACAAGCACTCCCTGGACGGCGAAGCATCGTTCACCTTACCCACTCCGAAGGAACTGAAAAAATCGTTGGATGAGTATGTGATCGGGCAGGATGCCGCTAAGGTGGCGCTGTCGGTAGCGGTGTACAATCATTACAAACGTATTTTCATGCAAAAAGAAGGCGATGTGGAAATCGGCAAGAGCAATGTGTTGTTGCTTGGCCCCACCGGTGTCGGTAAGACGGCGCTGGCGCAGACCCTGGCAAAGACCCTGAACGTTCCTTTTGCCATTGCCGATGCCACTACGCTGACCGAGGCCGGTTACGTCGGTGAGGACGTGGAAAACATTTTACTGCGTCTGATTCAGGCGGCGGAGGGCAATGTGGAACGCGCCCAGCGCGGTATCATTTACATCGACGAGATCGATAAGGTGGCTCGCCGCAGTGAGAATCCCTCCATTACGCGGGACGTCAGCGGCGAGGGCGTACAGCAGGCTTTGCTGAAGATTTTGGAGGGAACGGTTTCCAACGTTCCTCCGAACGGCGGACGCAAGCACCCGCAGCAGGAATTCATTCAAATCGATACCAGCAACATTTTGTTTATTCTCGGCGGCGCCTTCGACGGCATCGAAAAGATCGTCGAAAAGCGTATTTCGTCCGGTGCCATGGGCTTCGGCAACGAAGTGAAGTCGAAAAAGGATTTGGATCAGGGAGAAATGTATCGGCAGATCATTTCTCAGGATTTGATCAAATTCGGTCTTATTCCCGAGCTGGTGGGTCGTATGCCGGTCATTACGGCGTTGCAGCCGTTGAACGTCGATGCCCTCATTCAAATACTCAGCAAGCCGCGTAACGCGTTGCTCAAGCAGTACACCAGTCTGTTGAAGATGGATGGCGTGGAGCTGGTTTTTGAGCCGGACGCGCTGGCGGCCGTTGCCGAGGAAACGCTCAAACGAAATACCGGCGCACGCGGATTGCGCTCCGTGATGGAGGAAGTGCTGACCAAGCTGATGTTTGATCTGCCTACCGATTACACGGTGGAAAAGGTCGTTATCACACGCGATTGCGTGCTGAACGGCGCCGCGCCGGAGCTGGTGAAAAACCCGGATAAAAAGCCGACACGTATTAAAACGCCGGGCAAAAAAGCACCGCGGCGCAAGGTGACGGCATAATGATGTGACAGTCGAAGGTCAGCAACCGACCGCAGGAATGCGACCGGTTGCTGGCTTTTCACAATCGTAAGCGGCAGCAGCCGTGTTTCATATTCAGCGGTGATGCTGAAAGCACAGGAGTGAACTAGATGAAATCGCTACAAAATCGCGTGTTGCGTGTTGCGACCCTGCCTTTGTTGGCGTTGCGCGGACGGGTGATTTTTCCGTATACGACCGTATCACTGGAGGTAGGACGTGAAAAATCCATTGCCGCTTTGCAAAAGGCGGCGGCAGAGGATCAATGCCTGTTTTTGACCGCACAGGTGGATGATGCTGTCGAGGAACCGACGGTCGAGCAGTTGTATAAAACCGGTGTGGTAGCGCGTGTTTGCCAGGTGATGCCGATGGGCTCCGGCGGCTTGCGCGTTGTGGTGGAGGCGCTGTACCGCGCCCGTATCCGTACCGTGATCCAAAAAGACCCGGTGTGCTTGGTCGAGGTTAAGGAGATGCGTTCGCGGCAGTTGACGGACGAAACGGAAAACGCGGCATACTGCCGGGAGCTGTTGCGCTATTTTGAGTGGTATGCCAACGTCTCCGGCGATGTCAGCGAATCCGTCCTGCACGCGGCTTTTCAGATTACCGATGCGTCGCTGTTGGCATACCACGTGGCCGAAACGGTTCGGACCACGGTAAAGGAAAAACAGGCGATGCTAAATGCGTTGTCCACCGTGACGCGGTTACAGCTGTTGCTAAAGCTGTTGATCCGGGAGGTGGAGGTTTTCGAGCTGGCCAACGGGATCGAAAACAAGGTGCAAAACGCGATTGATAAAAACCAGCGGGAGTATTACCTGCGCGAACAGCTGAAGGCGATTGCCTCGGAGCTGGGCGAGGAGGACGATCCGATGGGCGAAGCGGAGGAGCTTCGCAAAACGGTGCGTGAACGTTGTCTTCCCGATGAGGTGGAGCAGAAGCTCCTGAAGGAATGTGACAAGCTGGCAAAAATGCCATTTGGTTCCCATGAGGCCACCGTGGTACGGTTGTATTTGGACACCTGCCTGAGCCTGCCGTGGGGGCAGTATTCCAAGGAACGGCTGGATTTGGAGGCGGCAAGCCGCGTTTTGGAACGCGATCATTACGGCCTTAAAAAGGTTAAGGAGCGCATTTTGGAGCTGTTGGCGGTTCGCTGCCTGACCGGCGGAGCAAAGGGACAGGTCATCTGCCTGGTCGGCCCTCCCGGTGTGGGCAAAACGTCGATTGCCAGGTCGGTGGCCGAAGCGCTGGGGCGCGCATACGTGCGCGTTTCGTTGGGCGGCGTGCGTGACGAGGCGGAAATCCGCGGACATCGCCGCACCTATATCGGCTCCAAACCGGGTCGCGTTATCGAAGCGCTGATTCAGGCAAAGACCTCCAACCCGGTGGTGCTGTTGGATGAAATCGATAAGCTGTCGGCAGGGCAGGGAGGCGATCCGTCATCGGCCCTGCTGGAGGTATTGGACACGGAGCAAAACAACGCGTTTTGCGACCATTATCTGGAATTACCGTATGACCTGTCGCAGGTTTTGTTTATCACTACGGCAAACAGTGCCGAGGATATTCCGGCGCCGCTGTATGACCGTATGGACGTTATCACACTGTCCAGCTACACGGCGGAGGAAAAATTCCATATTGCACGGGAGCATCTGGTAAAAAAGCAGGTTCATAAGAACGGCTTGAACGGCAGACAGTTCCGTGTTACCGACGAGGCGATCCGCCTGCTGATCGACGGGTATACGCGCGAGGGCGGTGTTCGCGGCTTGGAACGCTGTCTGGCGTCCCTGTGCCGCAAGGGCGCGCAAAAAATCGTTTCCGGCGAGGCAAAAAGCATCGTGGTTCGTCCGGAAACGGTAGAGGCGTATCTCGGTCCGCGCCGCTTTAAGGAAGAAAGCGATGACGAACGCGACGAGGTCGGCGTTGTCAACGGATTGGCGTGGACGGCGGTCGGCGGTGAAACGATGCCGGTCGAAGTCGCGGTGCTGGAGGGAACCGGTAAGCTGGAATTGACCGGTTCGCTGGGCGATGTCATGAAGGAATCGGCTCACGCGGCGATGAGCTATGTGCGTTCCCGTGCCGATCATTGGAACATTGCCGGTGATTTTTACAAAACCAAGGATATACATATCCACGTGCCGGAGGGCGCGGTACCGAAGGACGGGCCCTCGGCCGGTGTGACGATGGCAACGGCCATGGTCTCTGCCTTGACGGGGATACCGGTTCGTCACGACGTGGCCATGACGGGGGAGATCTCGCTTCGCGGTCGGGTGTTGCCGATTGGCGGATTAAAGGAAAAAACGATGGCCGCCTACCGTCATCACGTTACCACGGTCGTTATTCCGCAGGCGAACGAGCCGGATTTGGACGAAGTGGACGAGACGGTCAGAGGCAAGCTACAGTTTGTAACGGCGAAAACGATGGATACCGTGATTGAAACGGCGTTGCGCCTGCATTGATGAGGTGACAGTACCCATGAAAATCGAAACGGCACAATTTGAATTATCGGCAGGACTGGGAAGTCAGCTTCCGCCCTCCATCTTGCCGGAGGTGGCTGTTTCCGGTCGCTCCAACGTCGGGAAATCCTCGCTGATTAACCGATTGCTGAACCGGCGTTCGCTGGCACGCACCAGTGCGACTCCCGGAAAGACCATCACGGTGAACTTTTACCGGCTGGATACCATGCGTTTGGTGGATTTGCCGGGGTATGGCTACGCCAAGCTGTCGCACGCGGAAAAGCAACGCTTTTCTCAGGCGATCGGACAGTATCTGGGTGATGATCGGGATCTGCGACTGGTGTTACAGCTCATTGATATGCGGCATCCGCCGACGGCCGACGACCGCCAGATGCTTCACTTCCTGGCAGACAGCGAGGTGCCTTTTATGGTGGTGCTGACCAAGGCGGACAAGCTGAATCGGAGCGAACGTGAAAAACAGCTACAGCTGTTTGAACGGGAATTTGCCGAGTACGAGGGATTGCAGTGGCTACCCTTTTCCGCTCAAAACGGCGAAGGCGTGGAAGAGCTGCGACAGATATTGAGCGAAGTGACAGAAGAATAAAAGCTGTGGAGGAGATTGCACCATGAGCAAACCGTTAAACTATGTACCGCCTACGATGGAGCTGCTGTCGTTAACAGCGGAGCCGTTCACGCTGGACGACGGACTGGACGTATCGGGCGATGCGGACGATGTCATGCCCTTGGCGGATAAAAGCGGCTCCTGGACGCCGTGGTATTGATGCGTTGAAAAATTTTCCTGTCGTGTATTCTGCGCCGCGTGGGTTATACTAACGGTGGCGGATACAATGCGATTCGCCGGATCTCATTTGAAGGAGGTTACCGGTATGGAAAACAACGCTTGCAAGGAAAACAGAGCGATTCAGTGTACGGTACAGCAGTGCCGACATCACTGCGCGTGCGGCGATTATTGTTCGCTCAATTCGATTCGGGTGGGAACTCACGAGTCGAATCCGACCATGTGTGAATGTACGGATTGCCAGTCTTTCGAATGTAAATAAGCGAAAAAAGGGAGGACACCGCACGGTGTCCTCCCTGATCGTTTTATATTATGCCAGCAAATCCTTCATGGAATACAGACTGGCCGGTTTGCCGACTAAAAACACAGCGGCATTCACGGCGCCGGAGGCAAAGATTTCCTTCGACATGGCGGAATGGGACAGGCTGATGCATTCATCGTGACCGGCGAAAAGAATTTCGTGCTCACCGACGATGGTGCCGCCGCGAATCGAGCTGAATCCGATCTCGTGCGGATCGCGCTTGGCACGGACGGCTTGCCGGTCGTACGTATACTTCGGTGCATACGGCAAGCCTTCCGATACGGCGTTTGCCAGCATCAATGCCGTGCCGGAGGGGGCGTCGAGCTTTTGATTGTGGTGCTTTTCAATGATTTCCACGTCAAAGGAATTGCCGAGAACAGCGGCGGCCTTTTTGGCCAGCTCTGCCAGCAGGCTCACACCCAGCGACATATTGGCACTGGAGAATACGGCGACCCGTTGTGAGGCGTCCTGTATGGCCGCGGTATCCTCGTCGGATAGGCCGGTGGTGGCGATGACCGCCGGAATGTGATGCGTGGTGGCGTAATTCAGCACCCCCGGCAAGGCGGACGGGTGAGAAAAATCAATCAGCGCATCGGCTTCGACATCGCAGTTGGCCGGATTGGCGTACACCGGGAATCCGGCGCACGGTTCGGTGTTGCGGTCAAAGCCGGCAACGATCTCGCAGTCACAGCGTTCCCTGACGCAGGCAGAAATGGCGCGTCCCATTTTTCCGTTACAGCCGCAAACGATCAGCCTTATCATACAAACATCCTTTCCGTGAAACAAGTTATACCAAATGATAGTGTTGCAATACGGTGTGCAGGCGTTCCTTGCCTGCGGCTTCCATGGCATACAACGGCAACCGACAGTCTCCGACCTGCATTCCCATCTGGTTCATCGCTTCCTTGACGGGAATGGGGTTGACGTCGCTGAACAAGGCGTTGGCAAGCTCCAGGTACTCCAACTGCAGGCGCAAGGCGACCTCCGGTTGACCGTGAAGCCAGGCGGCACAAAGCTCGTGTACAGCCTGCGGCACCACATTGGACAGCACCGAGATAACGCCCTTGCCGCCGAGTGCCAGCGTGGGAACGATGAGATCGTCATTCCCGGAATAGATCGGAATATCACACAACGATGCCAGCAGGGCGGTTTCCGACAAATTGTTGCTTGCCTGCTTGATCGCGTTGATTTGAGGAAGTTTGTACAGCTCTGCCACCGTTTCCGGCTTGAGATTGACACCGGTACGTGAGGGGACGTTGTACAGAATCATCGGGAGATCGACGGCCGCGGCGATGGCGGAATAGTGAGCAATCAGTCCGCGCTGTGAGGTCTTGTTATAATACGGTGTGACCAGCAGCAGACCGTCGGCGCCCATGGCTTTGGCCTCGCGTGACATATAAATTGCGTGGTCGGTGTTGTTGGAGCCGGTTCCGGCAATGACCGGTACACGGCCGGCGGTGTGCTCGATTGCCACGCGCAGGGCTTCCAGATGCTCACTGTCCTCCAGGGTGGGCGCTTCGCCGGTCGTTCCGACGGCGATGATGGCATCGGTGCCGTGGTCGATCTGGAAATCAATGAGCTCGCGGTACTTCTCAAAATTGACACTTCCGTCCGGGTGCATCGGCGTGACGAGAGCGACGCCGGCGCCGGTAAAGATGACCGATTTACTCATGACATGACCTCCTGATTTGATTGTCAGTCCATGTAGCCTTCCGCACACAGCAGCTCGGCCAGCAGTACAGCGCCGCCGGCGGCTCCACGCAGAGTGTTATGAGACAGACCGACAAATTTGTAGTCATACTGGGTATCCTCGCGCAGACGGCCGAGCGAGATGGCCATGCCGCCCTCCAAGCCGCGATGCAGACGCGTTTGCGGCATGTTATCCTCCTCAAAATAATGCAGGAATTGCTTGGGCGCGCTGGGAAGCTCCAGCTCCTGTGCACGGCCGCGGAAGCCGGCCCAGGTTTCGAGAATTTCATCGCGGGTGGGCTTCTTTTCAAAGGAGCAGAACACGGCGGCAAAGTGGCCGTCGGATACGGGAACGCGCAGGCACTGTGCGGTGAAGGCAGGTGCGGTTGCCGGAACGATCACGCCGTTTTCCACGTGGCCCCAGATTTTCAGCGGCTCCTGCTCGGACTTTTCCTCCTCGCCACCGATGTAGGGAATCAGGTTATCCACCATTTCCGGCCAGCGCTCAAAGGTTTTACCGGCGCCGGAAATCGCCTGATAGGTGCACACCAGCGCTTGGGTGATACCGAACTTGGACAGGGGGAACAGCGCCGGTACGTAGCTTTGCAGTGAGCAGTTGGATTTGACCGAAATGAAGCCGCGCTTGGTGCCGAGGCGTTTGCGCTGATACGGGATAACCGACACGTGATCGGCGTTGAGCTCGGGAATAATCATCGGGACGTCCGGTGTGCCGCGATGAGCGCTGTTGTTGGAGACGACGGGACATTCCGCCTTGGCGTATGCCTCCTCCAGAGCACGGATCTGATCCTTCGGCATATCGACGGCACAGAACACAAAATCCGCCAGAGCGGCGACTTCTTCCACGTGCGAGGCGTCGTGCACGATCATATCCTTCAGTGATTCCGGCAGGGGAGTCGTCATTGCCCAGCGGTTGCCGATGGCTTCCTCGTAGGTTTTCCCGGCGGAACGGGGGCTGGCGGCAAGCACGCTGACGTGAAACCACGGGTGATTGGCCAGCAGAGTGGCAAAGCGCTGACCGACCATACCGGTGCAGCCGATAATACCGACGTTATAAGTTTTCATAGCAAGTGGTCCTTTCCGAAAAAGAAAATTCAGAATATGCCGGAAACCAAGTAAAAACACAGCGAATCCCGGATATTCACTTGACTTTTGTCGTTTACTATTGTAGCATTATGAAATGAAGATGTCAATAATTGAGGACGCGAGAAACTCGAATGGAGAACGATTTTTAATGGAAATGAAACGTCGGGATTTTTATTATGATTTGCCGCAGGAGCTGATTGCCCAGGAACCGATCGAACCGCGCGACCATTCGCGGCTGTTGGTGCTGGATCGTCAGACCGGCGAGCACAGGGATTGCCATTTTTATGATATCGTCGATATTTTGAGACCGGGCGATTGCCTGATTTTGAACGACAGCCGCGTATTGCCGGCACGTCTGTACGGAAAGCGCAAGAAAACCGGTGCGGCGGTCGAGCTGTTGCTGTTGAATCCGCGCGGAGCGGATCGCTGGGAGGTGCTGGCAGGTCCCGGTCGTAAGGCTCGCCCCGGTGACGTGCTGACCTTTGGGGACGGCCTGCTGGAGGCCGAGGTGCTGGAAATTCTGCCGGGCGGCAATCGTCTGGTTCAGTTCTGCTATGAGGGTAATTTCTATGCTCTGCTGGAGCGCATCGGTCAAATGCCGCTTCCTCACTATATTACGCATGAGCTACGCGATGCAGAACGGTATCAGACTGTCTATTCACGCGAGCTCGGCTCGGCCGCCGCGCCGACAGCCGGTCTTCATTTTACACCGGAGCTGTTGGAGCGCTTGAAGGAAAAGGGAGTTTCCATCGGCTTTGTTACGTTGCACGTTGGTCTGGGCACGTTCCGTCCTGTTAAGGAGGAAAACATTCTGGAGCACAAAATGCATTCCGAGCATTATGAGCTTCCGGAGGAAACGGCAGAGCTTATCAATCGCACTCGCGAGGCCGGAGGACGTGTGTTCGCCGTGGGTACCACCAGCTGTCGTACGCTGGAAAGCGTGGGACTGACCGACGGACGGGTACAGGCGGCAGAGGGCTGGACGGAGATTTTCATCTATCCCGGTTATCGGTTTCAGGTTTTGGACGGCCTGATTACCAATTTCCACCTGCCGGAAAGCACCCTGATTATGCTGGTTTCCGCCTTTGCCGGGTATTCACTGACGATGGAGACGTATCACTACGCCGTGGAGCAACGGTATCGGTTTTTCAGCTTTGGCGACGCCATGCTGATTCAATAAAAGGAGCATACTATGGAGATTGTAAAAACCTGTGGGCAGGCGCGCCGCGGTGTGCTGGAAACGCCGCACGGCACCGTGCAGACGCCCGCTTTCATGAATGTAGCGACCTGTGGTGCCATCAAGGGCGCCGTGTCGGCGTATGACTTGGCGGAGATCAAATGCCAGGTACAGCTGTGTAATACCTATCATCTGCATCTGCGTCCCGGCGAGGACTTGGTGCGCGAAATGGGTGGATTGCACGGGTTTACCGGCTGGAAAGGGCCGATTTTGACAGACAGCGGCGGCTTTCAGGTGTTTTCGCTGGCAAAGCTCCGTCGAATCACCGAGGAGGGCGTTACCTTTTCCTCGCACATCGACGGGCGACGGCTGTTTATCGGGCCGGAGGAAAGTATGCAAATCCAGTCCAAGCTCGGCTCCACCATCGCCATGGCCTTCGACGAATGTGTGGAAAACCCCGCGCAATACGATTATTCCGCACGCTCCTGTGAGCGAACGACGCGCTGGTTGAAGCGTTGCATTACCGAAATGCAACGCCTGCGTGAGCAGCCGGATACCATCAACCCCCGACAGTGGTTGTTCGGTATCAATCAGGGCTGTACCTTTGAGGAGCTTCGCGTCCGTCACATGCAGGAGATCGCCGAGCTGGATTTGGACGGCTATGCCGTCGGCGGCTTGGCGGTGGGGGAGCCTACGGAGGAAATGTACCGCATTTTGGATGCCGTCGTTCCGCACATGCCGCAGAATAAGCCGCGGTATCTCATGGGCGTCGGCACGCCGGAAAATATATTGGAGGGCGTGCATCGCGGGATCGATCTGTTCGATTGTGTCATGCCTGCGCGAAACGCCCGTCACGCCCACGTGTTCACGTGGGAGGGGCACCGCAATATGCTGAACCAAAAGTACGAGCACGATCCGCGCCCGTTGGACGAAGCGTGCGACTGCCCGACCTGCCGCCGTCATTCGCGCGCCTACATACGTCATCTGTTTAAGGCGAACGAAATGCTGGCGATGCGCTTGTGCGTGATTCACAACCTGTATTTTTACAATACATTGACCGAGCGAATCCGCGCCGCGCTGGACAACGATACCTTCGAGGATTTCTACCAAACGTATCGCGGCGTCCTGGATCGGCGCATCTAATTGTAAACTTTTATATTTTTTGCATTTTATCTTGCTTTTATCATGAAGATTCGGTATAATAGTAACGATTTCTTTGGAGGTGTAAAAATATGTTTCATGTTACAGCGTTGACCGCGGAGGCGAGCACGAGCGGAAGCAGCACGGGAAGCTGGATCGGTATGCTCGTTATGTGGGCGGCCATCATTGCCGTGATGTATTTCCTGATGATTCGTCCGCAGAAAAAGAAGCAAAAGGCCGAACAGAAGATGCGTGACAGTGTCCGCGTCGGGGATGAGATCACCACGATCGGCGGCATCTGCGGCCGGATCGTAACGATCAAGGAGGATACGTTTGTCATCGAGACCGGCGTGGATCGCAGCAAAATGGTAATCAAAAAGTGGGCCATGCAGAGCTGTGATACCGTCCACGATGCCGAAGTGGATGACGACGATGACGATGACGACGATATTTAATCGCGGTTGACCGTACTATTTCTCTTTTCCGAAGCATAAGCTGAGGTGTAATCCCAAAGCAGAGGCGGAGGAAATGCGATGAGTACACGGAAGGAACAAACCTCGATTGCCGCGCGGATCATTCGTCCGATCGTCGGCGGCTTCGTCGTCGGTGTTGTGCTGTGTCTGGT
>CAYQBP010000001.1:41705-44358 GCA_964415745.1 uncultured Eubacteriales bacterium
TTTGAAGCTGGCATTGGCGCTGGGCTGCGGTGCGATCGGCGGTATTGTCGGTGTGAACCGGAAGCGTTGACGGCATTGCCTGCACAAAAGGACAAACGGGGCGGAGAATGTATCCGCCCCGATTTTGGTTTTTGACATATCCGTTTTTTATGGTGCATAGAATGAAGCGTAGGAAACGGAGGATGCACGATGAAACGGAACAGGACAAACCGTTGGGGACGTTTTTTGACAGAAAACCGTCGATTGCTTTTGTTTTTGCTTTTGCCGGTGAGCGGCTGTGTCGGTGGGATACTCCTGTATCCCCTGATTTGGCAGTCCGTCTGGATGTCACTGTTACAGCTTGAACGGGTAGCGCCGAGCTTTTCCACGGCACTTTCCGGCTTGTTCACGTCCTGCTTCCAGCCGGTTTTGTTGCTGTGTCTGCTGTTTCTTGCCGGTCTTTCGGCGTGCGGCGCCCCCTTCGCGGTGCTGGTCCCCGTGTTTTGGGGCCTGGGTCTCGGCATGATACAGGCCTACTACGGCGCCACGGGGTGGAACGGCTTTTGGGTGATCGTCGCCGTGGTGTTGCCCCATTCCGCCATGGAGCTGGTAGCGTTGCTGATGGCGGCATCGGAATCGTTGCGTATGTCGGTACGCCTGAGCGGCTTACTGCTTCCGCGGTCGGCACATTGCGGCGGCTTATGGCAGGAATTTCGGCTGTACGGAATTCGCTTTTTGCTGTTGTCGCTGTTGCTGTTCGGCGCCGGTGCGGTCGATGTGATTTCACGCCTGCTTTTCAGAAGCCGGCTCTAGGAAGTTATGAAAAAGGAGTGTTACTATGGCAGGGCTTTTCGGTATGTTCGATCAAAGCAGACCGGGTCCCGGCGTGTCCAAGGATGAACCGCAAAAGAAGGCTTTCTTCAAATTCTTTGAATTGTACGGCAGAAAGTTTTGGAAGCTGGTGGTTGCCAACCTGCTGTATGTGCTGGTGTCGTTGCCGGTTGTCACGCAGGGCTTGGCGCAGGCCGGTCTAACCTACATCACGCGCAATTACGTGCGCGAGAAGCACGCGTTTATCAAGTCCGATTTTTTTGAAACGATCAAAAAGAATTGGAAACAGGCATTGATCGTCGGCATCCTGGAGCTGGTCATCGGCGCCGTGATGGCGTTTGCGTTGTACTTCTACTGGATGTCCGCCATGACCGCCGAAGAATTTTCGTTCTTCTCGATCATTCCCGTGGCGTTGTCGCTGTTCATGGTCATGATGTTCGTGTTCACCCGCTATTATCTGTATTTACAGATGATAACCTTCCGGATGTCATTGCGCCAGCTGATTCGGAACAGCGTTCTGTTTGCCATGGCCGGCGTGAAGCAAAACCTGCTGATCACACTGGTGCTCATGGCCGTCTACGCCGCGTTACTGCTGTTATTGCTGAATTTCTTCTGGATCGGATTTCCCATCGTTATCGCCGCGCTGGTGTTTTTCCTGCCGGCATTCCGTTCCTTCCTGATCCAGTTCACCATTTTCCCGCTGGTCAAGCGGTCGATCATCGATCCGTATTACAAGGATCACCCCGAGGAGGATGTTGACAAGCGTCACGACCTGAATCTGGAGGTGGAGGCGACCGCTTCGCAAGCTCCGCCGGAGGAGGCCGTGTTTACCGATGTGGTACGCCCCAACGAACGGGAAGAATCGGTGGTTCCGAAGCAGTACAGCGAAACCGAGCTGAAACGCGGACGGCGGTTGGGTCGTTCCCGTGAAGACGCCGATGATGACGGCACGATTTGATTACCGGGTAGCATAAAAAATCTCCTGTCGGCGATGACCGACAGGAGATTTTTCTGTTATCCGATTACTTTTTGTTGAAGCTGTCCTTGAGCGATACGGCGCGGTTAAACACCGGGTGCTCCGCCGTGCTGTCTACGTTGTCGGTGCAGAAATAACCGAGACGCAGGAACTGGAACGAGGTCGGTGCTCCTTCGTCCAGGGCGGCGGCCTCCACCTTGCACTCGGTCAGCGTTTCCAGCGAATCCGGGTTCAGGCAATCCAGGAAGCTCTTGTCGCCGCCCTCCGGCTCGGCGTCCAAAAAGAGCGAGTTATACAGCCGCACCTCGGCGGATTTGGCAGTAGCGGCATCCACCCAATGGATCGTACCACGCACCTTTCTGCCGTCCGGCGTGTTGCCACCGCGTGTTTCCGGGTCATAGGTGGCCAGTATTTCAACAACATTTCCCTGCTCGTCCTTGACGCAACCGGTGCAACGCACCACGTAAGCGGACTTTAAGCGCACCTCGTTGCCGGGGAAGAGGCGGAAGTATCCTTTGACCGGCTCCTCCATGAAGTCGTCCCGCTCCACCCACAGCGAGCGGGAAAACGACACCGGATGTGTGCCGCGCTCCGGGTAAGAGGGATGATTTTCCATGGAGAAGGCTTCGCTTTCTCCTTCGGGATAGTTGGTGATGGTGAGCTTGACCGGGTGCAGCACCGCCATGGCGCGTGTTGCATTTTCGTTGAGGTCTTCACGCAGGCAATGCTCCAGCAGGGCTACCTCCACGGTGCTGGGCACCTTAGCCACGCCGACACGTTCGATGAAATTCCGAACTGCGGCCGGTGTATATCCGCGACGGCGCAAGCCGCGCAGTGTGGGCATCCGCGGATCGTCCCAACCGGTCA
>CAYQBP010000002.1:0-20738 GCA_964415745.1 uncultured Eubacteriales bacterium
GCTTGTCCTCCGCCAGCACCCCGGCCGACGTCAGATGGTTCATCAGTGTGGATTTACCGGCATTGGTGTACCCGACGATCGCCACGGTTTGTACGCTGTCCTTGTGACGCCGCTCGCGCCGGAGCAGCCGTTGCTGCTCCACCGCCTCCAGCTGTTGGCGCAACGCCTGAATACGCCGCCGAATGTGGCGACGGTCGCTTTCCAGCTTGGTTTCGCCGGGGCCGCGCGTACCGATACCGCCGCCCAGACGGGACAGCGCGGTGCCCTGACCGGCCAAACGCGGCAGCAGGTATTGGAGCTGTGCCAGCTCCACCTGCAGTCGTCCCTCGGCGGAGCGGGCGCGTGCGGCGAAAATATCCAGAATGAGCATGGTGCGGTCGACGACGCGGCAGGGGAGGGCGTCCTCCAGATTGCGTTGCTGTGTCGGGGACAGCTCCCGGTCGAAAATGACCAGATCGGCCTCCTGCGCGGATACCAGCTGTACCAGCTCCTCCAGACGGCCGCTGCCGATGCAGGTGGCCTTGTCGGGGGCTTCGCGCTTTTGCACCAGCCGTCCCAGCACGTCGGCACCGGCGGTGTCGGCCAGCTCCTCCAGCTCATCCAGGGAGGCCTCCACGTCAAAATCGCCGGTATCGATCGATACCAGCACCGCCTGCTCGCGCAATTCTTCGTTTTCGGTTTCTTCTGTCAAAGTCATACAGACCCCTTCATTCGGCTTTTTTATCAGTATACCAAACCGTTCGGTCGCTTGGCAATAGGCGGATACGGGAGAATTTCAAAAAAATCTCGGTTTTTTTGAAAATTCCTGTTCCCTTACGGCGAAAAATGTGTTACAATGGCTGTGAACCAAATATGTGGAGAGGAATGGGAAATTATATGTCACAGGAAATCTCAAGCGAATCGATCTTTTCAATGCCGAATCAGGTAGCGCCGTTGAGCATCATTGCCCAGCCCGGTACGGAGGAATTGGCAAGCAAGATCAATTACTATCTGACGGATTGGGCGAAAAAAAGCGGCGTGCCGCAAGAGACCTTCCTGATCGAGGCGGAGTGCCCTCGGTTTTCGTCCGGCGACGGTAAGGGTCTTATCAAGGAAAGCATCCGCGGCGATGATCTGTTCATTCTGGTCGATGTGGGCAACTACAATGTCAAGTACAACATCTTCGGCCAGCAAAACTCAATGTCGCCCGACGATCACTTCCAGGACCTGAAGCGTATCATTCAGGCGGCCGGCGGTAAGGCGCACCGCATCAACGTCATTATGCCCATTCTGTTCGGCGGCAGACAGCATCGCCGCAACTACCGCGAGTCGCTGGACTGCGCCGTGGCGTTGCAGGAGCTGGAGCGCATGGGCGTTGCCAACGTCATCACCTTCGACGCACACGACGCCCGCGTGCAAAACGCGGTGCCGCTGATGGGCTTCGATAACATCATTCCGGCATACCAGACCCTGAAGGCCATGTTCCGCAAGTATCCCGAACTGCATCCCGATTCCGATCACATGATGATCGTCAGCCCCGACGAAGGCGCGATCAACCGCAATATGTTCTACGCCTCCACCTTGGGCGTGGACCTCGGTATGTTCTACAAGCGCCGTGACTACGCCCACGTTGTCAACGGCCGCAATCCCATCGTGGCTCACGAATACCTCGGCAACTCGGTCGAGGGCAAGGACGTGTTCATTGCCGACGACATCATCTCCTCCGGCGAATCCATGCTGGACATCGCCTACGAGCTGAAAAAGCGCAAGGCCAACCGCATCTTCTGCTATGCGACCTACGCCATCTTCACCAACGGCCTCGAAAAGTTCGACAAGGCGTATCGGGACGGCTTCATTTCCGGCGTGCTCGGCACCAACCTGACCTACCGCTCGGATGCGCTGAAGCAGCGTGAATGGTTCTGCGAGGTGGACGTTTCCAAGTACATCGCCTACTTCATTGCCTCTCTGAACCACGATATGTCGGTCACCCGTCTGATCGATCCCCACGACAAAATCAAAAAGCTGCTCGCCAACCGCAAGTGATCTGCGGAAAATCGGCAGAAAAACAGCAGGCGTTCTCCCATCGGAGAGCGCCTGCTTTGTTGTATTCCGTATGCGGTGAGGAGCGGTTACACGGTGATCTCGGCAGTAATGCCCAGCTCCGCCGTGGCGGCGTCCAAAATCGGCTTGACCTCGGAGTGAAGGAACTCTACCGTCTGCTCCGGCGCGCGTCCGACGTATCGGGACGGCTCCAGCGTCGCCTCCAGCTCCGCCAGGGAGATGCCGAACGCCGGGTCGGCGGCGATGCGCTCCAGCAGGTCGTTGACACCGTCCTCCTGCTTGATGCGTCGTGCGGCGTCCATGGAGTGGGTGCGAATACGCTCGTGAAGCTCCTGACGGTCGCCGCCGCGCTTCACGCAGTCCATCATGATGTTTTCCGTCGCCATAAAGGGCAACTCGCGGCGCAGGTCGCGGTTGATGACCGCCGTGTTGACCACCAGCCCGTCTGCCACATTCAGCATCAGGGAGAGAATGGCGTCTGCCGCCAGGAAGCCCTCGGCAACGCTGATGCGCCGGTTGGCGCTGTCGTCCAGCGTGCGCTCCAGCCATTGCGTGGAGGCGGTCAGCGCCGGGTTCAGCGCGTCGGTGACGAGGTAGCGCGACAATGCCGCAATGCGCTCGCTCCGCATCGGGTTGCGCTTGTACGCCATGGCCGAGGAGCCGATCTGGTTCTTCTCAAACGGCTCCTCCACCTCCTTCAAATGCTGTAGCAGCCGAATATCGCCGGAGAATTTGGAGGCGGTCTGTGCAATGCCGGACAGCGTTGCCAGCATCATGGCATCGACCTTGCGGGAGTAGGTTTGCCCGGAAACGGCAAAGCAACCGGGGAAGCCCATCTTTTCGGCGATTTTCTGATCGAGCTGACGGCACTTTTCGTGGTCGCCCTCAAACAGCTCCAAAAAGCTGGCCTGCGTGCCGGTGGTTCCCTTGGAGCCCAACAGCCGTGCACCGGACAGGCGGTATTCCACCTCGGCCAGGTCAAACAGCAGATCCTGAATCCACAGGGTAGCGCGCTTGCCGACGGTGGTCGGCTGTGCCGGCTGGAAGTGGGTAAAGCCGAGTGTGGGGGTGGCGCGGTGCTCGTAGGCAAAGCGGGACAGCACGTCGATGACGTTGAGCAGCTTTTTGCGAATGAGACGCATGGCGTCGTACAGAATAATCAGATCGGTGTTGTCGCCCACGTAACAGCTGGTGGCACCGAGATGAATGATGCCCTTAGCCTTCGGGCATTGCAGTCCGTAGGCATACACGTGCGCCATGACGTCGTGCCGAACGACCTTTTCCCGTGCCTCGGCTTCCTCGTAGTTGATGTTGTCGCAATTGGCGCGCAGCTCGTCGAGCTGTTCGTCGGTGATGGGAAGCCCTAATTCCTGCTCCGCCTCCGCCAAGGCGACCCACAGTCTCCGCCAGGTGCGGAATTTGTTGTCCGGTGAAAACAGAAACTGCATCTCCTTGCTGGCATATCGCGAGGAAAACGGTGTTTCATAATGATCGCGCATAAGAACGCCTCCTTTTTTACATTCCTTATTATATCGAGTATTCCGACAAATAGCAAGTGTGTATTGACATATTTATTGTCGGTCGGCGCATAAGCTGTGGTGTAGCAAGGAGGGATTTTCGTGAAATGGGTAAGAAGGCTCCTGCCGACGGTGATCGGCGTGATGTGGCTGTTTTCGCAATCGGTCGGTGCCGTTGCGATCATCACCGAGACCGAATCCGGCATCACGGCGTCGGAGGCGATGCAGCTGAAAACGCCGACGGAATTTGACGAGGCGCTGTCGGTCGCCGGCTCCGCCTCCGCCTTAGAGATCGGAGGAAGGTCGGCCGTTCTGATGGATATGACCTCCGGCACGGTGCTGTACGAGAAAAATCCCCACGAGCCGTTGCCGATCGCCTCCGTCACCAAGGTGATGACCCTGCTGCTGACCATGGAAGCGATCGGCGAGGGACGCATTTCCACCGACGACACCGTGACCTGCTCAGCCGAGGCGGCGGCCATGGGCGGCTCGCAGATTTGGCTGGAGCCGGGGGAGTGTATGTCGGTGGACGACTTAATCAAGGCGGCGGCAGTGGTCTCCGCCAACGATGCCTGTGCGGCGCTGGCAGAGCACATCGACGGCTCGATCGAGGGCTTCGTGGAGCACATGAACGTCCGGGCGGCGGAGCTGGGTATGACGGATACGCTGTTTTTGGACTGCAGCGGTCTGAATGACGAAGCACATTCCAGCGCCTACGACGTCGCACTCATGTCGCGCGAGCTGATGAAGCACCCGCTAATCTGCCGTTACACCACGATCTGGATGGACAGTCTGCGTGACGGCAAATCCCAGCTGGTGAACACCAACAAGCTCATCCGGTTCTACAAGGGCGCCACCGGTCTGAAAACCGGCACCACCTCGACCGCCGGGCACAACCTGTCGGCCACCGCCGAACGGGAGGGTCTGTCTCTGGTCGCCGTGATTCTCGGTTGCTCCACCACCGCCGAGCGCTTCGGCGGCGCGCGCAAGCTTTTGGATTACGGCTTTGCCAATTACAGCCTGTACACACCGCAGTGGAACACATCGTTACTGATCCCTGTGCCGGTGGTGCGCGGCGTGCAAAGCACGGTGGAGACCTATGCGGACGCGCCGGAGGCACTGCTGATGAAAAAGGGGGAGGAGAAGCGCATCGCCTGCTCCGTGGAGCTGGCAGAGGACGTGGAGGCGCCGGTGGAGACGGGGCAGATCATCGGAAGAATCCGGCTGACGCTGGACGGCGAGGAGCTGGCGACCTATCCGGTGTATGCGAAAGCCTCGGTGGAGCGGTTGGGCTTCGGTGCGAGCTTTTCCCGGTTGCTTCGGGCACTGTGCGCGTGAAACAGGAAAACCTCCGTCGAAAAACGGAGGTTTTCCGATATTTTACAAAATATTTCAAAAAAACATAAAAGAATTTCACGATTATCGGTTGCAATCGGAGCTGAAATATAGTACAATATAGACAAAGAATTCCAGAGAAAACGGAGGAAATAGGAATGGCAACTTCACTGGACATCCGTCACCTGGACGGCTTTGTGCGTGAGCACGAGCTGTCGGGTATGCAGGCGCAGGTTGCCGCCGCACACGAAATGCTGCATGGGGGCACCGGCCTCGGCAACGATTTTCTCGGCTGGCTGACTCTGCCCACCGATTATGACAAAGAGGAATTTTCCCGTATTCAGGCGGCGGCCGAACGGATTCGGCAGGATACCGATGTGTTCATCGCCATCGGCATCGGCGGCTCCTATCTCGGTGCCCGCGCCGTCATTGAATTTTTGAAATCTCCTTTGTATAACAACATGAAAAAGGACACGCCGGACGTGTACTTCGCCGGCAACAACATCAGTGCCTCGGCGCTGAATGAGCTGCTCACCCTGTGCGAGGGCAAGCGTGTTTCCATCAACGTTATTTCCAAATCCGGCACCACCACCGAGCCGGCGATCGCCTTCCGCGTGTTCCGCGATTATCTGGAAAAGACCGTCGGCGCCGAGGAGGCGCGCCGTCGCATTTACGTCACGACCGACCGCGCACGCGGCACCCTAAAGGGTCTGGCAGACCGCGAGGGCTATGAAACCTTCGTCGTCCCGGACGACGTCGGCGGCCGTTTTTCGGTGCTGACCGCCGTGGGTCTGCTGCCGATCGCCGTTGCCGGGTGCGACATTGCCGCTCTGATGGCCGGTGCCGCCGAGGCGCAGGGCGCACTGTGCGACCCGTCGCTGGAAAATAACGATTGCTATAAGTACGCCGCCCTGCGGAACATTCTGCTTCGCAAGGGCCGCGCCGTGGAGCTGATGGTCAGCTACGAGCCGCGCTACGCCATGATGGCGGAGTGGTGGAAGCAGCTGTACGGCGAAAGCGAGGGCAAGGACGGCAAGGGTCTGTTCCCGGCGTCCGTCGTGTTCTCGACCGACCTTCAC
Organism: uncultured Eubacteriales bacterium; assembly: GCA_964415745.1. GTDB lineage: Bacteria > Bacillota > Clostridia > Oscillospirales > Acutalibacteraceae > RGIG3009. Next base: position 5,972 of record CAYQBP010000002.1, read on the forward strand.
TCGCTCGGACAGTTCGTGCAGGACGGCTCCAACATTCTGACCGAAACGGTCGTGCTGATCGACCGTTCGCCGGTGGAGCTGGTCATTCAGGAGGACCCGGAAAACGTGGACGGCCTGAACTTCCTGACCGGCCGCACCATGGAGGAAATCAACCGCAAGGCGTTTGAGGGCACGGTTTTGGCACACACCGACGGCGGTACGCCGAACATGGTGCTGCACGTGCCGTCCGTGTGCGAGCACGAGCTGGGCTATCTGCTGTATTTCTTTGAAAAGGCGTGCGCGATCTCCGGGTATATGCTGGGCGTCAACCCCTTCGATCAGCCCGGCGTGGAGGCGTATAAAAAGAATATGTTCGCTCTGCTCGGAAAGCCCGGCTATGAGGAGCAAAAAGCGGTGCTGGAGCAGCGCTTGGGACGGTAAGTAGGCAGTTTCCGCCGCAAGGCGGTAAATTATAGACTGGGAGGAACGAAAATGATTACTTTAATTCTCGGCAAAAAGGGCTCCGGAAAGACGAAGAGGCTGCTGGATCTGTGCAACGAGGCCGTGGCGCAGTCCAAGGGCAACGTGATCTTCATCGAAAAGGACACCACCCTTACGTATAACCTCAGCCATAAGGTACGCTTGGTCGCGGCAGACGAATATGCCGTGCGCGGTTTTGACAGCTTCTACGGCTACATCGCCGGTATGTGCGCCGGTAACTACGACATCACCGATATTTTCGTGGATTCCGCACTGAAGATCGGCGGTGGTCTGGACGGCCTGCTGTCCTTCGTGGAAAAGCTGAAGGCGCTCAGCGACATGGCGAACACCAACGTGGTGCTGTCGATCTCCGCCGATCCGAGCGAGATCCCGGCGGAAATCGCTCATTTGGCTCGCGAGATTTAAGTGCGGATCGCAGAGCGTCGGCAACGGCGCTCTGTCGGTTTGTTTCGGAAACGGTGAGAACGGTCGATCTTTTTGCCAACCTTTTCGGAATTCTCAAAAAAATGGTTGACAAATGCGACCAGTCTCGATATAATATTCTGCGTGACTATTGAGGTGAAATATGCTTCTGCAACTCAAATCGTTGTTTCTCGGTGAAACCGAATGCTTGCCCATCGATTGCCGGCTGGATTTTTCCGGTCTGGAATGGAACGGCATCCATCCGTTTCGGGAACCGATCACAGTCCAAGGTCAGATCAAGCTGTCTGCCGACGTAGTAACCCTCACAGCCGATGTACATTACCGTTACGACGGCACGTGCGATCGCTGTATGCGGGATATTCGTTGCGAGCGTGTTCTGCACATGGAGCATATTCTTGTGGTTTCCCTCAATCACGAGGATAATGACAGCTTCGTCCTGTTGGAGAATTATCAGCTTCCGCTGGATGCCTTGGTGGAAGAGGATCTCATTTTGGACCAGCCGTCGAAGGTGCTGTGCAGCGAGGAATGTCGCGGCTTGTGCCCTACGTGCGGGAAAGACCTGAACGAGGGCGCCTGCGATTGCCGTGCAGAAACGGTGGACCCTCGCTTGGCGGCATTACAGCAATTGCTGAATTAGTTTTTGATTATGTTAAGGAGGTGCTGACGATGGCGGTACCGAAGAGAAAAAGCTCCAAGGCACGTCGTGACAAGAGACGCAACAATGTTTGGAAGATGACGGCTCCCGAACTGGTAAAGTGCCCGCAGTGCGGCGCATATAAGCGCCCGCACCGTCTTTGCGGAGCTTGCGGCTATTACAACGGCAGACAGATCGTCAAGGTTGAGGAGTAAACAGACCCACACCGGTCAATATGCCCCCAATCAGGAGAGAATAGAGGGTGCGTCCCGGTAGGGTCGCACCCTTTGTTTTTGGAGGAAGTCCCTTATGTCGGTAACGATCACAGGAGTGGTGCCGGGAAGCGCGGCAGCCAAAAAGAAAATACAAGTCGGTGACAGACTGACAGCGATCAACGGCAAACCGATCGTGGACGTGCTGGATTACCGATTTTACGAGGTGGAAGAAAAGCTGACACTGGAGCTGGAAACGGCCAAGGGTGTACGCACCGTGAAGCTCCGCAAGCCGGAATACGCGGAAATCGGCCTGGAGTTTGAAACCTATCTGATGGACAAGCAGCACACCTGCCGCAATCAATGCGTGTTCTGCTTCATCGACCAGATGCCGCCCGGTATGCGCGAAAGCCTGTATTTCAAGGACGATGACAGCCGCCTTTCCTTTTTGTTCGGAAACTATATTACGCTCACCAATTTATCTCAGCATGAGATAGACCGGATCATCGAGCTGCATATCACCCCCATCAACATTTCGGTGCATACGACCAATCCGGAGCTGCGGTGTCGCATGATGAATAACCGCTTCGCCGGGGAAACGCTGGGGCTGTTGCGTCGCTTTGCCGATGCCGGCATCCACATGGACTGCCAGCTGGTGCTGTGCCCCGGCTGGAACGACGGGGAGGAGCTGCAGCGCAGTATGCGCGATTTGGCGGCGCTGGCGCCCGCCGTGGAAAGCGTGGCAGTGGTGCCGGTGGGCCTGACCAAATATCGCGACGGACTGACTCCGTTGCGCCCCTTTACCGCAGAGGAGGCCGCGGCGGTTCTGGACGCGGTCGAGAGCTTTGGCGACGAGATGCTGAAAACCGTCGGTACGCGGCTGATTTACCCGGCGGACGAATGGTACATCAAGGCCGGGCGCCCGATCCCGCAGGCCGAATTTTACGAGGAAATGTCCCAGCTGGAAAACGGTGTCGGTATGTCGGCACTGATGCGCGCGCAATTCACGGAAGCGTTGGAGCAGTGCACGGCGTCCGCGGCGGCCGGAACGGATACGGTGCTGGCAACCGGCGTGGCGGCCGCACCGCTGATGCAGGAGCTGGTGGATTCGGCACGGGTCAAATACCCCGACCTTCGCGTTCGGGTGCAGGCGATCCGCAACGACTTTTTCGGTGAAATGATCACCGTGGCCGGTCTGATCACCGGCACCGACCTGAAGGCACAGCTCAGCGGCGTTCCCTGCGAACGGGTGCTGCTGCCGGACGTCATGCTGCGGCATGAGCAGGATCGGTTTTTGGACGATATGACCCCCGCAGAGCTGGAAGCCGCACTGGGGGTTCGTGTACAGATTGCGGCGGCCGACGGTGCTTCTCTGCTGGAAGCACTGCTGGAATAAGGCATAAATGAGGTGAAACAATGGCGAAGCCTGTCGTGGCGGTGGTTGGCCGCCCCAACGTGGGAAAATCCACGTTGTTTAATAAGCTGATCGGTAAGCGACTGTCGATCGTGAAGGACACGCCCGGCGTGACGCGTGACCGTATTCTGTCGCCGTGCGAATGGCGTGGCCGTTCCTTTTTGCTGGTGGATACCGGCGGTATCGAGCCCCATTCGGACGACGTGATTTTGTCCCAAATGCGCCGTCAGGCGCAGCTGGCGATCGAACAGGCCGACGTGATCGTGCTGGTCACGGATTTGCAGGCCGGTGTGACCGCCAACGACGCCGACGTGGCGGTGATGCTGCAAAAAAGCGGCAAGCCGATCGTGCTGTGTGTCAACAAGTGTGACCGGATCGGCGCACCGCCTCCGGAGTTTTACGAGTTTTACAACCTCGGTCTGGGCGATCCGATCGGTGTTTCCTCCATTCACGGCACCGGAACCGGCGATTTGCTGGACGCCGTGTTTGAATATCTCCCCACCGAGGAGGAGCCGGAGGAGGAAAGCGACGTAATCAAGGTCGCCGTCATCGGCAAGCCGAACGCCGGAAAATCCTCCCTAATTAACAAGCTGGCCGGGGAGGAGCGCAGCATCGTTTCGGATATTGCCGGCACCACCCGTGATGCGATCGATACGGAGATCGAAACGCCGCAGGGAAAATTCCTGCTGATCGATACCGCCGGTCTCCGGCGGCGCAGTCGTGTGGACGACGCCATCGAAAAATACAGCATTTTGCGTGCGGAAATGGCGGTGGAACGCGCCGATGTGTGCGTGATCGTGATCGACGGCACCGAGGGCTTCACCGAGCAGGACAGCAAGGTGGCCGGCATCGCGCACGAAAAGGGCAAGGCGTGCATCATCGCGGTGAACAAATGGGATGCGGTGGAAAAGAACGAGCATACCATGAGCCTCACACGCAAGAAGCTGGAGAACGATTTCAGCTTCATGGCATACGCGCCGTTCATCTTCATTTCGGCCAAGACCGGCCAGCGCCTTGATCGTCTGCTGGAGCTTATCAAATACGTCGATGAGCAAAACGCCACGCGCGTGTCCACCGGTGCTCTGAACGACGTGCTGGCACAGGCAACGGCGCGCGTACAGCCGCCCACGGATCGTGGCCGCCGTTTGAAGATTTATTACGTGACCCAGCCTTCCACCCGTCCACCGACGTTTGTGTTTTTCGTCAACCGCGAGGATTTGTTCCATTTTTCCTATCAGCGGTATCTGGAAAACCAACTGCGCGAGACCTTCGGCTTTGAGGGCACACCCATTCGATTTATCATTCGTGAACGAGGCGACAAGAGCGGTAAGTAAAGGAGAGAGGCTCGTATGTTCCTGTTTTTGCAAAACAGCTGGCTGGCAATGCTGTTGTCGGCGCTGATTGCCTATTTGCTGGGTAGTGTCAGCTTTGCCATTATTGTCACACACGCCTTCACCGGCAAGGATATTCGGGATTGCGGCAGCGGCAATGCCGGTGCCACCAACGTCCTGCGCTCGCAGGGAAAGCTGCAGGCGTTGCTCACCTTTCTGGGCGACCTGCTGAAAAGTATGCTGTCCGTGTTCATCGGCGGCTGGCTGATGCAACAGCTCCAGCTGTCACCGGCCACCGCGGCACAGGCCGATATGCTGATGTACGACCCGGAAAACCTGCGGCTGATCGGTTGCTATCTGGCCGGCGTATGCTGTATTCTGGGACACCTGTTTCCGCTGTTTTTCGGCTTTCGCGGCGGCAAGGGCGTGATGACCACGCTGGGCATGACGCTGTTGCTGGACTGGAGATCCGCGCTGATTCTGCTGGGGCTGTTCATCGTGATCGTTTTGATCACGCGCATGGTCTCGCTCGGCTCCTGCGTAGCGGCCGTTCTGCTCCCGGTGATGACGTGGCTGATGCGTACCTTTGTGTATCATCAGGCGTGGCCGACCGTGCTGTTTTGCACCGCCGTCGCCTGTATCATCGCCGTCATTCTGCTGGTCAAGCACCGTGCCAATATCCGTCGCATTTTCAACGGTACGGAAAGTAAGCTGTGGGGGGATAAGTGATGGCAAAAATTGCTGTATTGGGTGCCGGCGGCTGGGGAACCGCGCTGGCTGTCACCGCCAATCGCCACGGTCATACCGTGAGCCTCTGGTCGCCGTTCGAGGCGGAAATCGAAGCGATTCACCGCCGCGGTCAGAACAAAAAGCTGTTGCCCGGTATTCCGGTTCCGGCTTCCATCGATCTGACCTCCGACCTTCGCTGTGCCGGCGAGGCGGAGCTGGTCATCATGGCCGTTCCGTCCTTTGCCATTGCCTCGACCGCCGAAAAGCTGCGTCCGTTTTTGCGTCCCGGTACGGTGATCGCCAACGCCGGTAAGGGAATCGAGGAGCACACGTATCGCCGCTTTACCGAGGTGATTGCCGATGCGGTGGGAAGCTCCTCCATCGTGGCGTTGTCCGGGCCGTCCCACGCCGAGGAGGTCGGACGCGGTATTCCGACGCTGATTGTCAGCGCTTCCGCCGACCGTGACGCCGCGGAAGCCGTACAGCGCATCCTGATGAACCCGGAGTTCCGCATTTATACCAGCACCGACGTGATCGGTGTGGAATTGGGCGGTGCCCTGAAAAACGTGATTGCCCTGGCGGCCGGTATGTGCGACGGCATGGATATGGGCGATAACACCCGCGCCGCCCTGATGACCCGCGGCATGGCGGAAATCGCCCGTCTGGGCGTCCACCTCGGTGCCAAGGCCGGAACCTTCTCCGGTCTGTCCGGCATCGGTGATTTAATCGTGACGTGCAGTAGCATGCATTCGCGCAACCGCCGCGCCGGTATCCTGATCGGTCAGGGAACGCCCCCGGCCGAGGCGGTGGCCAGCGTCGGAACGGTGGAGGGCTATCTGGTAGCCGAAACCGCCTATCGCCTGGCGCAGAAAAACGGCATCGATCTGCCGATCGTCGAAGCGTGCTATCAGATTTGCTACGAAGGCTTTTCTCCGGAACGGGCGGTGCGCTCGCTCATGGAGCGTCCCGGCAGATCAGAGGACGAGGAGCATTGGTTTTAAGCGCTCAAGCGCATGGAAAACGGGCTGTCCGAGCATCGGACGGCCCGTTGTTTTTTCGGTATCGGGCTCACAGCCCCAGCCGCTTGCGGTAGCTTCGCGGCGAGATCCCCTGAATTTGGCTGAACAGCCGGCTGAAATACAGTGGGTCGTCAAAATTCAGAGTGTAGGCGATCTCCTGAACCGTCATGGTGGTATCCTGCATCAGCAGGCACGCCTTGGCGATCAGCGCGTGTGACCGGTATTTTTGAGGCGGCATACCGATGTAGCTCTTGAACGTACTGATAAAATGCTTGGTGCTGATTCCCAGCTCCGCCGCCAGGGCGTCGTTGGAAACCGGCTCCTCCGGGCTTCTTTGAATCCGCTCGGCAATCGCCTCGATGGCGGTCAGATGAACACCGGGGAGCTTTCGCTGTTGCTTTTCCCATTCGGTGAGAAACAGCTGAAGCTGTCCGGCGGCCGTGTACAGCGACATCACCTGTCCCTTGACGATGCGGAGCATGGCGCGCAGAGGGACGATGAGCGCGGATGTGTTAAAAATCGGTTGCACCGACGGCTCGGAAAAGCCGAGCTTAGCGAGCAGAGCGGTCGCATAATTGCCGTTGATCTCCAGCCAATAGTATTCCGTCTCCTCGCCGGGGTGCATGATAAACTGAAACGAGCGCCCGGCAGGAAAATAAGCCATCTGCTCGTCGGTGGCGCGAAGCACCGCTTCGTCGACGGTAAATTCCGCACACCCCTTTTTGACCAGCAGAAGCAGATGCCCGGTGTGATGAGCGTGCTGGATCGGCTCCGCGGTGTTGTTTTTCACCATGCCGCACGTCTCCACCACGAGCGGAAGCATCGGCGGATACAGCGACATATCCATGGTCTGCGGCAGCAGCAGGCAACGACCGTTCGGGTCAATGGGGTCGTCCGTCACGGTCACACCCAGTGCCCGTCCGCTTTTGCCGAATATCTCCGGCTCCCAGCTCGCCGCGTATACGGCGTCACCGACCGGTGCGGAAAAATCGCCGCCGGCAATCAGATTATTGTCCGGCTCGGTAAGGTCAAACAGCTTTACACGACGAACGTACGTGTCCTCCGACGCCGTGGGGAGCGCCTCGCCGTATTTTTTAACAAAGCTGATGCCCCACTCGGAAAACAGCGGATCGGACGCGGAATCGAACACCTCCTTGGTCTGAAAGCGAATGGTGTGCGTCTGCCAGACGTCGCTCCGCTCGATATAATGCGAGCCGCTCCCGCGCCGAATACCGAAGCCGGAAACGTAAATATTGATACAGCCGCCGAGAATATCCAGCGTCAAGGCATATTCGCGCGCCGGCTGTAGGTGAATGCCCTTCAAATATAAGTCCATCATGGAATTGAATGCGACCGAACGGGTAATCATACGCGATCCCTCCGCTTTGAGTATAGCCGCAAACGCGCCGCTTGTCAATCGCTGTTCGGAATATTGTCCATGTTTTTTGAAATGTAGCTATTGTGAAAGCTACCCGTCGTTTGGTACAATGGGCTTGAAGAATAGTCAGGAGGGCTTGCTATGAAACGGCAATATCTTCGCGTATTATCCTATGTGTGTGTTACCGCCATGCTGATGGTCTGCTCCGTGTCCGGCGCCGCGTTGCCGGTGCTGGCGGAGCAGACGACCTCTGCTTCGGTGATTACCGGCGGCACATTCGACGCCGAGGTGGGGGACACCGTGTATTCCAAAAACTGGACAGGTGCCGTTTTGGCGGCGGACGGTGTCACGATCACGCAGGACCCCTTGGACGCCACCAACCGCGTGCTGGCACTGCCGGAGCGGCTGAACGGCGAAAAGCTGGACGTTTATCTGAAGGGCCTGTCGCTGGAGACCGATGCCAAGTATGTGTTCAGCTTTGACCTGTACGGCGGCGAGCTCGGTCTGTACATCGGCAATTACGGCGTTTCACCGTCCGGCTCTCGCCAGTATAAGGCCAGCACGTCCTGGAACACCTATACCATCGAGCTGGAAACGGGCAGCGACGCCACCAAGCTGGAAACCTTTGTGCAGTGGGGCATTTCCTTCATTAAAATGGATGCCAACGGATACAACACCGGCGAGGGCATCGCGTATGTCGATAACGTCACGCTGACCAAGGTGACGGAAACGACCACCGAGCCGGAAGCACCGTCAGCACCGGTCGAAAACGATCCGGATAACCTGGTAAAGGGCGGTAGCTTTGAAGCGGCGGCCGGCGATGCGATTTATAACGACAACTGGGCCAAGATGCTGAAAAGCAACGTCTCCATCGTGACCGACCCGAAGGACAGCAGCAACCATTGTCTGCTGGTACCGGCCAGCCCGCTTGCGGATTATCACGTGCAGAATTTAGCCTTGGAATCGTCCACCACGTATCTGTTCTCCTTTGATGTGCTGAGCAGTGAAGCCTCCAGCTATTATTTCTGGGGCTCCGCCTTTGAAAAGGGCGGCCTGAAAACCGTACCGGCCGCCACGGAGTGGACACACGTCACGCTGGAAATCAAGACGGTCGCAAGCATCGACACCACCGCGGCCTATTATCCCAACTACTTTTTCTGCTTTATGAAGAGCAACGCCACCTATGCCGGTGCCGATACGTATATTGATAATTTCTCCGTCAAAGTGAAGCCAAAGGAGGCACCGTCCGTGGAACAGCTGGTCGTCGGCGGCGATTTTGAAAGCACCGCCAATTTAAGCACGAACTGGACTGCGGTGCTGAATAAGGCGACCGTAGTCGAGGATACCGTCAAGACGGATAACCACTGCCTCAAGCTGCCGCAGGCGGATACGGCGATCGGTGATGCGTATATCAACAGCCTGTGGCTGGAGCCGTCGTCCACCTATTTTGTGTCCTTCGACGTCCGCGGCGCGGCGGCGTTGGTCTATTTCTATTCGAACGCCTTCGTCGAAAACGGCAGTAAGGTGCTGGCGGCCTCGGACGAGTGGAAAACGTACAATTATAAAATCACCACCAAGAGCGATGATACCTACCTGAAGAGCGGCTATCAAAACTACCTGATCGGCTTTTTGAAGAACGCCAGCTATAATGACGGCGATACCTACATCGACAACGTTCGTGTGGTCAAGGCCGGTGCGTATGTTGATCCCGACATCGAGCACGGCACCGTGAAGCTGTCCAGCTGGAAGGACCCCGACACCGTCGGTGCTCAGGCGTCTCCGGCGGCGGGCGGCACGGTCACCGTCACCGTCACTCCCGACACCGGCTATATGCTGAAGCCGGGCAGTCTGTACTACGTGGACGAAAAGGGCAACCAGCAGCAGATATTGAACAAGGAATCCGGCGGCTTCGGTGAGGGAGACGGCGACGAGTTCCGTTTTGTCCTGCCGAAGGGCAGCATGGTCGTGACCGCGGAATTTGTGCCGACCACATCGCAGAGCTTCCGCTTCGCCACCATCGGAACCTCCGTGTATTATGCCGATGACGCCACCGACCCGTCCGGTATCCGCTTCCTCAATCGCCTGTATCTCAGCGGCTTGAACGTCAACTCCGATACCGTCTCGGTAACGTACAACGGCAAAAGCTATACCGTGACCGAATTTGGTTCGTTGCTGAAGCGCGCCGGCAATACCACCGCCGAGCTGACACTGGACAATGTGGATGACACGGCTCCGTCGGCCAAGCGCGTATGGAAGGCGACGGCGTATAACGGCACCACCATGAAGCTGGTGGACTATACGGCGTCCTACCTCGACTTTACGGTGGTCATGAAATCGTCCGCCCCCGGTACCGCGTTTTCGGCGCGTGAATATACCGCGTGCGGCTACCTGATTTTGAAGGATGCCGACGGCAAGACCACTGTGCTGTATTCCCGTGACAAGACCGACAGCGTTGACGCCACCAAAAAGCGCGCCGTCGCCATGCCGGAAAAGGACGATCCGTGGCGCGAGCATCCGCAGGATTTTAAGCTGATCGCCACCACCTTTGACCGCCCCGATTTTTCCAACAGCACGATCAACATCGAGCGGCTGATTGCGGCAATGGAGGAATACGATTGCTCCGCCACCCTGAACGTGGCAGGGGAAAGCCTTGCCGCGGACAGTAGCACGCGTGAGCGTCAGATCGAGCTGCTGCAGGAGGCTCTCGACAAGGGCTTCGAGATCGGCAGCTACACGTGGGGCAACGATACCTGGGCCACCACCAAGGACGAGCTGAACGCGAGAACATACGCGGAAATTTACCAACACCTCAACGACACGCAGAGCATCGTTAAGGAAACGCTGGGTGTCACCCCGAAATCCCTGCGTCCTCCGTATCTGCTCAGCAACGCCAATGTCGTCAAAGCCGCGCGCGAGCTGGGACTCAGCATCATCACCGGAAACTACCATTGGGGCTGGGGAGCCAATGCGAGCTACACGCTGGAAGCGACGCACGATGGCATCAAGGGGGCTACCTACGAAACGCTGACGACCAACGCACACGATGGCGCCATTTGGATTTTGCACGCCCATCAGGCGTCCACCATATCCGCCGTGGAGGAAGCGTTGCCCGCGTTGTATGAGCAGGGCTACCGCTTCTGCTCGGTTTCCGATTTGTTCCGGTACAACAGCGTATCCATGATTGCCGGTGAATCGTATGCGGAAGTCATACCGGCCTATTAAGGAGTGAATAAAATGAAGCAGTACGAACAGCCGACCATGGAGCGGCAGGAGCTGACCGTTTCCGAAAATTTGGCCGCAGTGGTACAAAGCGAGCCGATCGTAGAGGACAACGACCTGACCGACGACGATTGACCGATCGCCCGAAATGCTCCGAAAAGCAGATGCCCACCGTGTGAAAACCACACGGTGGGCATTTTGTGCGTTATGGCTGTTGCGGCGCGGCGCGGTGCGATTACATTTTTTCAAAATGCTCCACATCGAGCACAAAGACCGTGGCACCCTTGACCTGCGTCTCCACCTGACGGTCGCCCGGTGCCAGTCCACGGCCGAAGGAGGCGCTGGTGGGCACCTTTTTGGTACGGGTAAAGCTCTCACTGCGAATGATGTCGCAGGCGCGCTGTACCGTGTTTTCCTCGGCGCCGATCAGCAGGGTGGTGTTGCCTGCCTGCAGGAATCCGCCGGTCGTGGAGAGCTTGGTAATGGTAAAGCCTTCCTCGGTCAGCGAGGCGGCGACGCTGGCGGCATCGTCATTGTTGATGATGGCAAGAATCAGTTTCATGGGACAGTCTCCTTTACAATAATAAGCCTTCCCGGCTTTTTCGATCCAGTTGGGTATAGTCGGTTATCTCATAGCGGTTGTCGTTGGTATCGCGAATAAGAACGCGGTTGTCAAACAGCACCTTGATATCGTGCGTGCGGCTTTGCAGCTTAAAGCTACAGCTTCCGCGATCGGTCACGGCGTGGATAAAGAAGCCGGACGGCTTGTTTTCCACCTTGCTGATGGAAAGAATGTGGGGGATCAGGTAGTATTCCTCCAGCGCGTCCCGAACCGCCTTGATGCTGTCCGGCATCAGCGTGTTCAGATCGCGGATTACCGCGACCTCGTGGCCCTCGTCGTTCAACAGCGTGATATATTTGTCGGCACCGGTGGTCGGGAACAGCCGACGCGCCTCCACGTGCCGGAACACCTCGCCGCCGTACAGCTCCAAATCCAGGTGAAAATCCCCGTCGCGCTTGGTCAACCGGGCGTTGTCATGCTCTATATAAATCCGTTCCACGATAGTCACCTCAGTTGTCAAAATCGATTTCGTCACGGCCACTGCTGTTTTGAATTTGAATCAGCCGATAGTATTTGCCCTTCTGCGCCAAAAGCTCCTCCGGCGTGCCACATTCGATGATGCGGCCCCGGTCGACCACGACGATCTTGTTGGCCTTACGCAGGGTGGACAGGCGGTGCGCGATCATCAGCGTGGTGCGTCCGTGGATCAGCCGCTCGATCGCACCCTGGATCAGGTGCTCGGTTTCGCTATCCACCGAAGCGGTGGCCTCGTCAAAGACCAGCATGGAGGGGTTTTTCAGCACGGCGCGTGCAATGGACAATCGCTGGCGTTCACCGCCGGACAGTCCGGAGCCGCGCTCGCCCAGCACGGTGTCGTAGGCGTCGGGCAGGCGGACGATAAAATCGTGCGCGTTGGCGACGTCGGCGGCGTTGATGACCGCCTCGACTGGCGCATCGGGATCGGAAAAGGCAATGTTGCGGAACACGGTGTCGTGGAACATCAGCGGCTCCTGCTGAACAAAGCCGATGCGCGAACGGTAGTATTCCAAATCGATCTGCCGAATGTCGGTGCCGTCCACCAGAATTTCGCCGTCGTAGTGGTCGTAGAACCGCAGCAGCAGGTTAATCAGCGTGCTTTTTCCGGAGCCGGTGGTTCCGACAATACCGACAATATCGCCCGGCTCGATCACCAGGTTGATATTGTCCAGCGTCTTTTTGCTCTTGTCGAACGAGAAGGTGACGTTGCGGAATTCAATGCGTCCCTCCATGGAGGCAAGGGTATTGCCTTTACCGAAGTCGTGCTCGGATTCGGCGTCCAGAATATCCAGCAGACGCTCGGCAGAGGTCAATGCCTGCTGGTAGCTGTCGGATAACCCGGCAAAGAAGTTGACCGGGTTGTAGAACATGGAGGCGTAGGAGATGAACGAGACCAGCAAGCCCAGCGTCGTGGTTTCCGGGTCGTTGATGACCCACATACCGCCGACCCACCAAATCAGCAGAGAGCCGCAGGTGACGAAGAAGGTGACCGTGTGCGGGAACACACCGGACGCCATGGCGGCGTTGCGATCCTCCTTGAGCCATTTGTCATTGTATTTGACGAACTTATCGATCATGCGTTTTTCGCCGGTAAAGGCCTTGATAACGCGGTTCGCCGGGAGCGTGTCGGACATGATGGAGGTAACAGCCGACCATTTGATCCACGTGCGCTGATAGATCGGCTGTATTTTCTTTCCGAAAATGCGCGAGCCGATCGCAACAAATGGCACCGGGATCAGCGACAGCAGGGTGAGCTTCCAGTTCATGGAGAACATGATAATCATGATACCGATCATGGTGAAAAACTGCACAATGGCGTCCTGCGCCATACGCAGGGTGAAGTTGTTCAGCGTCACCGTGTCGCCCTGAATACGGGAAAAGATAGAGCCGGTGCTGGTTTTGTCGTAAAACCGGGCAGGCAGGTATTGTGCTTTGCTGTAAATATCGTTTCGCATGGCGGTCAGGAAATGGTCGCCGGCGATTCGCATATAGTACAGGCGGAAGATGCCGCTGACGTTTTGCAGGATATACACGCACAGTAATATGATAACCAGCGTGATCAGACCGTGATAGTCGCGGTTGGGAATGACGTCGTCCACCAGGTTCTTAGTAATATACGGCGGCACCAGCGACATGGCCGTGGTAAACATCGACAGGAAAATGCAGAACAGGAGCATGTTCTTTTTCGGCTTCATGTATTCCCACAGGCGCTTTAACAGATGCCCCTTGCTCATGCAGTTGACACATTCGGCACCGGGGCGCAGCAGCACCCGCCCGCATTTGGGACACACGGCACGCTCCTTGTCCAGCGCCACGCGAACGACCTCCAGCGCCTCGTCGGGATCGTCTCCGGCGATCAGGGAATTCAGGTAGGTCTCCACGGCCTCCAGAATTACCACGGAAACAAAGGTGCAACGGAATGCGTTGCGGTGATTCAGCCGCAGGACGGCGTTGCCGTACAGGCGGTTGACCTTGACGCGCCGAAGCTCCGATAACGGCACAGAAAAAACCTCATCGGCAGAATCCTCTGTTACACTGAATACACGGCGGTCGGTAATAACCAGCGCCGTGTCGCCATAGGTGGCGTCTAACAGAAGATCACCGATGAGGATGATTTTCGCTGCTTCGTCAGGGGAAAGAGACTGCTGAATACGGGGCAGCAGCTTGTCGGGAATCGGCTTGCTTTGTAAAGCGGTATCGATCGACATTGTGGCTCACGCCTTTCCGGATAAAACAGGATGTGTTGGGCTGACAACTACCTTTTAGCATATTTATCCGAAAAAAGCAATACCTTTTCGCAAAAAAGCCGAAAAATATTTTTATACGCCGCCGGTGCTCCCGAAGCCGCCGTTGCGAACGGCATCTGCCGCGTCGTCCTCCGTGATCCCGAACGGCAAAAAGATGCCCTGTGCGAAGCCGTCGCCGCATTTCAGCGAAAGCGTTTTCCCCTCGGTGTTGGTGTTGGTCACCTTGATCAGGATATGCCCCTCGTTATCGGAGGCGTAGTAGTCGCTGTCGATGATGCCGACGGTGTTGTTGAGCTGTAACCGATACTTAAAGCCCAGCCCACTGCGCGGAAAAATCTGCAAAACCCACCCCTCGGCCATGGTGGCGCGGATACCGGTGGGGATTTTGACAGTTTCACCCGGAGCGATGGTCAGATCACAGGGAATGAAAAAATCATATCCGGCGGAGCCGGCGGTGGCGCGAACGGGGAGCGGGGGAAGCGACGGTACGGCGTCGGTGCCGAAGGCGTCCTGCCAATCGGCGGCGAAGCGAGCGGTGGAAACGTGTTCAAAGCGTGCGATTCGTTGCATAAATTTGACCTCC
>CAYQBP010000002.1:20838-34213 GCA_964415745.1 uncultured Eubacteriales bacterium
GTTCTGTCGGACAGCGCCGTCGGTGTGGATATTCAGGAGCACCGGAGCATCAACGCGTCGGAGCTTGCTGCGCGGTTCTTCACCGCGGCAGAGGCTTCGTGGGTGAGGTCAGCGCCGACCGGGGAACGGAATACGCGCTTCCTTCGGCTGTGGACTGCCAAGGAAAGCGTGCTGAAGGCGGAGGGACTCGGCTTGTCCGGCGGACTGTCGCGCTGTCACATACAATGCGGTGAGCATCTGCAGGCGCCGCCCCCATGGCGGCTTACGGAATACACGTGGCCGGGCTACGCCATCACCGTGTGCGGTGTCAAGCCCTGCACCGAGCCGCTTACCGTGATTTCTTCCTTCGATAGCGTTCTTCCTCGCTGAACACACAGCCGCAGTACTTCTGCATATAAAGCTCCAGCTCACGTGCCTTTTTCTGTCCCTCCCGAAAATACGGGCGAAAATCCCGGTACAGGAAGCGGACGCCGTGGTGCGAAGCCGCCTCCTCGGCGGTGCGAATGAGCAGCTCGTGGTTTTGATAGGGGCTGATCAGCAGGGTGGTGCTGAACTGCGAAAAGCCTTCCTCGGCGGCTCGCCGTGCGGTTTCCTCCATTCGCAGACGGTAGCAGGTCTCGCACCGATCCTCCAGATCGGGATAGATCGCCCGCACAAAGGAGCGAAGCCCGTAGTCGTCGTTGGCGATCAGCTTCATCTGAATGGAAGCGGCATACTCCTGCAGTGTGGTTTTGCGACTGCGATATTCGGTGTAGGGGTGAATGTTGGGGTTGTACCAATATCCGGTTGGCTCGATGCCCTCGTCGCGCAGAGTCTCAATACAGCGGATCGAGCAGGGAGCACAGCAAATGTGAAGCAGACAATCCGACACGGACGATCCCTCCTGTGTGATTTTGTTCCAGTATATCATATCCTGTAGAAAAATACCAGTGAATTTTCCGGTTTACTCTTTACAAGTGACCACGATTTATAGTAAAATACTAAGAAAGAAACTGATGTAGAAATGAGTGTGATGCTATGACCCCGAAGTACAAACGCATTTTATTGAAGCTGAGTGGGGAGGCCTTGTCGGGTGAACAGGGCTTTGGTTTGAATTTTGACACCGTGAACGGTGTGTGCCGCGCTATCAAGGAATGTGTGGACGCCGGCACGGAGATCGCCATCGTGGTCGGCGGCGGCAACTTCTGGCGCGGCCGGACCAGCGGCGACATGGATCGCACCCGTGCCGATCACATGGGCATGCTGGCCACCACCATCAACTCGCTGGCGCTGGCGGATTCTCTGGAGCAGCTCGGTTGCCCGGTTCGCGTGCAGACGGCCATTGCCATGCACGAAATTGCCGAGCCGTACATTCGCAACAAGGCGGTTCGTCATCTGGAAAAGGGCCGTGTCGTGATTTTCGGCTGCGGCACCGGCAATCCCTTCTTCTCTACGGATACGGCTTCCGCCCTGCGTGCCCTGGAAATCGAAGCGGACATTATTTTCAAGGCCAGCATGGTGGACGGCGTCTATGACAGCGACCCCAAAAAGAATCCCAACGCGGTCAAATACGATACGCTGTCCTTCATGGACGTGCTGAACCGCGATCTCAAGGTCATGGATTCCACGGCAGCCAGCCTGTGCAACGACAACCGGTTGCCAATTTTGGTGTTTAACCTGCAGCAACCGGAAAACATCGTTCGCGCCGTTGCCGGAGAAAACATCGGCACCATCGTACATTCATAAGGAGGAAATACAGTATGCAACAGGTTTTTCAGGTATCTCAGGAAAAAATGGACAAAAGCATCAATGCTTTGATGAGTGAATACAGCACCATTCGCGCCGGCCGTGCCACCCCGGCGGTGCTGGATAAAATTTCCGTGGAGTATTACAACTGTCCCACACCGCTACAGCAGATGGCGGCGATCTCCGTGCCGGAGCCGCGCACCATTCTGATTACCCCGTGGGATAAAAGCACCCTGCGCGATATCGAAAAGGCGATTTTGACCTCGGACCTCGGTATCAATCCGCAGAACGACGGTACCAATCTTCGCCTGAACTTCCCTCCGCTGACCGAGGAGCGCCGCCGCGAGCTGGTAAAAACGGTGTATAAATACGCCGAGGAAGCCAAGGTCGCCGTTCGCTCCATTCGCCGTGACGGCATGGATAAGCTGAAGGATATGAAGAAAAAATCCGAAATCACCGAGGACGATCTCAAAAACGCCGAAAAGAAAATGCAGGATTTGACCGATAAGGCGTGCAAGGAGATCGACAGCATTTCCGCGAAAAAGGAAAAGGAGATCATGGAGATCTGATTTGCCAAGGACGACCGGCCGAGGACTGCTTCTGCCGGTCTTGCTTTTAGGAGGAGCTATGGGACTGTTTTCCAAACGCCGTAAGGAGCCGGTGTACGAGGTCGTTCCGGCGCATTTGGGCATCATCATGGACGGCAACGGTCGCTGGGCAAAGAAGCGCGGCTTACCACGTCAGGCCGGTCACGTGACCGGCGCGCGTGTGTTTCGCACCATCGCCAAGCATTGCGAAAAGCGCGGCATCGGCACCGTCACCTTCTACACGTTTTCCACGGAAAACTGGAAGCGTCCGCCCGAAGAGGTCGAAGCCATCATGAATCTGCTTCGCCAATATCTGAGGGAGTCGCTGGAGGATTTCAAAAAGGAAAATATCCGCACGCGCTTCATCGGAGATCGCTCGGTGCTGGCACCGGATATTCAACAGCTGATGGCCGAGGCCGAGGAGGCCACCGCGCATAAAACCGGCATGGTCTTGAATTTGGCGATCAACTACGGCGGGCGCGCCGAGCTGACCACCGCCATGCGCCGCATCGCCGGGGAGGTTCGCGACGGGTCGCTGGATCCCGATGCGATCGACGAAGCGTGTATCAACGACCATCTGTACACCGCCGGTCAGCCGGACGTGGACATGATCCTTCGTCCCAGCGGCGAGTATCGCTTATCGAATTTTCTGATTTGGCAGTGCGCGTATGCCGAATACGTCTTTGATGACATTCTCTGGCCGGATTTTACCACCGGAGATTTGGATCGCGCTTTGGAGGCCTATGCCGGCCGTCACCGCCGTTTCGGTGGCATTTGAAAGGAAGTATGACACATGAAGACCCGTATCATTACCGGCGTCGTCGCCGGGGCATTGATGTTGTTGATTTTGTTTCTTCCGTGGTCACTCGTGCTGACAATCGCCGCCTCGCTGATTGCGACGATCGCCGTGTACGAGGTGTTCACCGTAACCGGACTGCACCGTCACGGCGGGGTAGACAGCGTGGCATTGGTATTCGCCTTCGTGGCGCCCTTTTTCAGCCGCATGCCCGGCCGCGCCGCCACGATCACCTGCCTGATGTACGTGGTTTTGGTGTTGCTGGTCATCGTACTCTACCGTCAGGAAATCCCCGTCGGCAAGCTGGCGGCGGTGTTCGCCGTATCACTGGTCGTGACGCTGGCGCTGTCCTGTATGTCCTATATTCGCACCGTGTCCGCGTCGCGTGATTCCGACGGTTTGTTTTATCTCATTTTCGCCATGATATCAGCGTGGACAGCCGATACCGGCGCCTATTTTGTCGGCAGCTTTTTCGGCAAGCACAAGCTGTGTCCGCGCCTGTCACCCAAAAAGACGGTGGAGGGCTTTGTCGGCGGCATCGCGTGCTCGGTCGTCTGTTGCCTGCTGACCGGTCTGATTTATCAGCTGTGTCTGGGCGATACGGCTTCGATTTCGTACGGCGGACTGTTCCTGCTGGCACTGGTTTGTGCGCCGCTGTCGGTGGCCGGTGATTTGTGCGCCTCTCTGCTCAAGCGCATCTGCAAGGTAAAGGATTACGGTAATATTTTTCCGGGACACGGCGGCGTGCTGGATCGGTTCGACAGCCTGCTGTTCATCTTTCCCGTGGTATACTTCACCGCCAAGGTGTTGCCTCTGATTCACTGATTCGGGCATTGTCGCAAAGGAGTGGTTTTGTGTCCAAACGGTTGGTGCTTCTCGGTTCTACCGGGTCGATCGGCGTACAGGCGTTGGAGGTGGTGCGGGCGCAGGGCTACACAGTCGTTGCGCTGGCGGCACATTCCAATGTGACCTTACTGGAGCAACAGATTCGGGAATTTCATCCGCGCGCCGTCGCTTTGTTTGATGAAGCGGCAGTGCGCGATCTGCGCGTTCGGGTGGCCGATCTGGACGTGGAGGTGCTGTCCGGCATGGAGGGTCTGTGCGCGCTTGCCCGGCGCGAGGACGCCGACGTGGTGCTGAACGCCGTGGTCGGCATGGTAGGTCTGTTGCCGACCCTCACCGCCCTGAAGGCCGGTCACGATGTGGCGCTGGCCAATAAGGAAACGCTGGTTGCCGGCGGCGAGCTCGTCATGCAAGCGGCCGCGGAGAACGGCACGCGTATCCTGCCGGTGGACAGCGAGCATTCCGCGATTTTTCAGTGTATGCAGGCGACCGCCCACGGCGCCTGGGCTCCGCCGATGCCGTCATCGGGTCACGGTGTGCGTCGTGCCATTTTAACAGCGTCCGGCGGCCCGTTCTTCGGTAAAACGAAGGAGGAGCTTCGCGCCGTCACGCTGGAGCAGGCGTTGAAGCATCCAAACTGGAGCATGGGGGCGAAGATCACGGTAGATTCCGCCACCATGATGAACAAGGGTCTGGAATTGATTGAAGCGCGCTGGTTATTTGACCTCCCGGAGGAGAATATAGATATTGTGGTGCATCGCGAAAGCGTGGTTCACTCGTTGCTGGAATTTGAGGATCATTCGGTGCTGGCACAGCTCGGCGTTCCGGATATGCGGATACCGATCCAGTACGCACTCACCTGGCCGAACCGTGCGCCGTCGGAGGTGCCGTTACTGGATTTGGCGGCTTTTTCCCGCCTGACATTTTTTGCACCGGACGACGAGGCTTTTCCCGCCATCGGCTTTTGCCGTCAGGCGTTACGCATGGGCGGCGCTTATCCGGCGGCTGTCAATGCGGCCAACGAGGAGGCCAATGCCGGCTTCCGCGCCGGACGCATCACGTTTTTGCAGATTGCCGAAGCGGTGGAATCGGTGCTTTCGCGCCGTTTCGCGCCGATTCATTGCGTCGAGGACGTGCTGGCGGTGGACGAGGAATGTCGCCGTTTGGTGCGTGAATGGATGAGGTGATCGTATTCTGTTGACGGTTTTGACGTTTGTCGGTCGTTTGCTGGCGGCACTGGTGCTGTTCGGCATCATTGTCACCGTGCACGAGCTGGGACATTTTCTGGCGGCCAAGGCGCTGGGTGTGCAGGTGAATGAATTTGCGATCGGCTTTGGGCCGCGTCTGCTTCAATTCGGCAAAAAAGAGACCAAATATTCCCTCCGCCTGTTTCCGCTCGGCGGCTTTTGCTCCATGGAGGGGGAGGACGCCGCCGGCGGCGGTGAGCTGAACCCGACCAAACCTCAAACACCCGACAGCAATCCGCGCTCCTTTCTGAACAAACCGGTGTGGCGGCGCGTGGTGATTACCGTGGCCGGTGTGCTGATGAACCTGATTTTGGGGCTTATCATTCTGCTGATTTACCACAGTGTCTGTATCCTGCCGGAAAGCGACGGACAGGTGTATTACACCGGCACGCAGATTTCCGTTTTGCGGGAGGACACCCCCGCGTATCAGAGCGGCCTTCGCCCCGGCGATACGCTGCAGAAAATAGACGGACAGCGCGTGTTTTCCTGGATGGATCTTCAATTCCTGCTTCAAAGCAGTGACGACGGCGTGTTCGATATGCAGGTCAGCCGCACCGTGGACGGAATCGAGAAAACAGTGTTGCTGAAGGACGTCACATTCCGTCGGGAATATGTGGAAGCAACGGACAGCTACGTGCTGTACTATGATTTTTACGTGACACCGATTTCGCAAACCCTCCTTTCCACCGTGGAGCAGACAGCACGCACCGAATGTAGTCTGGCGGTGACCGTCTGGCGCTCCATCAAGGGTATGTTTACGGGTCAGTTCGGTCTGAACGATCTGTCCGGGCCGGTCGGCACCGTGGATGTCATCGGTGACGTGGTGGAAAGCGCCGTGCAGGAAGCACAGTGGCGCTCCGGTCTGGGAAACGTGCTGATGCTGTTGGCACTGCTGACGGTGAACGTCGGCATCTTTAATCTGTTGCCGATCCCGGCCTTGGACGGCGGACGGCTGCTATTTTTGATTTGGGAGGGGATCACACGCAAGCGTGTGCCCCCAAAATACGAAGGGCTGGTGCACGGAATCGGCTTGGCGCTGTTGCTGGTGCTGATTCTGATCGTCACCCTTCAGGATATTGTCAAGCTCATAGCGTAAGAGGTGAAAATCATGCAACGACGTCTGTGTCGCTCAGTGAATATCGGTCGGGTAACGGTCGGTGGGACAGCTCCCATCGCCGTACAATCCATGGGGTGCGTCCCTTCGCACGATGTTGATGGGACGGTGCGTCAGGCCAAAGCCTTGCGCGATGCCGGGTGTGATATTTTTCGCATCGCCGTTCCGGATCGGGAGGCGGTGCGCCTGATCGACGCGGTCAAATCGGCGGTGGATATGCCGTTGGTGGCCGATATTCATTTTGATTATCGGCTGGCGCTGGAAAGCGTCGCCGCCGGGGTCGATAAAATTCGCATCAACCCCGGAAACATCGGAGACGATTCCCACGTCAAGGCGGTGGCAGATGCCTGCCGGGAACGAGAAATTCCGATCCGCATCGGGGTAAATTCCGGGTCGCTGGAAAAGGAGATTTTGCAGAAATACGGACATCCCTGCGCCGAAGCCATGCGTGACAGTGCCCTGTATCACGCCTCTCTGCTGGAAAAATACGATTTTCAGGATATTGTGATCTCTATCAAATCCTCCAACGTGGAAACGATGGTACGCGCTTACGAGCTGACCGCCGAGGCGTGCCCGTATCCGTTGCATCTCGGCGTCACCGAAGCCGGAACCGAGCATTTGGGCGTTATGAAATCGGCCATCGGCATCGGCTCGCTGTTGCTTCGCGGTATCGGTGATACCATTCGCGTTTCGCTGACGGCCGACCCGCTCAAGGAGGTGGAGGCAGGAAGGCGCATTTTGGCGGCACTGGATTTACTACCCGGCGAGCCGCAGCTGATCTCCTGCCCGACCTGCGGACGGACGCGGATCGACCTGATCGGCATCGCTTCCCAGGTGGAGGAGCGCTTGAAGTCGGTGCACAAGCCGATTCGCGTGGCGGTGATGGGGTGTGTTGTCAACGGGCCGGGGGAGGCGCGTGAAGCGGACATCGGCATTGCCGGCGGCGACGGTAAGGTTGCCCTGTTCAAGAAGGGCAAGGTTATTCGCACCGTGCCGGAGGAGGCCGCGGTCGAGGAATTGATAAAAGAAGTGGAGTTATTATGAGTTTCCCGGATATTCAAGCGTTGTTTTCACCATACATACAGGATGCCTCTCTGTTGGCACCGTTCGCCAATGCTGTCGTCAGCGATATGCAGGTGAGCCATGCCGACCGTTTTCTGCGTATCGTGTTAAAGCTGGACCGTTTTGTCGAATTTGAGGCGTTTCCGCCGCTGGAAAACGCTTTGGCGACCGGCTTGGGTCTGCAAACGGTGGAGCTGATTCCGAATTATCCGGGCGAAGCCCTGTGCGAGGCCTGCTTTCCGACCGTCGTGTCGTTTTTGCGCCGTCGCTGTGTGGCGGTAAACGGCACCTTCAACGATGCACGCTATGCGCGCGAGGGCAACGGCTTTGCCGTTACGCTGTGTCACGGCGGCATGGATATGATCCAGGCAACGCATACCGATTCCATGATGAGCAAGCTGATCGAGGAGCTGTTCGGCTGTCGTGTGCCGTTGACCTTTCACGGCGAAGCCGGGGTCGATCAGCAGGACGAGCAATACAAAAAGCTGATGGAGGACGCCACGCGTGAATCGCGCGAGGCGGTTCAGCGTGCGGCACAGCAGGCGGCGGCTCCCGCTGCCAAAAAGGAGGCCGGAGCTTCCGCTGTGGCGGTCAAGCCCGGTAAACCGACCGATTCCACCGTGCCGCCGTCCGACGGGCTTCCGATTTACCGCGAGACTGCCGCGCCGTTGTTCGGCCCGGTACCGCGCGATATGCCGACACCGCTGATCAAGCTGCAGGAGGGCACCACCGCCACGGTGTGGGGCGAGGTGTTCGGCTATGAGACCCGCGCTTTTCGTGACGGCACGCGAATCCGCCACACCTTCTACATCACCGATCGCACCAACTCCATCTCGGTGATTTTGTGGACGGATACCAAGCGTGATAAAGCCAAGCTGGAAGCACTGGAATCGCTGAAAAACGGCGTATGCATTTTGGCGACCGGGTTGTATGAGTTTGACGAATTTGCCAAATGCAACGTTTTCAGCCCCAAGTCCATGGCGCTGGTAGCACGCTATAAAAAGCAGGATACCGCCGAGGTCAAGCGCGTCGAGCTTCATTTGCATACCAAAATGTCCGCCATGGACGCCGTTTCGGACGCCGAGGCACTGGTTTTGCGCGCGGCGGAATGGGGGCATCCGGCCGTTGCCATCACCGATCATGGCGTGGCACAGGCGTTCCCCGAAGCGATGAATGCCGCCGAAAAAGCGCGAAAAAACGGTACACCGATCAAAATCCTGTACGGCGTGGAGGCCTACTACGAAAACGACGCGGCCTCCCTGGTTCATGGCGATACTACTGCGCCGCTGGATACGGAATACATCGTTTTCGATTTGGAAACGACCGGTCTCCATGCCACCAACGACCGCATCACGGAAATCGGTGCGGTTCGTTTGAGAAACGGCGAGGTGATCGAGGAGTTCAATACCTTCGTGGACCCGGAGCGCCCGATCCCTGCCAAAATCACGGAATTGACCGGCATCACCGATGCCATGGTACAGGGCGCCCCCAAGGAGGCGGAGGCACTGCACAGCTTTTTTGAATTTTGCGGCGAAGCGCCGATTCTGGTCGCACATAATGCGCCGTTCGATACCGGCTTTGTACGCGCCGCCTCCGGCCGTTGCGGCATCAATTTTTCGTTTTCTTCGGTGGATACGGTGCCGATCAGCCGCGCGCTGTATCCGCATCTGAAAAATCATAAGCTGGATACCGTTGCCAAGCACCTGGAGCTGGCACCGTTTAACCACCACCGCGCCTGCGACGATGCCCGTGTTTTGGCGGAGATCTTTGCCAAAATGCTGGTCGAGCTCAAGGAAAACCACGGCTTAAAAACCGTACAGGACATCAATTCGCTGTCCGTTGAGGGCAACTCGCGCAAGGCGCGCCCGTATCACCAAATCCTGCTTGCCAAAAACAAGGTGGGACTGAAAAATCTGTACAAGCTGGTTTCGTACAGTCATCTGAAAAACTTTTATAAGCGTCCGCGCATTACACGCAGTAAGCTGTTGGAGCACCGCGAGGGGCTGATTGTCGGCAGTGCCTGCGAGCAGGGCGAGCTTTTCTGCGCCATCGTAGAGGGCAAGCCGTGGGACGAGCTGTGCGCGATTGCGCGGTTTTACGATTTTCTGGAGGTACAGCCGCTCGGCAACAACCGCTTCATGCTTCGTAACGGTACCGCGCGCGACGACGAACAGCTGCGCGATTTTAACCGTACCGTGATTCGTCTGGGCGAGGAGCTGAACATTCCGGTCTGTGCCACCTGCGACGTGCACTTCATGGACCCGGAGGACGAGGTGTACCGCCGCATTTTGCAGGCGGGGCAGGGGTATGGCGATGCCGATATGCAACCGCCGCTCTATTTCCGCAACACCGAAGAAATGCTGAAGGAGTTTGACTATCTCCCGGCGGAAAAGGCGTATGAGATCGTCGTGGAAAACCCGAACCGCATCGCCGCCATGATCGAGGAGCTTCGTCCCATTCCGGAGGGAAACTATCCGCCGCACATCGACGGCTCCGACGAAGAGCTGACCGAGATCACCTGGCACCGTGCCAAGGAGCTTTACGGCGACCCCGTGCCCGATCTCGTGGCGCAACGTCTGGAAAAGGAATTGAATTCGATTATCAAAAACGGATTTGCCGTTTTGTATATGATCGCGCAAAAGCTGGTGAAAAACTCGGTCGATAACGGGTACCTCGTCGGCTCGCGTGGTTCCGTCGGCTCGTCCTTCGTGGCGCACATGGCCGGTATTTCGGAGGTCAACCCGTTACAACCGCACTACGTGTGCCCCCACTGCAAGCATTCGGAGTTCATCACCGACGGCTCGGTCGGCTCCGGCTTCGACCTGCCGGAAAAGGCCTGCCCCGTCTGCGGCGAAGCGATGAACCGTGACGGTCAGGAGATTCCGTTTGAAACCTTCCTCGGCTTCGACGGCGATAAGACGCCGGATATCGACCTGAACTTCGCCAGCGAATATCAAACACGCGCGCATAAATACACCGAGTCGCTGTTCGGCAGTGACCACGTGTTCAAGGCCGGAACCATTTCCACCGTCGCGGAAAAAACGGCATTCGGCTATGTGAAAAAGTACGCCGAGGAGCGCGGCCTGGCACTCAGCAACGCCGAAATCGTGCGATTGTCGGAGGGCTGTACCGGCGTCAAGCGCACCACCGGTCAGCACCCCGGCGGCATGGTCGTTGTACCGAACGAATACGAGATCGAGGATTTCTGCCCGGCACAGCACCCGGCCGACGATCCCCATTCCGACGTCATCACCACCCACTTCGATTTCCATTCGATCCACGACACCATCCTGAAGCTGGACAACCTGGGTCACGTCATTCCGACGACCTACAAATACCTGGAGGAGTACACCGGCATCAGCGTGATGGACGTGCCGATGTCCGATCCCGAGGTCTACAAGCTGTTCACCTCACCGGAGCCGCTCGGCGTCACCGTGGAGGACATCGAATGTGAGACCGGCACGCTTTCCCTGCCGGAAATGGGAACACCGTTCGTGCGGCAAATGCTGCTGGATTGCCGCCCCGCCACCTTTGCCGACCTGCTGCAGATTTCCGGTCTGTCGCACGGCACCGATGTTTGGCTCGGCAACGCTCAGGAGCTGATTCGCGCCGGTACCTGTACCATTTCCGAGGTGATCGGTACTCGTGACAACATCATGACCTACCTGATGCACAAGGGTCTGCCGCCGAAGATGGCGTTCAAGATCATGGAAATTGTGCGTAAGGGCAAAGCAACCAAGCTCCTGACCGAGGAGCACTTCGCCGCCATGAAGGAGCACAACGTCCCCGACTGGTACGTGGACTCCTGCATGAAGATCAAATATATGTTCCCGAAGGCGCACGCCGCGGCGTATTGCACCGCCGCTCTGCGCGTGGCGTGGTACAAGGTGCACCGCCCCACGGAATACTACGCCGCCTACTTCACCGGCCGCGGCGAGGATTTCGATGCCGAACCGGTGCAGGGCGGCAAGGAAGCCGTCAAGCGGCTGATGGACAGTATTCGCGCCAAGGATAAGAAGGAAGCGACCGCCAAGGAGCTGTCACAGGCAGAAACACTGCACATCGTCTACGAAGCCATGCAGCGCGGTGTGGAGTTCCTGCCGGTCGACCTGTACAAATCCCACTCGTATAAATTTGTCCCGGAAAACGGCAAGATTCGTATGCCGTTCAGCGCCGTCAAGGGGCTGGGCGAAGCGGCGGCGCAGTCGCTCATGGAATCGCGCAAGGACGGCGAGTTCATCTCGTGCGACGATCTGCAAAACCGGTCGGGCATCTCCAAATCGGTGGTGGAATCGCTCAACGCTTTGGGCGCGCTGGGGTCGTTGCCGGCAACCAGCCAGATGAATTTGTTTGAAATGTAACGGAGAGTACGTCATGTTGCAAAAAAACCGGATCGTTCCGCTGACGATCACCGCCATGAGTGCCGAGGGCAACGGCATCGGACGCTATACGGAATCCGACTCCGAACGCGGTATGGCCGTGTTTGTCCCGTTCACGGCGGTGGGCGATGTCATTCAATGCCGCATCGTTAAGGTGCAAAAAACGCTGGCCTACGGCAGGGTAGAGGCGATGATTACCCCCTCGCCCGACCGGGTGCCTCAGGTGGATTGTCCCTCCTTTGGAAAATGCGGCGGCTGTGCTTATCGCCATGTTCAGTACGAGGCGGAGCTACGTTATAAATGGCAACGGGTCGCCGATGCACTGGAGCGGATCGGCGGATTGACACTCAGGCCGGAGCCGATCGTCGCCTGTGCTCACCCCGACCGTTATCGCAATAAGGCGCAGTACCCGGTAACAGCAGGGGAGAACGGCCTGCAGATCGGCCTGTATGCGGCGCGCAGTCACCGCGTGATTGAACAGAGGGACTGCCTGTTACAGCCGGAATGCTTTGCCGACGCCCTGGACGCCGTCGTAGACTGGGCACGTCGCAATCGTGTCTCTGTGTACGACGAGACCACCGGCCGCGGCCTGTTGCGCCATATTTACATTCGCGAGGGCGCACAGAGCGGCGAACGAATGGTTTGTCTGGTGTGCACCGGCGGCAAGCTGCCGGATACCGCCGGGTTGGTGGATGCGTTGCGCCGCACCGTGCCGGGTCTGGTTTCAGTCATGGTCAATCTCAACGCCGAGGATACCAACGTCGTGCTGGGAAAATCCGGCTTTGTGCTGTACGGTGAGCCGTTTATCACGGATGCCCTGTGCGGCCTGAAATTCCGGTTGTCACCGCTTTCGTTTTATCAGGTAAACCACGATCAGGCGGAGGTACTGTACCGTCTGGCAGCCGAGGCCGCGGCACTGACCGGTACCGAACGTCTGCTGGATTTGTATTGCGGCACGGGCACCATCGGCCTGTCCATGGCACACGGCGCACGGGAGCTTGTCGGCGTGGAGGTCGTCTCACAGGCCGTGGACGACGCGCGCCGTAACGCCGCGGAAAACGGCGTGCAAAACGCACGGTTTATAGCGGCCGATGCGGCTCAGGCGGCCAAGAAGCTGGAGCAGGAGGGGTGGCACCCCGACGTCGTGGTGCTGGACCCTCCGCGCAAGGGCTGTACGCCGTCGCTGATCGACACCGTGGTCTCCATGGCACCCGAACGGATCGTCTACGTCTCCTGCGACCCGGCCACACTGGCACGGGATTTGAAGCTGTTTTCCGAGCGCGATTACACGACCAAACGTGTAACACCGGTGGATATGTTTCCTCGGACAGCGCATTGCGAATGTGTCTGTCTGCTGTCACGGAAAAACGATGACGGATGATGATTACTGTATCGCTTCAGACAAATGTAAATCAGAATTTGCAGAGAAGGATGAAAAATGGACTTATTATTTGAATTCCTGCTTGAATTCGTTGTTGGAGGTAGTTTGGATGGTGTAAATGACAGTAAGCTGCCGCGAGGTCTCAGAATTGGTTTGCTGATTTTTGTTTCGTTGATATACACGATGCTTACAGCCTTTTTTGTGTGGCTGTTATTGACTGTTGAAAATATATTTGTAAAAG
>CAYQBP010000002.1:34313-37005 GCA_964415745.1 uncultured Eubacteriales bacterium
TACGCCAAATACGTCTACGACTCCGTCGATTTTCACGACAACCCCTATTTTGAAAAGCTCACCACCGAGAGCAGGACCGACCTGCAGAAGCATCTCGACGATTTTGAATCGTGGATCGCTGTTTATCGCTCCGGTGAACCGGATAACGAGGTCGCCCTCGGCTACGATTTTGATTCCTCCTGCATTTCCGAGGAGGACTATCTGTACATCGACGACGATTCCTTTTACCCGGAGCTGGGGTGCTACGACGTGTATTATTTCGATACAGAAGCCATGACACTGTATTATTTTCATAATAACATTTAGAGCCGACGCACACCTGCCGTTCGTCGGGAATGTGAAAAGGGGAAACGTCTTGAAAAAAAGTGCTTTGCTGTGCGTGATCGGCGCCGGAATCAGCTGGGGAACATCGGGGCTCTTTATGTACTGGCTGAATCCGTACGGCTTCGATTCGTTGCAGGTGACGGCGGTTCGCGGTGTCACCTCGTTTCTGTGTATGCTGTTGTACATCGTGTGCGGCAACATTCGGCTGCTGCGGGCAAAGCCGACCGACCTGCTGATGTATCTGGGAAGCGGCGCGGCACTGTTCGGCACGTCGGCGTTTTACTATATGTCCATGCAGGCGTCCTCCATCGCCACCGGCGTGGTGCTGATGTACACAGCACCGGTCTATGTGATGATCGTGTCGGTGCTGTTTTTCGGAGAAAAGCTGTCACGCCTCAAGGTTTTCGCCGTGGGCTGTATGCTGGTCGGCTGTTGTCTGGTGGCCGGCGTGTTCGGCGGTGCCGAGATCAACACGACCGGCGTATTCTTCGGTATCCTGTCCGGCATTTCGTATGCCGCCTACAATCTTTTCACCAAATGGGAGCTGCGCCGCGGCTGTAGCTCGGCCACCGCTTCGCTGTATAATTTTCTGGTGGTGGCAATCATCGGTCTGTGCATTTCCGACCCGGCCGTACTGGTCGAATACGCTTCGGTCAAGCCGTCAGCTACGGTTCCGCTGTTGCTCGGCGTCGGGATCATGACCTGCTTCGTCCCGTACATTCTGTATTCGACCGCACTGCAATCTCTGCCCGCCGGCACCGCGGCGGCGCTGGCGATCGTCGAACCGATGTCGGCAACGCTGTTCGGGTTACTGCTCGGCGAGTCGCTGACCGTGCTTTCGACGGTGGGGGTCGTCCTGATTTTACTTTCGGTGCTGCTGCTGAACCGTGCCGAAAGGGTCATGGCAAAATCTGTGTCACAGTCTGCTTCGGCAGAGGAGATAGATACCAAAAACAAGGAGATGCTGGTATGAATTGTTATGAAAGCGCCATTATCCATCGCAACCGGGACGTGGAGCACATCGTGAACGCGGCGGCAAACGTCGGCGTTTACGGACACGGCGAAAAAAAGCCGAAGCGCTTTGCCATGCTGGTCACCACGGATATTCACCGTTGTGCCAAGCAAATGCAGAGTGCCATCGACTATTTGAACGGCACCGACGCGCTGGATTGCGGCATTTGTCTGGGTGATATTCAGGGTGCCAACCACGTGGAAAACGACGCCTCGTGGTATTATTTGGCGGTCAACTCCTCAAAAAAGCCGTTTTACACGATCGTCGGTAACCACGACGGTGGCAACAGCGCCAAAAAGGAGATTTCCGGAACCAAAGCCGAGGTGCTGGAAAAGTTCATCCGCACCACACGCACCAAAATCGGCATTTCCGACATCGACAAAACCTATTACGCCGTCAACTGGGACGAATATAAAATCACTCTAATCATGCTGGATAACTACATGGCACCGGAGGAGCGCGACGAAAACGGCGATTTTGCGATTTCGCGCGGCGCCGAATGCCTGGATCAGGAGCAGGTCAATTGGCTGGTAAAAACGCTGGCGGCCGTTCCGCAGGGGTATCAGGTCATCGTGGCACGCCACGGCTATCCCGATAACGCCACCAAGGTGGAAAGCAACTTCACGCAGGAAAAGGGCGGACTGGATACCGAGGAGCCGCTGTACGGAAAAAACGAGCTGGTGCCGGACATCGTCAACGCCTGGTGCAAAGGGGAATCCCTGCACAAGGCATATCCGCCGGTCGAAAAATACGCCTACCTGCCGACACTGACGGTGAACGCGGACTTTACCGAACGTGGCGAGGGTGTTTTTGCCACCTATTTGATCGGACACGTTCACCGGGACATCGTGGCGAAAAGTGCGGTGTATCCGGAGCAGAACATCGTTGCATTCGCCGCCACCGCCAACGACGATTGGCAGAACTTCGGCTGTGATCTCCCGCGTGAGCGCGGCACCAAGGCCGAGGATTGCGTGACCGTGGTGGCGGTCGATACCGAAAAGCGCCGTGTTCATCTGGTGCGCGTCGGCAGTAATTTCACCGACGCCCTGGTAGACCGCACCTACACCACCCTGACGTATTAACGGCGAACCGTCGCTAAAGGAGGATACCTATGACCGAACCGTTGCCGACATACTCCGCGCTGTCGCCCGATGTGCCGCAGTGCCACACGGTACTGGCGTATCTGGAGCATGACGGTCACCTGCTGATGATGCACCGTGACCGCAAGCCGAACGACCTCAACGCCGGCTACTGGATCGGGGTCGGCGGAAAGCTGGAGTCCGGCGAGGACGCCCCGACAGCACTGCACCGCGAGGTGCGCGAGGAGCTGGGGGTGACCCTGACACGCTGGCAGTA
>CAYQBP010000003.1:0-17428 GCA_964415745.1 uncultured Eubacteriales bacterium
AAGCGGAGAAATAATTTATGATCCCCTTGCATAGCTTTTGGTGAAGGCGGGGGATCGTATGCGGAGAAAAACAGCGTGGATAGCGGTGTGCGTGCTGATATGCTTGGCGTTGCCGTTTTCGGTGAGTGCCGAAGCACCGCCGCAGGCGGTATCGTCACAGGCAATCGTGCTGTATGAACCGCAGTCGGGACGAATTTTATACGAAAAAAACGCCGATCTGCCGCGTCCGATGGCAAGCACCACCAAGCTGATGACCGCGTTGATCGCCGCAGAGCGACTGCGCGCAGACAGCACGGTGACGGTGCCTGCCGAAGCAGTGAGGGTGGAAGGCTCGTCGATGGGCTTGCGGGGCGGCGACGTGCTGACCGTGCGTGACCTGCTGGCCGGATTGCTGCTGTCGTCGGGAAACGATGCCGCCAATACACTGGCGATCTGGATCGACGGTTCGATTTCGGCGTTTGCGGCGTCGATGAATCAACGGGCGGCGGAGCTGGGTATGTCCGATACCGTGTTTGTGACGCCGTCCGGCTTGGATGAAGGCGATCATCACTCCACGGCGCGCGATATGGCGTTGCTTGGCGCCGCGGTGCTGCAGGCTCCGCTTTTGGCGGAGCTGTGTGCCTCCGTCAGCACGACGGTGCATATCAACGGTACCGCGGTGACGCTTCGCAACCACAATCGGCTTTTACAGCTGTATCCGGATACAGTGGGGCTAAAGACCGGCTATACGCAAAAATCCGGAAAGTGTCTGGTGTCGGCGGCCACGCGTGACGGCGTGACACTGGTCATTGCCTCGCTGAACGGCGGTGACTACTGGAACGACCACATCGCCTTGTACGATTACGGCTTTTCCTGCACGGAGCGGACGGTTCTGCCGACGCCCGATTTACCGGCGGTTCCCGTTGCCGGAGGTACAGCCGATTCCGTTTCGCTGTGTGCGGCGGAAACGTCGGCGGTGTTGCTTCGCGGTGAAGCGACGCAGCTGCGATGCGAATGGGAGCTTCCGCCGTTTGTGTGGGCGCCGGTTACCGATCAAAGGGTCGGGGTGTTGCGGTATTACATCGGAGAGCGACAGCTGGCCGAGGTGCCGCTGTACGCCGCCGAAGCAGTGGACGCGCGTGCGGCAATTTCAAAATCGGAGAATTGGCAAAGACAGCTTTTACGGTTGCTTTTTGCGTTAATGAGGTAAAAATATGGCATTGGTAAGATTGCAAAAACTGTTGGCCGATCGTGGCGTGGCTTCGCGTCGCAAGGCGGAGGAGCTGATCGAGCAGGGCGCTGTGCGCGTCAACGGTCATCCGGTTCGTCTGGGCGATAAGGCCGATGATCGCCGCGACATTATTACGGTGCACGGCAAGCGGATCGCTTCCGCCGAGGCGCCGGTGTATTTGATGCTTAACAAGCCACGCGGATATGTGACGACGATGAGTGACGAAAAAGGACGCAAGTGCGTCGCGGATTTGATTCGTGACGTCGGCACGCGCGTATATCCGGTGGGACGGCTGGATCGGGAATCGGAGGGTCTGCTGCTGCTGACCAACGACGGTGATTTTTCCAACGCCATGATGCACCCGGCGGCACACGTTCCCAAGCGGTATCGGGTGACCGTGCGCTCCGAGGTGACGGCCGAGCACATCAGCCGTATCCGGGAGGGTATCCTGCTGGACGGACAACGCACTCTGCCTGCCGAAGCGGTCGTGGTGACACAGGAGGAAACCGTGGAGGGCGTTCCGCCGCGCACGGTCATGGAGATCACTATTTACGAGGGACGCAACCGGCAGATTCGCCGTATGTGTGAGCTGCTGGGGCTGGACGTGATCCGTCTCAAGCGCGTGGCCTTCGGCGGTATCAAGCTGGGTATGCTGCCGCCCGGAAAATGGCGGCATCTGGAGCCGCGCGAGGTCAAAGCACTGGTGATGGCCTCCAAGGTGGAAAAGAAGATTGCGGCCGCCTATATTAAGCAAGGAAAGGGACGGGGGTAAATGTTTACGATTTTGCCTGCCGATGACAGACAAGCCGCCGAGCTGGCACACCGCGAGGGGCAGACGATGCCGCTGTCGGCCATGCTCCTGACGGTAGGGGAGGACGTGTCGGGTCACGTGCTGTACCGCGTGGAGCGTGACCGGCTGGAGCTTCTGTGCCTGCGTGCACCGGACGACGAATATGCGGAATGGCTGATCCGTGCGGCGCTGAACGCCGGTGTCAACCGCTTGGCGGTTACGGCGAGCTGTGCCGAGCCGACGCTGTTTCCGTTGCTGGACAGGCTCGGATTCGGCGCCGTTGCCGGAGGACGCGAGCTGTTTATTCCCGATTTTTTTAACCGTCCGTGCCGTTGCGGCGAAAAGTAAAAGGAAAATGACAAATAATTCGTTTTTTATCGCGCAGGGGGCTTGATTTTTGCAGGCACTCTGCGCTATAATATTAGTATCTATTATCATGGCGTAGGTTAGCTTTTATCCTTTCCCGTCGGCGGCGTTGCTTTCGCCGGACGGGTACGCTGTTTGGAGGTCAAAAGCATGAGCAAGCAAGCGTCCGAAGCACGTCAGTGCTTGGAACAATTCTTCGATGCAGGCACCTTTGTTGAACTGGATCGCCTGATGCGTGACGGCGAAAACGATGTTCCGGTGGTCTGCGGCTATGGTTTGGTGAACGATGCACCGGTGTATGCGTTTGCACAGGATAAGTCGGTGTGCAGCGGTGCCGTGGGCAAGGCTCACGCCGCGAAAATTCAAACCGTTTATCGTCTGGCGGCGCAGAATGGCGCGCCGGTCGTCGGTGTCTTTGATAGCGACGGTGCCCGTCTCGGTGAGGGACTGGATGCTATGGATGCTATCGCCGAGATCATGGCGACTGCCAACGAGCTGTCCGGCGTGGTGCCGCAGATCGCGGTGATCGCCGGCTCCTGTGTCGGTTCCTCCGCGCTGATTGCGGCGGCGGCCGATGTGGTGATTGCCACCGAGGAGGCGGATTATTATCTCAACGCCGGTGACGAAAATGCCAAGGCGGATGTGCTGGCTTCGAGCGCAGAGGAAGCGCTGGAGAAGGCTCGTCAGCTGCTCGGCTACCTGCCGGCGAACAACCTGTCCGCGGCGCCGGTGTACGAAGCTCTGGAGTCGTCGGCGGCAGTACCGGTCTCCGCTAAAGAGGCGGCGGCCTATTTGGCAGATGCCGATTCGCTGTTCCCGCTGTATCGGGACGAGGTGGCCGCTCTGGCACGCATCGGTGGCTCGGTCTGCGGTATTGTTACCCTGGCAGGCGAGCAGGTTTCCTGCTGTGCCGCCGCTCGTGCCGCTCGCTTCGTTCGCTTCTGCGACAGCTTCTCTCTGCCGATCCTGACGGTGGTTGACGCTGAAGGCTTTGCCTGCCTGAAGGGCGCGGCGCGTGTTTGCCAGGCATACACCGAGGCGACGACTGCCAAGGTGACCTTGTTGCTCGGCAAGGCGTACGGTGCGGTGTATATTGCGGTTGCCGGTAAGGCGGCCGGTGCGGATGCGGTGCTGGCGTGGCAGGATGCTTCCGTCTCTCCGTTGAAGCCGGAAACGGCGATCCACATTTTGTGGAAGGATCGTCTGGCGGAAATGAAGAATCCGCAAACCGATCGTGCGGCGTTGGCGGAGGAATACCGTACCACCTGCTGTAATGCACAGCTGGCGGCGGAGCAGGGAGCGGTTACCGATATCGTAGCTCCCGAACAGACCCGTGCGGTCGTTGCCTCCTTCTTCGAGATGCTGTCCGGCAAGCGCGTCAGCAAGCTGCCGAAGAAGCACGCCAATATTCGTTTGTAATATCGGGTGTCGGTGCGACACCGTAGAAACAGAAAGAAAGGTTGATTCAGTCATGAAGAGATTTAATATCACGGTCAATGGTAAGGCATACGATGTTCAGGTGGAAGAGGTCGGCGGCGCTGCTGCCGCGGCTCCGGTTGCTCCGGCAGCCGCCCCTGTTGCCGCTCCGGCAGCCCCGGCGGCTCCTGCGGCTCCTGCGGCTCCCGCGGCTCCGGCTCCTGCTGTCGCTGCTCCGGCGGCGGATGCCGAGGTGATCAACGCGCCGATGCCCGGTACGATCGTGAACGTGCTGGTTTCTCCCGGTCAGTCCGTCAAATCCGGTGATGTGCTGGTGATTTTGGAAGCCATGAAAATGGAAAACGAGATCATGGCGCCGCACGATGCCGTCGTGGCAGGCGTGCACGTAACTAAGGGCGAGAGCGTGGATTCCGGCAAGCCGCTGGTTTCCTTGCAGTAAGTACGGCTAACGAAAGGACTGATTAGATTGGCAAAGGTCGGGATTACCGAAACTATTTTGCGCGACGCGCACCAGTCGTTGATCGCAACCCGTATGACAACGGAGGAAATGCTGCCGGCGCTGGAAATGCTGGACGATGTCGGCTATCATTCTTTGGAATGCTGGGGCGGCGCCACGTTTGATTCCTGCTTGCGCTTTTTGAACGAGGACCCGTGGGAGCGCTTGCGTATTTTGCGGAAGCACATGCCGAAAACCAAGCTCCAGATGCTGTTCCGCGGTCAGAATATGCTGGGCTACCGGCATTACGCGGACGATGTGGTGGAATATTTCGTGCAGAAATCGGTGGCGAACGGTATCGACGTCATTCGTATCTTCGATGCGCTGAATGACATTCGCAATCTGGAAACCTCCATCAAGGCCGCCAAAAAGGAAAAGGGCGCCCACGTGCAGGTGGCCATCTCCTATACGACGGGCCCGGTGTATGACACAGCGTATTACGTGAACTATGCGAAAAAGCTGGAGGAGGCCGGTGCCGACTCCATCTGCATCAAGGATATGGCCGGCTTGCTGGTTCCGTACGTGACGTACGATCTGGTCAAGGAGATCAAAAGCGCTGTTTCCATTCCGGTTCAGTTGCATTCGCACTTTACGGCAGGCATTGCCGATATGGTGCTTATGAAGGGTATCGAAGCCGGTGCCGATGTGATCGACACCGCATTGTCGCCGCTGGGCTTGGGTACGTCCCACCCGGCTACCGAATCCATGGTAGCGGCTTTGGCCGGTACGGAATACGATACCGGCTTGGATTTGATCAAGCTGAATGAGGTCAGCCGTTATTTCCACACGTTGCGTGATAAGTATTTGGCCAACGGTCAGCTCAACCCCAAAATGCTGGAGGTTGATACCAAGGCATTGATTTACCAGGTTCCCGGCGGTATGCTGTCCAATTTGGTCAGCCAGCTCAAGCAGGCAGGCCGCGAGGATCAGCTGGAGGAGGTACTGCTGGAGGTGCCGCGCGTGCGCGCCGATGCCGGTTTCCCGCCGCTGGTCACGCCGTCCTCACAGATCGTCGGTACACAGGCTGTCTTTAACATCATCGGCGGCGAACGCTACAAGATGGTGACGAAGGAGTTCAAGGGCCTGGTTCGCGGCGAATACGGCTCGGCGCCGGTGGCGATCGATCCGGAATTCCGCAAACAGATTATCGGTGCCGAGGAACCGATTACCTGCCGTCCTGCCGACTTGATCGAGCCGGAGCTGGATAAGATGCGCGACGAAATGAAGGAATGGTACGAGCAGGAGGAGGACGTCCTCACCTATGCCCAGTTCGGACAGGTGGCCGTTAAGTTCTTTGAAAAGCGCCGCAACGAGAAATATCATATCGACGGCAAGCACCTTAACGAAGAAGAACAGGTGCATCCCATCTGATAAGGTTGTATCCGAAAGTCCCTGACGGGGCTTTCGGTCATCTTGTTTCAAGGAGTTACTTATGATTCGAAGCATGACCGGATACGGACGGTGTCAGCAGGTGCTGGACGGCTGGGATGTTACCGTTGAGATCAAGTCCGTAAACCATCGTTTTTTTGAGTGTAATACCCGTCTGCCGCGCACCTGCGGATTTTTGGACGATAAGCTGAAATCGTTTTTGCAGCAGTACATTGCACGCGGAAAGGTGGAGGTGTACGTGTCGCTGGACGCCGTGGAAACGGCGGACAGTCGCGTTGAACTCAACCTGCCGTTGGCGACCGCTTACCGCGATGCATTGCAGCAGATGGCCGAGGTGCTGTCGGTACGAAACGATTGCTCGGTGATGGGACTTTCCCGTTTTCCGGACGTCCTGACCGTTCGTAAAAACGAAGCGGACGAGGAAGCCATTTGGCGTGTTGTGCGTGAGACCTGTCAGGTCGCCGCGGAGCGGTTTGTGGCTATGCGCGAGCGTGAGGGTGAGCGTATGCGCGAGGATGTGCTGTCGCGACGTGCATTTTTGCTGGAGCGCGTTGCCATCGTGGAGGAGCGTTCGCCGAACACGGTGCGCGAGCACATGGCGAAGGTCACGGAGCGTATGCGCGAATTGCTGGGCAGTGCCACGGTGGACGAGCAACGTCTGCTGACGGAAGCGGCCTTGTTTGCCGATAAAATTGCCACAGCCGAGGAAACGGTGCGCCTGCGGAGCCACTTGGATCAGCTGGAACAGCTGGTGTGCAGTGATGAACCGGTGGGACGTAAGCTCGACTTCCTGGTGCAGGAGATCAATCGCGAAACGAACACCATCGGCTCCAAGGCACAGGATTTGCAGTTGGCGCAGGTCGTGGTGGATATGAAGGCGGAAATCGAAAAGATTCGCGAGCAGATTCAAAATATCGAGTAAGAGTCCCGAAAACAACGGAGGGAAAACGATGAAGCTGATAAATATTGGTTTCGGCAACATGGTGGCCGCCGGTCGCCTGGTGGCGATCGTCAGCCCGGAATCCGCCCCCATTAAGCGGATTATTCAGGAGGCAAAGGAACGCGGCACCCTGATCGATGCTACGTACGGCCGCCGTACCCGTGCGGTTTTGATTACCGACAGCGATCATGTTATCCTGTCGGCGGTACAGCCGGAAACCGTTGCCAATCGGTTTATTGACGGCGATGAGGAGGACGGCGGTAATGGCGATTAACACTCCGCGCGGACTGTTGCTGGTGCTGTCCGGCCCGTCCGGCTGCGGCAAGGGCACTGTTGTCCAGCGGTTGCTGGCGGAATGCGCCGATACCGTTCTTTCGGTGTCGGTCACCACACGTGCTCCGCGTCCCGGTGAAACGGACGGCGTGCAATACTTCTTCCGCACCAAGGAGCAGGTCGAGCAAATGATCGGCGAGGACGCCTTGCTGGAATACGCACAGTACAACGGCAATTATTACGGAACGCCGCGCGCCGCTGTGGAGGAACAGCTGGCGGCAGGTCGCAACGTGATTTTGGAGATCGAGGTGCAGGGCGCCGAGGCAGTCATGGGTCGCATTCAGGATTTGGTATCCGTGTTTTTGCTTCCGCCTTCTTTGGAGGAGCTGGAGCGGCGCCTGCGCGGCCGCGGTACCGAAACCGAGGAAAGCGTGCAAAATCGACTTCATGAAGCCTTCCGCGAGCTGGCACACGCGAACAGCTATCAATATCTGGTGCAAAACGACGATGTTGATGCCGCCGTACAGCGGATTCGCGCTATCATCGAAACGGAAAAAATGCGGTACGACCGCAGTAAATACATATTGGAGGATTTGAATTATGCTGAACCCTAATGATATTGAAAAGCTGAAGGGCAACAACAGCCGCTATGCCGTGGTTGTCGGCATTGCTAAGCGTGCCCGTGATATTGCCCAGGAGGCCGAGGATAACGGCGCCATTTTGATTGAAAAGCCGGTGAGCATGGCAATCAATGATTTTGAGGGCGGCGATTATAAAATGATCGTTTCGGATGAGGCGGAATAAGCCGAACCGTTGCCGACATGGCGAAAGGGCGTCCTGTGTGGGGCGTCTTTTTGGCTTTTAATACACTGCGGAGGTGAGCTGTGGGCGTGATTGCCAAGGTTGCCGTGGAACAGACGGCGTATCATTTTGACAAGCTGTATAGCTACGCGGTCGATCCGTCCATGACGTCGCTTCAGCGCGGTTGCCGCGTGTTGGTGCCCTTCGGTCGCGGCGACCGCTTCCGGCAGGGGATCGTGATGGAGCTGGACGAAGCGTCCGACGCCGGACAGAAGCTCAAGGCGATTGTCGAGGTGCTGGATGAACAGCCTCTTTTGAGCGAGGAGCTTCTGGACCTGGCACTGTGGTTGCGCGATCGCGCTTTTTGCACGGTGTTTGATGCGGTGCGCGCGATGCTGCCAACCGGTCTGTATTGGCAGGTAAAGCCGATCTTTTTGCCGGTTCGCCCGTTGCCGCCGGAGGCCGAGCGGCAAATGTCGCCGGAGGAGACGGCGATTTATAAGCTGGCGTGTACCATGAGCCAAAAGCTGCCGGAGGGGATTCCCGGCGATAAGCTGTTGCGATGCGCCGGCTTCGCTACCAATCAGGACGTGCTTTCGCGTATGCTACGGCGTGGCTGGCTCACACGCAGTGAGGACGCCTTTCGACGTTCCGGCGACGCCACACGCCGCATGGCCCGGTTGGCGGTGCCGCCGGAGGAATTGGAGCAGGCGGTGGCACGTGCCAAATGCAGTGTCAAGCAGAAGGCGGTGCTGTCGCTGTTGACAGAGGCCGGTACCGCCTCCGTTAAGGAGCTGTGCTATCTGGCCGGCGTGACAGAGGCCGTCGTATCGGCATTGGTAAAAAAAGAGCTGGTCGTTTTGTACGATCAGGAATGGCTCCGTTCACCCGTGACCACGCCGGCGGCTGCTTCGGCCGAGCCGGTTTCACTGAATGAGGAGCAACACCGGGCATACGAGGAGCTGTTGGGACGTTTTCATGAGGATCAGGCGGCCTGTGCTTTGCTGTACGGCGTGACCGGAAGCGGAAAAACACAGGTATATATGAGGCTGATCGACCGGGTGATTGCCGAAGGCAAGCAGGTGCTGGTCATGGTGCCGGAGATTTCGCTGACACCGCAGGTGACCGAACGGTTTGTCCAACGGTATGGCTCCCGCGTGGCGGTGTTGCACAGCGGCTTGTCGGTAGGCGAGCGTATGGATGAATGGAAGCGTATTCGTCGCGGCGATGCCGCCATTGTGGTAGGAACCCGCTCCGCGGTCTTTGCCCCCGTCACCGACCTGGGACTGGTGGTCATGGACGAGGAACAGGAGCATACCTATAAATCGGAAAGCACGCCGCGATACCACGCGCGCGAGGTGGCAAAGTTTCGCTGTGCTCGCCATAAAGCACTGCTGTTGCTGGCGTCTGCTACGCCCAGTGTGGAAAGCTATCACGCGGCAAGGACCGGGCGGTACTCTCTGCACACCCTGTCGGCACGTTACGGACAGGCGGTGCTTCCGCAGGTGCAGGTCGTGGATATGCGCGCGTGCGCTCCGGAGCACGCCGTGTTCAGCGAGGCGCTGTGCCGCGAGCTGAGCACTTGTCTGGAGCAGGGGAAGCAGGCCATTCTGTTGCACAATCGACGTGGGTATCAGACCTTTGTTTCCTGCCGCTCCTGCGGTCAGGTGGTCACCTGTCCGTCGTGCAGTATTTCCATGACCTATCACCGCGCCAACGACCGGCTGGTGTGTCACTATTGTGGTCACATGCAGTCACCAGCGGTGCGCTGTGCCGCCTGCGGCTCGGAGCACATTCGTTATTCCGGCATGGGAACGCAACGGGTGGAGGAGGAGCTTCGGCTTCGGTTCCCCGGTATCCGTATTTTGCGAATGGATACCGATACCACCATGTCGCGCTTCGCCTACGAGGAACGCTTCAAAGCCTTTGCCGACGGCGAGTACGATGTGATGATCGGCACGCAAATGGTGGCCAAGGGACTGGATTTCCCGCAGGTTTCGCTGGTCGGTGTTCTGTCGGCGGATCAATCCCTGTATGCCGGGGATTACCGCGCTTATGAAACGACGTTTTCCCTGCTGACCCAGGTGATCGGGCGTGCCGGTCGACGGGAATTGCCGGGTAAGGCAGTTATTCAAACCAATACGCCGGAGCATTATATCATCGCCCAGGCGTCGGCACAGGATTATCCGGCGTTTTATCAGGTGGAGATCGCGGCGCGCAAGCAGATGAAATATCCGCCGTTTACCGAGCTGTGCGTATTCGGCTTGTCCGGCACGCAGGAGCAGGCGGTAAAGCAGGCCGCCGACCGTTTGCTGGCGCTGTTGCGCCACACGGCGTGCGAGCCGCAGTATGAAGGCTTGCCGCTGATCGTGTTGGACCCGACTCCGGCGGCGGTGCTTCGCCTGTCCGGAAAGTATCGGTACAAGCTGATTGTCAAGCTGAACGGAACGGCACGTTCCCGTCGCTTGATCGGTGAACTGCTGGAAAAATTCGGCGCCGATCCTGCCAATCGCGAGGTGGCGGTGTATGCTGACCGTGACCCGGCGATGATTTTGTGAACGAAGGAGTAAATGAACGATGGCTATACGGAATATTTTGAAGGACGATGACCCGACGTTGCGTAAGGTCTGCCGCCCGGTGGTGGATTTTAACGAACGTCTGTGGCAGTTGTTGGACGATATGGCGGAGACGATGCATCAGGCCGAGGGCGTTGGCTTGGCCGGCCCTCAGGTTGGGATTTTGCGCCGCGTGGTGGTGATGGATGTCGGTGACGGCGTGATCGAAGCGATCAATCCGGAAATCGTCAGCACCAGCGGCAAGCAGGAAGGCCCGGAGGGGTGCCTGTCGTTTCCCGGAAAGTGGGGGACGGTGTGCCGCCCGAATAAGGTGAAGATGAAGGCACAGGATCGCTACGGCAAATGGTATTTTCTCACGGGGGAGGAGCTGCTGGCGCGGTGTATGTGCCATGAGATCGACCATCTGGACGGTGTTGTATTTCTGGATCATGTGAAGAATGGAGTGAAGACCGATTGAATATGATCTTCATGGGAACGCCGGATTTTGCGGTTCCCTGCCTAGAGCGTCTGATTGCAGACGGTCATCATATTTCGTTGGTTGTGACACAGACCGATAAACGTCAGGGACGCGGACAGCGTTTACTTCCGCCGCCCGTGAAGGTGTCGGCCCAACAGCACGGAATCCCGGTGCTGCAGCCGGATACGCTGAAAAGCGAAGCAGTGCAAGCGATGCTTCGCGAACAGCGACCGGAGCTGATCGTGGTGGTGGCCTACGGAAAAATTCTGCCGCGCGCGGTGCTGGAGCTTCCCACGCACGGGTGCATCAACGTGCACGCCTCGCTGCTGCCGCGATATCGTGGCGCGGCACCGATCCAGTGGGCGGTGCTGAACGGCGAAGCGGAATCGGGCGTCACCACCATGCTGATGGACGTCGGACTGGATACCGGCGATATGCTGATGACCGACCGCTGTGCGATTGAGCCGGATTTGACCGCCGGTGAACTGCACGATCGGTTGGCGACCATGGGTGCGGAGCTGCTTTCAAAAACCGTGGCCGCCGTGGAGAACGGAACGGTACAGCGTACGCCGCAAAACGATGCCGACTCCTGCTATGCGTCAATGCTGGATAAATCGTTGTGCCCGTTGGATTTTACCGAACCGGCACAGCAGCTTCATAATCAGGTGCGTGGCTTAAATCCGTGGCCGGTCGCCACGGTGATGCAAGGCGGAAAGCGCCTGAAAATTTACCGTACCCGCGTGGCCGGATCGACCGCCGCGGCGCCGGGCACGGTGATTTCCGCCGAGCCGATGGTGGTTGCCTGCGGCCGGAATACCGCGCTGGAGATTTGTGAGGTACAGGCCGAGGGCGGCAAGCGCATGGAGGCCGCACTGTATTTTCGCGGTCATCCCGTGGCGGTGAATACGATGTTTGCCGAGTAAAGCTACGAACAGGAGGAGCAGTATGGCACAGAACCCACGTGTAGCTGTGGTGCAGGCGTTGGCAGATTTGCATCGCCGTCAAAGCTATTCCAACATAGCGTTGGATCAGCTTTTGCAGACGGCTGAGCTGTCGGCGGCGGATCGGGCGCTGGCGTCGCGGTTGTTTTACGGCGTGATTGAACGGCAGCTGACCCTGGATTATGTGCTGTCAAAGGCGTCGTCTGTCCCGTTGCGAAGGCTGCATCCGCTGGTGCACGAAACGTTGCGTGTCGCACTGTATCAGCTGTTGTATATGGATAAGGTGCCGGAATCGGCGGCGGTCAACGAAGCGGTTTCGGGCGTTCGCCGCCTGAAGCAGGGGCAGGCGTCCGGCTTTGTCAACGGCGTTTTGCGCGGTATTGTGAGACGCCGTGCGACCCTGTTTGACGACCTGCCGGAGGGGGACGCCGGCTTGTCCGTCCGTTATTCCTGCCCGGTGGAGCTGATCGCCTTTTGGCGAAATGCCTACGGTGACGCGGTGGCGGAACGTCTGGTAGCGTCTGTCAATGAAACGCCGGAGCTGTTTGCACGTGTGAATACGCTCAAGACAACGGACGCCGCCTTCGCCAAAAGACTGGATGATTTGGGCGCGAAGTACCAAATTTGTGAGGAATTGCCCCATTGTTTTCGGTTGAATTGCGGTTATTTACTAAATAATCTTGAAAGTAACGAAAAAAGCTGGTATTATTATCAGGATAAGGCTTCGCAGTGGGCGTGTCTGGCACTGGAGGCACAACCCGGCGAGAGGATTGCCGATGTTTGTGCGGCGCCCGGCGGAAAGAGCTTTACCGTGGCGCAGATGATGCGGAATACCGGTCGGCTGCTGGCGTGCGATCTGTATCCCGCCAAGTGCGAAACGATCGACCGTCGCGCCGAGGAGCTGGGGATCACCGTATTGCAAACGGCGGTACGGGACGCCTCCATGCCGTGCCCCGAACAGCTGCGCGGTGCTTTTGATCGCGTGATTTGCGATGTGCCTTGCTCCGGTCTCGGCGTGATTCGCCGCAAGCCGGAAATTCGCTATAAGGATTTGCGGGAATTCGAGAAGCTGCCGGAGCTGCAGTACCGTATTTTGGAAAGCAGTGCGGCGATGGTTCGTCCCGGCGGCGTGCTTCAGTATTCCACCTGCACCTTAAACCCGGCGGAAAACGAAGAAGTGGCGGCGCGTTTTCTGCGGGAGCACCCGGACTTCTCGCCGCGCATTTTACCGTTAACGTCCTGCTTTTCCGCGCTGGGGGCGTCACCGTCACATACGCTGACGCTGTTCCCGTCGGTTCACGGAACCGATGGCTTCTTTATCGCAGGATTTTACAAAAAATGAGGTGCCCGGTACGATGTCCGAGGATATTCGCTCCCTGTCGGAGGAACAACTGCATCAGCGTATTGCCGAAT
This sequence comes from uncultured Eubacteriales bacterium, assembly GCA_964415745.1. Taxonomy (GTDB): domain Bacteria; phylum Bacillota; class Clostridia; order Oscillospirales; family Acutalibacteraceae; genus RGIG3009. The sequence continues at coordinate 13,090 of CAYQBP010000003.1, forward strand.
GGGGCTATCCCTCCTTTCGCGCCAAACAAATTCTCGGTTGGCTGGATCGTGGCTGTTCCTCGTTTGAGGAAATGAGCAACCTGCCTCTGGCTCTGCGCGAGAGCCTGTCACGCGAATTTGTGATTCCCGGCGTTACCATCGTACGCCGCCTGGAATCACAGCTGGACGAAACCGTGAAATACCTGTTCGGTCTGTCCGACGGGGAATCGGTGGAGTCGGTGCTGATGAGCTATCACCACGGCTGGTCGCAATGCCTGTCCACACAGGTCGGTTGTCGCATGGGCTGTTCCTTTTGTGCCACCGGCATGGGCGGCTTGTCGCGCAATCTGTCGGCGGCGGAAATGCTGGCGCAAATCGAAGCGGCACAGCGTGATCGCCACATTCGTGTGTCCTCGGTGGTGCTGATGGGCATGGGAGAACCGCTGGATAATTACGAGCAGGTCATGGCCTTCTTAAAGCTGCTTTCCCGCCCCGGTGAGGTACACATCGGTATGCGCCACGTGTCCTTGTCCACCTGTGGACTGGTAGACGGCATCTACCGCCTGATGGAGGAACGATTACAGCTCACCCTGTCGGTGTCGTTGCACGCGCCGAACAACGAGCTTCGCTCCCGTCTCATGCCGATCAATCGGCGCTATCCCATCGAAGATTTACTGAAAGCCTGCCGTGAATATGCCCGTGTTACGGGCCGGCGGATTTCGTTTGAATATGCCATGATTAACGGCGTGAACGATACCGATGCCTGTGCCCTGGAGCTGGCATCGCGTTTGAAGGGCATGCTGTGTCATATCAATTTGATCCCTGCCAATGAGGTGCGCGGCAAAGAGCATCGGCGCAGCTCGCAGGCGCGGCTGAAGCGGTTTCAGCAGTTGTTGGAAAATCAGGGCTTCACAGTCACAGTCCGACGCACCTTGGGTGCGGACATTAACGCCTCCTGCGGACAGCTTCGTCGGCAGGAACGGGGGAAGGATGAAAACACATGAGAACCATAGGAGCGTCTCATCCGGGACGCGTGCGTGCCAGCAATCAGGATGCCTTCCTGTGCGGCAAGCTCGCCTCCGAAACGGCCTTTGTTGTTGTTTGTGACGGCATGGGAGGAGCAAACGGCGGCAACATCGCCAGCTCGATCGCCATGCGGTGCATCGCCAATCGCCTGGTAGAGGATTATCGGGAAAACGCCACGCCGGAAGCGATCCGCGATTTGCTGGAATCGGCCGTGTGGGACGCCAATGCCGAGGTATACGGTGCGGCGTGCGAGGAAGCGGAGCTGTTCGGCATGGGCACCACCGTGGTCGCGGCAATCGCCGTGCCGGATGCCGTGTATATCGCCCATGTCGGTGACAGTCGTGCCTATATGCTGGAGCCGCACAGTATCGAGCAGATCACGCGCGATCATTCGGTGGTGCAGGATATGGTTGATAAGGGTCAGATTACGGCCGAAGAGGCAAAAACGCATCCGCAAAAGCATTTCCTGACACGTGCTCTCGGTGTCGAACCGGAGATCGAATGTGCCTTCACTCGCGTTTCGTTTCCCGATGACGGCACGCTGCTGATCTGTACCGACGGCCTTTCCAATATGGTTTCTTCGGAAATGCTTCAAACGCTGGTACGCACGTTCCCGTTTGCGGAGGTGCCCATGAAGCTGATTACCACCGCCAATTTGGCCGGCGGAAGCGACAATATCACGGTTGTCGCGGTTAAGAAAAATTAAGGACGCAGGAGGATTATCATGGATAAGTACATCGGAAAACGCCTGGACGGTCGCTACGAGATCAAGGAGATCATCGGCGTGGGCGGCATGGCGTATGTTTACAAAGCCTATGACAATATCGATAATCGCATCGTGGCCGTAAAAATCCTGAAGGAAGAGTTTCTTGCCAACGATGAGTTTACCCGCCGCTTTAAGAATGAATCCAAGGCGATTGCCATTCTGTCTCACCCGAACATCGTCAAGGTGTACGATGTCAGCTTCGGTGAACGGATGCAGTATATCGTGATGGAATATATTGACGGTATCACGCTGAAGGAGTACATCGATCAACAGCAGGAGTTCAAATGGAAAGAAGCGGTTCATTTTACCGTTCAGATTTTGCGCGCCCTCCAGCACGCCCATGACAAGGGCATTGTTCACCGCGATATTAAGCCGCAGAACATCATGCTGTTGCCGGACGGCACCATCAAGGTAACGGATTTCGGCATCGCCCGTTTTGCGCGTCAGGATATTCGCGCCACCCGTGCCACCGATAAGGCCATCGGCTCGGTGCATTACATCAGCCCGGAGCAGGCACGCGGCGAGGTGACCGACGAAAAGGCCGATATTTATTCCGTCGGCGTGATGCTGTATGAAATGCTGGCCGGTCAGCTTCCGTTTGAGGCAGACAGCGCCGTGTCGGTGGCAATCATGCAGCTGCAATCGGAGCCGAAGCCGCCTCGTGAGATCAATCCGGGTATCCCGGAGGGCTTGGAGGAAATCACCCTCAAGGCCATGCAAAAGGACCCCTCCAAGCGGTATCAGTCGGCGGCGGAAATGCTGTACGATTTTGATGAGTTCAAGAAAAACCCCAGCATTCATTTTGAATACAAGTATTTTATCGACGAAAGTCCCACGCGCTATGTGGACGCTATCTCCCATGCCAGAGGTGAGGAGGATACCGCTCCGTCCCGTCGTCGGAACGAGGTCGAGGAGGACGAGGAGCAGGAAAAGAAGCCGTTCCCGGTCATTCCGGTTATCAGCGCCGTGGCGGCGGCGTTTGTGGTCGTGGCGCTGGTCGTCGTGGTACTGCTGTTTGTTAACAAATTCGGTGGTAACGATAAAAACGACAGCAAAAATATTACAGTTCCGAATTTTGTGGGCATGACTGTGGAGCAGATCGCCAACAATCCGGAGTATCTGGAATGGTTCAAGTTTAACGACTATAACTACCAGTACAACAGCCAGCCTGAGGGATACGTCATCGATCAAACGCTGGAGGCCGGTACGTCGGTGAAAAAGGGTGTCCGCGACATTACGTTGACCGTTAGCCGCGGGCCGCGTATTGAACCGGTTCCGGATGTGATCGGCTTGTCGCGCGATGATGCCAAGGCAAAGCTGGAAAACGCCGGCTTTGTGACACAGTATCGTCTGGAGCAGAGCGAGGACGTAGCGGCAGGCTATGTGATTGCGCTGGATCCGGCCGATACCGAATTGCAATACGGCTCGGAGATCATGATGATCGTCAGCAACGGCAATACGCCGCTGGAAGCGGTAGAGGTGCCGGACGTGACTCGTCAGCAGCTGAAGGACGCGATTCGCGACCTGCAGGAGCTCGGCTTCCTGTCCGAGGTCGAGCTGACCGAGGAGGGACTGGAAAAGTTCGCTCAGGCCCATGTAACCTACGTGTTCAGTGAATTTTCCAAGGGCACGGTGCTCGCGCAGACCCCTGCCGACGGCGAAGCCACGGTGGATACCGAATTCACCTTTGAGGTGTCGAACGGTTATCGCGCCATGACACTGGATATTCCGTTGTATCCGTACAGCTTTTCCATCGATATGAAGGTATACGTCAGCACGCAGCCGTATGCCGCCTACGACGATATTTATCCCAACAGCGATGTTCACAACCAAACGGTGGTGATCGAGCAGGAGAAGGATATGTATACCGTGACGGTCATGGTTCGCAAGCACGGTGAGGGCGATTTTGAAGAATATGCCCGGTATGCCTTGAATCCGATCGAAAACACACAGACTCAAATTTCGGAAAGCTTCGATGTTTTGAAGAAGTACGAGCAGAGCAACGAACCGACAGAACCGGATACCGAGCCGGACACCTCGACGGACGGCACCGATTCGACAGAACCGGATAACACGGTGCAAGAGTGATACGGACGATGACAGTGCTGCAGGAAGGCTTGGTTTTACAGGGCATCGGCGGTTTCTATTACGTGGAAGCCGCCGATGCGGTCTATGAATGTAAGGCGCGCGGCGGCTTCCGTCGCGAGGGGATCTCGCCGGTGGCCGGTGACCGGGTGGAAATTGCCGTGCAAACCGAGCAAACCGGCACGCTTCAGCGTGTCTTGCCGCGACGCAATCTGCTGGTGCGACCGCCGGTTGCCAATTTGGATCAGCTGGCGGTGATCGCCTCTGTCGCCGAACCGTTGCCGAACCTGATGCTGTTGGATAAGCTGATCGCCATCGCGGAGAACAATCAAATTGAGCCGTTGCTGGTGATTACCAAATCCGATTTGCAGGATACGGCGGCTCTGGAGGCGATATATCAAACGACGGGCCTGCCGTTGTATACGGTGTCGGTCACCCGTCCCGAAACGGTACAGCCGTTGTGGGAGCGGTTGACAGGCAAAA
>CAYQBP010000003.1:17528-23010 GCA_964415745.1 uncultured Eubacteriales bacterium
TGGGGCAGTGCCGGTTTACCGGCTGCTCCCACGTGCACGAACCGGATTGCGCGGTCAAGGAGGCACTGCAACGCGGCGAGATTGCCCCGTCCCGGTACGAAAGCTACTGTGCGATGTACGCACAGGCAGAGGCGCGGAAGGAATGGAATAAAAAATAAGGAACGAAAACAGCGGCTTGCCGCTGTTTTTTTATGCACCCTTTCGGACGGCACGAATATGCTGATAGTACAGACGCGGAAACGCGCAGAGAGGATGAGGCTTGTGAGACGGAAACGGTGTAACAAGGGTGGCTGTTATGCGGCATTCGGTGCCGGATTGTTGGTGGCGTTGCTGTTTCCCACACGGTTTATTCTGATTTTGGCGGCCGCCGCGCTGGTACTTACCGGCATCTCGTTACTGCGATGCTGAAATCGGCAGAGGAGGAGCTTTGTATGCAGATCGTTGTGGTAAAGAGTCCGAAATTCTTTGGCGGTATTTTGCGGCAGTTATTTCACATTAAAAAAGAAGCGGCATGAAGCAGGGTGGGGAACGTGAGGTTCCCCACCCTTTGTCATAATCGTCGCGCCTGACGCATACAGTGCCATAGAACAGGGAAAAGGAGAGAGAAGAATGGAGCTTCAAACGATCCGCAAGCGGGTTGAAACCATGGAAATCGGTTTCGAAGGCGTGGACGAGCGACCGGTAGATTGCGATTTTGTGTTGCCGGATTATCTGCCGGACGTTACGGCGATATTAAAATGTATGATGAAGCCGGTCGTGCAATCGCATCAGATCAGCGGTGATCGGATATTGGCCGAGGGCACGGTTTATTTGCAGCTGTTGTATTTGGACGAGGAGCGGCGCTGTGTGTACAGCTATGAGCACGCACAGCCGTTCACCTCTTCCTTTACGGTGAAGGAGCCTGGAAATGATGCGACGGTTCGCCTGACAACACAGGTGAATTACGTGAACTGCCGCGCGGTCAGTCCGCGGCGTGTGGATATTCACGGTGCCTTCAGCGTGGGACTGACCCTGACGGTCAACAGCGGCACCGAGGTGGTGGTGTCGGCGCAGGGGGACGGGCTGTTTACCAAAACCGAAGCCGTCGTCGGCACGACGCTGTGCGCGCAGGCGGAAAAGACGGTCTCGCTGAATGAGGTGGTGGACTTGGGGAGCGTGCCGGCGGAAGCGCTGGTTCGCAATGAAGCGGTCGCCGTTGTGACCGAATGTCGGCAGATGCCCGGAAAAGCCGTGGTGAAGGGAAACGTCCTGCTACATACGGTATATGCCGGTGACCGTCAGGCCGGCACCGTGTACACGGCGAATAACACGATTCCGTTCAGCCAGATTTTGGACGTCAACGGCTTGGAGGAGGAACAGCTTTGCGATTGTCGTGTGCAGGTGACGCAGTGCGAGACAAAGCCGATGCAGGATCCCGGCGGTGAAACCCGGTTGTTGTCCGTTGCGGTGAAGCTGTCGGTCACGCTGACCTGCTACACGACCGAGTCCTCGGAGCTCGTAACCGATGCTTACCACACCGCCTACCCGGTCGAGTCTCAAGCCGAGTCGCTGGAAATGCTTCGGCTCCACTCCGTCCATGCCGACACGGTTACCGCGGCGGTGACCGCCGAGCTGCCCGACGGTGAGCTTGCCGAAATTGTGGATGTGTGGTGTACACCGCTTGCCGCAGGCTACCGACGGGACGATACCGCGGCGGTGATCGGCGGCGAGGTAATGATCGGCATGATCGCACGTGACGGCGAGGGCGTGCTGTCGTATTATGAGCGCACGGCCGCCTATCAAATTGATTGGCACGAAGCAGGAGAAGCCCTGTCGGTCACGGTAACGCCCGTGGAGACCGACTTTTCACGCAACGGTGATCGGCTGGAGCTTCGCTTGCGACTGGTGGTGCAGTGCATCGAGGGCGACAAGCAGATGACCTCTGCTCTTTCCGGCGTCACGGTGGATGAGTCGTCACCGTTTGTCGGAGACAGCTTACTGCACGGCTGTTGCCTGAAGGTCTGCTTCGCTTCGGCCGGAGACTCGGTGTGGGAGCTGGCACGTCGGGAGCACACCTCGCCGGAGGCGTTGAAGGCGGAAAACGAGCTGACACAGGATATTCTGGAGCAGGACCAAATGCTGTTGATCCCACTTTGCTGACATCGGCCCTTTTATCGCTTGATAAAAGGGCTTTTTCTTCGTTTTCCTCTTGTATGATGCGACCGGTTTGTGCTATACTGATAACACGATATTTCGGAGGTGCGCGTATGAAATTCAGCGATATGGTATACAGCCGTCCCGATTTGGAGAGTACCAAGGAGCAGCTGTCGGCACTGACAAAGGCCTTGGCGGAAGCGCCCGACTACCCGACGGCGCGGGAAACGTTTTTGAAGCGCGAGGCACTGCTGCGTCAGGTGGTGACGGCACAAACGCTGGTGAGTATTCGCCATTCCATCGACACGCGCGACACCTTTTATGATGAGGAAATGCGTTTTTGGAATGCGGCGGCTCCGGAGCTGCAGGAGTATGAGCAGCAGTGGACGGAGGCGATGCTGAAATCATCGTTCCGCACGCAGCTTGCCGCGGAATACGGCGAGGTGTATTTCATCAACGCGGAGCTGGCGCTGAAGTCCTTTGATCCGTCGATTATTCCGGAGCTGCAGCAGGAAAACGAGCTGACACAGGCGTATGAAAAGCTGTTGGCGTCGGCGCAGATTCCGTTTGAAGGCTCCGCCTATACGCTGTCTCAGCTGGCTCCGTTCAAGACCGACCCCGACGACGAACGGCGGCTGGCGGCATGGCGTGCCGAAGGGCGCTGGTACAAGGAGCACCAAAGCGAGCTGGACGACCTGTACGACCGACTGGTTCACCTGCGCGACACCATGGGAAAGAAGCTCGGCTATGAGGGATATACCACGCTGGGCTATTACCGTATGGGTAGAAATTGCTATACCAAAGCCGATGTGGAAGCGTTCCGCAAGGCGGTGGTGCGCTATCTGGTGCCGGTGGCGGACAGCATTTATCGGGAGCAGGCGCGGCGACTGGGCAAGGCCTATCCTCTGAGCTTTGCGGACGCGGCGCTGCAGTTCCGCTCCGGCAATCCCCGACCGTGCGGTAACGCCGAGGAGATTTTGGCACAGGGACAGCGCTTTTATGAGGCGCTGTCGCCGGAGACCGGCGAATTTTTTAACACCATGCTGCGGGACGAGCTGTTGGACGTCCTTTCCACCGAGGGTAAAGCCGGAGGCGGATATTGCACGGAGCTGGCCGCTTATCGCGTACCGTTTATTTTTGCCAATTTTAACGGCACGCAGGGCGATGTGGAGGTCGTAACGCACGAAGCCGGTCATGCGTTTGCATATTGGATGAACCGTGACCGGGTGCCGATGGAGCTGGCATGGCCCGGCATGGAGGGGTGTGAGGTGCACTCCATGTCGATGGAGTTTTTCGCCTGGCCGTGGGCGGAGGGCTTTTTCGGGAAGGATACGCGAAGGTTCCTGTACAGCCATCTGGCAGGGGCGCTCACCTTTATTCCGTACGGTACGATGGTGGATCACTTCCAGCATCTGGTTTATAAACGGCCGCAAATGACACCGAGCGAGCGTCACGCGGTTTGGAAAAGCCTGTTGGGCGTGTATATGCCGTGGCTCCGGCTGGACGGCGACATTCCGTTTTACAGCGAGGGCGAGGGCTGGCAACGTCAGCATCACATTTATTCCAGCCCGTTTTATTATATTGATTATTGCCTGGCGCAAACGGTATCGTTGCAGTTTTGGATGCGAATTCAGCAGGACCCGCGTGCGGCATGGCAGTGCTATATGCGGTATACTGCACAGGGCGGAAGCCGCGTGTTTACCGAGCTTTTGAAGGAGGCCGGCTTGGATACGCCGTTTGACGAAGCGTGCCTTCGCGATATTTGTCAAAAGGCGGCCGATTGGCTGGCAAAATTTGATTTGACGGGAATTGCATGAGAACACAACGGCGGAAGGGAGGAAGCAACACATGAAACGACGGTGGTGGAGCACAGCACTGTGTGCTTTGCTGTGCGTGAGCGTATGCTTCCTTTCCGGCTGCCGCGGCAAAAAACCGGCCGCTACCGCCTCCGACAATCAGGTGTTGACGGTCGGCTGTACGGCCTTCGGCGGCAATTACTCTCCGTTTTTTGCCATGACGGAATCCGATCACATGATCGTCGATCTGACGCAAATACGGCTGTTGAATACCGATCGGAACGGTCAGGTGATTTGCGACGGTATCGCCGGCGAAACGATCGACTATCACGGAACCGCCTATACGTACACCGGCCCGGCCTCGGTGACGGTGACGACCGCCGCCGACGGCAGCGTGGAATACGCCTTTACCCTGCGTGAGGACATTACGTTTTCGGACGGCACGGCACTGACCGCACGGGACGTTATTTTTTCCATGTATGTGCTGTGTGACCCGACCTACACCGGCTCGTCCTCCTTTGCATCGCTTCCGATCAAGGGACTGGACGCGTATCGGCAAAACGTGGTGCCGAAATGGAAGCTGATTTTGGACGAAACCCCGTCGAAGGCGACCGTCGGCTCGGCCGAGGGATACTACACCGTGGACGAGGCGATCGAGTTTTGGACGCTGTTTAACGAAGCCGGTGCGGAGTTTGCCACCGAGATTGTCGAGGACGGGATCGCCCGTGGGATCGGCACCGACGTGTGCAGTGTTTCGGTGGCACTGGGCTATGGCAGTCTGCCGGAGGGTGCTACGGCAACGGATTTGTTCAACCGCATCGTTGATACCCGTGGCTATACGCTCTCGGCTACCGGAATCAACGCCTCGGCGACGGATCACGATTTTGCGGTGCTTCTGCTGGAAAAGCTGAGCGATTCGATGAAAAAAGGCGTGATTACGGGTAACTCGGCGGCGCGCATTTCCGGTATACGGCAGACGGGGGACTACACGTTTTCAGTGACGCTGACGCATTTTGATGCGACGGCGCTGTATCAGTTCTGCATTCCGATCGCACCGCTCCATCATTATGGCAATGTACAGCAGTTCGCGCCGGAAAGCGGCAACTTCGGCTTTGCCAAGGGTGATTTGTCGGGCGTCGGGAGTCGTTCGGCCAATCCGTTGGGCGCCGGTGCCTATGTGTATTCCGGTTATCGGGACAACACGGTGACGCTGAAGGCGAATGCAAGCTATTATCGCGGTCAACCGACGGTACCGACGCTGTCCTGCCGGGCGGTGCAGGACGGTGAAAAGCTCAATTTGCTGTCCGACGGCAGTCTCCTGTTGACGCAATCCGATATGACTCCGGCGCTGGAGGAGGCTATCGAAAAGGTCAACGGCGGTGTGCTGAGCGGTGACATTGTGACGGTGGAAACGATGCAGGAGCCGGGATATGGGTATCTCGGCATGAACGCCGACCGGATCCGCGTGGGCGGTGCCTCGGATTCCAAGGCGTCGCGCCAGCTGCGGCAGGCATTGGCCACGGTGCTTGCCGCCTATCGTGAGGAGTCCGTGA
>CAYQBP010000003.1:23110-29711 GCA_964415745.1 uncultured Eubacteriales bacterium
GCCGCGCAGGGGAACGACCCTGCCGACCTGAATATCGACGACGAGGCGCTGGATCGCCTGTTGTTGCGCGCACGCCGCGAGTCAAACTCCGTGAAGCGCGAAGCGCTGTACAATGAGGCGCTGGCCACCGTTTCGGCGTGGGCGGTCGAGGTGCCGCTGTATCGGAAGCAAACGGTTTTACTGATGAGCACGTCGGGAATCCGGGCGGATACGTTGCCGCCGGATATGACCGCCTACTATTCTTGGACCAGAGAAACGGAGCGGCTACAGCTACCGACGTGATTTTATGGCAGAAAAGCACCGGTGTCGGCAACGGCATCGGCGCTTTTTTCGTATTCTGTGCGGAAAAACAGGATTACTTCTTGACAGAAACGGGGAAAAAGAGGTATAATTTTATTAGCCTTTGGTTTTGAGGAAACTTTTCCCGCCCGATGCTTGTCGGAAGGGGCGGCAGTCCGGTTTTCTCGTTGTTTGGAATGTTCCCTTGTATGAGCGGTACAGGGGTTTTGATTGCGATACAACATATCTTTGTCGTACACCGATAGGGAAGGACTGCCTCATATCATACACGATTGTTAGAACGAAATTCAGGAGGTGTTCATCCCATGCTATGGACTGTTGTAGCAGGTGTCGGCGGTTTGCTCGCCGGCGGTATCGCTGCCGGTGTCATCGCTTTCCGTTCCGGCGTTTCCCATCGGAAAAAGACGGCGGAAGCGGCGATCGGTTCGGCAGAAGCAGAAGCGGAACGTATTATTAAGGAAGCAAAGGGTCAGGCAGAATCCAAGAAAAAGGAAACTCTGCTGGAGGCCAAGGATGAGATTCATCGGTTGCGTAACGAATCGGAGCGCGAGCTGAAGGAGCGTCGCAACGAAGTGATGCGTCAGGAGCGCCGTATTCAGCAGAAAGAGGAATCGCTGGATCACAAAATCGAAAATTACGAGGCCAAGGAGGAAGCGATCGCCAAAAAGCAAAAGGAGATCGATTCCCGTTTGCGCGATGTGGAAGACATCAAGCGCGGTCAGTTTGAAATGCTGGAGCGCATTTCCGGCTTCACCGTGGAGCAGGCAAAGGATTATTTGCTGAAAAGCCTTTCCGACGAGCTGACGCACGAAAAGGCACTGAAAATCAACGAATACGAGACACAGCTGAAGGAGGAAGCGGACCAGCGTGCCCGCAACCTGATTTCTCACGCCATTCAGCGTGTGGCCGCCGATCAGGTCTCCGAAACGACGGTTTCCGTCGTTCCGCTCCCCAACGATGAAATGAAGGGGCGGATCATCGGTCGTGAAGGCCGAAATATCCGCATGATCGAAACGCTGACCGGCGTGGACCTGATTATCGACGACACTCCCGAAGCCATCACCCTGTCCGGCTTTGACCCGGTTCGTCGCGAGATCGCGCGGATCGCTTTGGAGCGTTTGATCTCCGACGGCCGTATCCATCCGGCGCGCATCGAGGAAATGGTGGAAAAGGCGCGCCGCGAGGTGGAAGCGACCATCAAATCCGAGGGCGAGCGCGCGGTGCTGGAAACCGGTCTGCGCGGTATTCACCCGGAAATTGTTCGTCTGCTCGGTCGGTTGCGTTATCGTACCAGCTACGGTCAAAACGTGCTGAACCACTCCATGGAGGTTGCGTTCCTGTCCGGCATCATGGCGAGCGAGCTTGGTCTGGATCCCGAAATCGCACGTCGTGCCGGTCTGCTTCATGATATCGGCAAGGCGGTCGATCATGAGATCGAAGGCTCGCACATTGAGATCGGTGTGGATATTGCCCGCAAGTACAAGGAAAGCGAAGCGGTGGTTCACGCGATCCACGCCCATCACGGCGATGTCGAGGCTACCACCATCGTGGCGTGCCTGGTACAGGCGGCCGATGCCATTTCCGCGGCGCGTCCCGGTGCCCGCCGTGAAAACCTGGAAAACTACATCAAGCGTCTGGAGAAGCTGGAGGAGGTTGCCAACGAATTTGAAGGCGTCGAGCGCTCCTTCGCCATTCAGGCCGGTCGTGAGATTCGCATTATTGTTCGTCCCGAAGTGGTCAGCGATGATAAAATGTCCCTGCTGGCTCATGAGATTGCCAAAAAGATCGAGGATAACCTGGATTATCCCGGTCAGATCAAGGTCAATCTTATTCGCGAAAATCGTGCGGTCGATTACGCCAAGTAATACAGCAATAACGCGAACGGTGTCCTGCTTGTCGGGACACCGTTTGTACTCTTTTTGAAAAGGAAGTCGCTATGAATATTTTGTGTGTGGGCGATGTGGTCGGCTCGGCCGGTTGCCGCCATTTGGAGGCCGTTTTGCCGGCGGTGAAGCACCGCTACGCCGTGGACGTGTGTATTGTCAACGGTGAAAACTCGGCGGACGGCAACGGCATATTGCCGTCGTCGGCGCGATCATTGCTTCAGTTTGGTGCCGATGTGATTACCACCGGAAACCATGTGTTCCATCGCCGCGAGATCTACGATACGCTGGAGGAAAACGGCGGTGTGTTGCGCCCTGCCAATTTTCCGCACACGGCACCGGGAGCCGGTGTGTTTATTGTCGATCGCGGCCGCTATCAGGTGGCGGTTGTCAACCTGATGGGGCAGGTGTACATGGATAACACTTTGGCCTGCCCGTTTGAAGCGCTGGATGCCGTTTTGAGCGATCCGTCCCTGCCGCGTTGCCGCATCGTGGATTTTCACGCGGAGGCCACTGCGGAGAAAAAGGCGCTGGCGTACTATGCCGATGGACGTGTTTCCGCGGTATTCGGTACGCACACCCACGTACAGACGGCGGATGAGCAGATTTTGCCGAACGGCACCGGATTTATTACCGATGTGGGCATGACCGGGCCGATCGGCTCGGTTTTGGGCATTCGTCCGGAGCTTTCCATCGAAAAAATGCGTAGTAAGCTGCCGGTACGTTTTGCCGTGGCCGACGGTCCGTGCCGCATGGACGCGGTGCTGTTCTCGGTGGACCCTGCCAGCGGAAAAACCACGGCGGTTCAACGTCTGGGAATATTGTAAAATATCTTGCGTTTTCCGCAAAAAAATGGTACACTGTGTATAGGATTTGCGTGAGTATGTTTTCCTCGCATTCGGTCACACTAGTGATCGGGGGCGATACAATGACAAAGAAGGCATCGCAAATCGCGGAAAACGAGGCAACCCGTCCGGCACAGCGGCTTCAGGCCGATCTGAAGGACGTGGACGAGCACGGCTCGGTAACGACCGACGACGGTCGCCACGTGATTCACTGCTTGACCGTCATCGGTCAGATCGAAGGACACTATGTGCTTCCCGGCGATAACAAAACCACCAAATACGAGCACGTGTTGCCGCAGCTGGTGGCCATCGAGGAAAGCCGGGATATTCAGGGGCTGCTGATTCTTCTCAACACCGTGGGTGGCGATATCGAAGCCGGCTTGGCGTTGGCGGAGCTGATTTCCGGCATGAAAAAGCCAACGGTATCGCTGGTGCTGGGCGGCGGTCATTCCATCGGCGTGCCGCTGGCGGTATCCGCCCGATTGTCGTTCATCGCACCTTCGGCTACCATGACGATTCACCCGGTGCGGAGCAATGGACTGGTGCTGGGTGTGCCGCAGGCGTTTTTGCACTTTCAACGTATGCAGGAGCGCATCATTCGTTTTGTTACCGATCATTCTCATATTACGCACGAGCAGTTTTCCCGTCTGTGTCTGAACACCGATGAGCTGACTACCGATATGGGGAGCGTGTTGGACGGAACCGACGCCGTGGAGATCGGCCTGATCGATCGGCTGGGCTCTTTATCCGATGCGCTGGCGGCGTTGCACGAGATGATCGACGCGCGTTAATACCATGCCGCTTTGCGGTATTACATACAGAGAGGTTGGTCACAGGGTGGCTCAAAAGCGAAAAAACACTACCAAGCGGTCTCATTCCGTCGCCAAAAGCACAGCCGCGCACAGTCGGTCGGCGTCCAAAGCCCAAAACCGCCAGCTGAAAGCGCTGTTGCTGTTTGCATTGGCGATTTTGATGTTTTGTCTGGCAATCATTCCGGCAGACAGTCTGTGGGGACAGCTTCGTAAGCTGTTGCTGGGTCTGTTCGGACTCGGCGCCTTTGTGACACCGTTTGTCGTTGGTTATCTTGCCGTGCTCTGCGCTTTGGAAAAGCCGTCCGACAAAGCCAAATCGCTGGCGTGGAAGCTGGTCATTTTCCTGGTTTTGCTGAGCACGATCATTCAGGTATTTTTGCATCGTGTGATCGGTATTTCGTACGGAGAAGCATTGGCAACCGCCTATCACGAGGGTGCCGTTCCTCGCGGTGCCGGTGTTCTCGGCGCGCTGTTCGGCTATTGGCTGGAGCGGTGGTTTACCGACATCGGTGCCAAAATCATTTTGCTGTTGCTGTTATTCATCTACATCATGATCGTGACCGGAACGACCATCATCACGTTGCTGAAGGCTTTGTGGAAGCCGGTGCAGAAAACACGGGTGACGATCGAAACGGCGGTCGAAACAGGCCGTAAGCGCAAGGAAGCTAAAATTGATGTGGAGCTGGACGGCGAAGCCAACGCGGCCGCCGTGGAGGAGTCGGAGCCAAAGCCGACGGTGACAGCCGAATCGCTGGAAAAGGTTGCCGCCGATTTGGCCGCCACCGAGGACATGGCGCTGACCAACAAGGATACCCCGGCACCGATTCCCGATGAAGAAGCCGCCGAACAGCCGGCAGAGGTCGAGGAGGACGTGGAGGAGTTTGTTCCGGAGGCCCCCGCTGAACAGCCGAAGGCTCCGGCCGATTATCGGTATCCGCCGTTGTCCCTGCTGAACGAGGTGAAGGGCGCGGACTCCGTGGCCGCCGCCAAGGAGCAGGCCGCTACCGCGGAATTGCTGACTAAGACGTTGCAGGAATTTGGTGTCAGTGCCAAGGTGATCGACGCTTCGCGCGGTCCCACCGTCACGCGGTATGAATTGCAGCCGAGTGCCGGCGTGAAGATCAGCCGGATCACCGGCTTGGCCGATGACATCGCTCTGCGTTTGGCGACCACCCGTGTGCGTATTGAGGCACCGATCCCGAACAAGGCGGCGGTCGGCATCGAGGTTCCCAATCGAGTCTCCGGCTCGGTCGGCCTGCGTGAGCTGATCGATTCCCGCGAGTTTGCCTCGGCGGAAAGCAAGCTGACTGTCGCGCTGGGACGCGATATTGCCGGACATATTGTGTTGGCCGATCTTGCAAAAATGCCTCACCTGCTGATTGCCGGCACGACCGGCTCCGGTAAGTCGGTGTGCACCAACTCCATGATTCAGAGCGTGCTGTTCCGTGCGCGGCCGGACGAGGTGAAAATGCTGTTGATCGATCCCAAGCAGGTCGAATTCGGCATTTATAACGGCATACCGCATTTGCTTACCCCGGTGGTGACCGAGCCGCGCAAGGCGGCCGGTGCGCTGGGCTGGGCTGTGAACGAGATGATGCGTCGGTATCAGCTGTTTTCGGCGACTAATGCGCGCGACATTGATTCCTATAACGAAATGGCGCGTGCCGATGACTCGCTGGAGCACCTGCCGCAAATTCTGATCGTGATTGATGAGCTGGCCGATTTGATGATGGTTGCCGCCAATGCCGTGGAAAGCAATATTTGCCGGTTGGCTCAGATGGCACGTGCCGCCGGTATGCATTTGGTGATCGCCACCCAGCGTCCGTCGGTCGATGTTATCACCGGTTTAATCAAGGCGAATATCCCGTCCCGTTTGGCGTTGACCGTGGCTTCGGCAGTCGATTCGCGCACGATTTTGGACTCCAGCGGCGCAGAAAAGCTGTTGGGTAAGGGCGATATGCTGTTTATGCCGCTGGGCTATGCCAAGCCGGTGCGTGTCCAGGGCTGCTTTGTCAGCGGCGGCGAGGTCAAGGCGGTGGTGGAATTCTTGAAGCAGACCGAGACTCAGCAGTATGATGAGTCGGTGGAGCAGGAAATCATTCGCCTGGCACAAACGACGGAGAAATCCGGTGGTCGCGGTGATGCGGAGGATAAGCTGGATTCGCCGGATGACAGCGATGAGATGCTGCCGCAGGCGATCGAGGTCGTGGTGGAGGCCGGTATGGCATCGACCTCCTTGCTGCAACGCAAGCTACGGCTGGGATATGCCCGTGCCGGTCGCATTATCGACGAAATGGAAACGCGCGGCATTGTCGGCCCGCATGAGGGCAGTAAGCCGCGTCAGGTCTTGATCACGCGCCAGCAATGGCTGGAAATGAATATGAACCTTCCGGACAGTGGCGAGTAATGAACCGCGTCAAGCGCTCCCGAAGCGCTGTGTGGCTTCGGCGTACGGCTGGGCTTCTTCTTATCGTGGCGTTGCTTGCCGGTCTGACGGTTTCCGTCAGCGATACGTATGACCTCGGTGTTACTCCGACATGGCAAGAGCTGTTTTCCGCCGTGGGATTACAGGATTCACCCTCGACTGCCGACAGCCTGCGTGTCACCTTTTTCGATGTCGGTAACGCCGACTGTATTTTGGTTCAAAGCGATGAACAGGCATTGCTGATCGATGCCGGTGAGCATCGTACCGCGACCGAAACCGTGGATCAGTTGCATCTGGCAGGTGTGGAACGGCTGGATTATGTCATTGCCACCCATG
>CAYQBP010000003.1:29811-32756 GCA_964415745.1 uncultured Eubacteriales bacterium
CGTTTATTCGTCTGGTTCAGCCGACGTATGCTGTGATCACGTGCGGCATCGATAATGCCATGGGGCACCCTCATTCGCAAACCCTGCAAACTCTGCAGGAGGCTCAGGCGACGATTTATCGAAGCGATCACCACGGAACGGTCACTTTTATCAGCGACGGAGACTCGCTGACCGTCACCACCCGGCGCTAGGTGGTGCTTTCACAGAAGATCAACAGGCAAAGCCTGTGATCGATATAGCACAGCGGGAAGCCGCAGTGCAAAAAAGTATTGACCAAATTGCGAAAAAAGAAAGGATGGTAACACATGAAAAAAGTATTAGCTATCTTTGCGGCCTTGGCTGCGGTTGGCGGCGCGCTGTGGGTCATTGTACGCAAGCTGAAGGAGCGTAAGCTGCTGATGTCCGAAGAATTCGATGACGAGGATGCCATTGTCATCGAGGACGAAAACGAGGAAAAAGCGGAGTAATGGTAGGGGAAACCCTGTCACGCACGGCACTGCTGTTGGGCGAGAATGCCATCGGGCGACTCGCCGCCAGCCGCGTAGCGGTGTTTGGTATCGGCGGTGTCGGCGGCCACGTCGTCGATGCATTGGCGCGTAGCGGCATCGGCGCCTTGGAGCTGTTTGATAACGATGTGATCTCCCTGTCCAATATCAATCGTCAGCTGGTCGCCCTGCACAGCACCGTCGGCCGCTTTAAGACCGAGGTAATGGCAGAGCGTATTCGGGATATTCGTCCCGAAACCGAGGTGGTTGAGCATCGTTGCTTTTTCCTGCCGGAAAATGCCGATCAGTATGATTTTTCACGGTATGACTACGTGGTTGATGCCGTCGATACGGTGTCGGCCAAAATTGCGATCGTGGAAAAGGCAAGGGCGGCCGGGGTGCCGATAATCAGCTGTATGGGAACGGGCAACAAGCTCGATCCGTCACAGCTACGACTGACCGATATTGCCAACACCTCCGGTTGTCCGCTGGCACGGGTGGTGCGCCGCGAGCTTCGCGCACGCGGAATCGAGCATTTGCCGGTGGTCTATTCTACCGAGCCGGTGCGGGCGCACCGAATGCCCACCACCGAAACAAAAGGCTCGCATCCTGTACCGGGGAGCACGGCGTTTGTGCCGTCGGTTGCCGGTTTAATGATCGCGGCCGAGGTGGTTCGTTCGTTGTCAAAAACAGAATAGCGGAATTTGAAAAAGGCGGCAAGATATTCTTGCCGCCTTTTTTACTTTGCTTATCCGCAGTTGCAGGAGTCATCGCTCTTGGGTGGGAAAAACTCGTCCACCGGGAAACACATTTTTTTGAAGATGTCGCAGGGGCTTTCCGTGTTGGTACAGCATTCCTTGGACGGCATGCAGAAGTCGTAAATCGGCATCAGCATTTGCACGTTGCGGATCAGCTGTACAATGGTGAAAATGCCGAGAGATGCCAGCACTAGCTTGTCAGCGTTTTCTACGAAGTTACCGCCGTATTCCTCGCAGATGCAGGCGGGAATGCAGGAGGAAGCGCAGTCGCACTTGCATCCGCAGTCACACCGATCGACCAGCCGTGCCGACAGCACCACGGGCTCGGCAACCTGAACGCAGCAACGAGGCATGTTGCGCGTGGGCATTTCCTGCTTATCGTTGTTTTCGGGAGAAAACTCACTGGTAAAGACCTTGACGTTTCCCTCACTGCCGAACAGGATAACCTTCTTTTGGAAAATGGCGACACCGCGCACCACACAGCAGCCCGTCCCGTGCCCGGAATACACCTCCAACGTGATACCGAAAAAGAAGGTAATGTCGCAGGAGTAATAGCCGCGGTTAAAGGGTAACGCTTCCACATCGATGTAGGTGTTAAGAACCTCCGCTTTTTTTGCGCGAATGCTTACGGCGTGGTCGATGATCATTTGATCCCGTTCGGTAAAAAACAGGCGCAAATCTTCAAGACAGTCTTTATCAGAGCAGCTGTCATAGACACGGCCGGCGTCCACGCAGACGGCTTCTTTACAACCGTTGTTTGACGTATATCTGTTGTTATCCGCCATACAAATCCTCCTATGTCACATGATGGGGTGCCGCCGTGTGGCAGAACCCTTCACTGCTATAGTATGACAAAGAGGTGAAATTGTGCTTACAGTTTCGTCAGCTTGGCAAAGGTGGCCATGACCTTTTTGGTGCCGACCTGATCGAAGTGAATGGTTAACAGCAGATCCTTTCCCATGGGCTGTACCTTTTCAATCAGTCCGACGCCGAACGTGTTATGGCTGACGCGATCGCCGGGCTTCCAGCCTTCAGTCGGTGCCGAGGCGGAAGCGGTCGGCTTGGATACAGAGATGCCGCCACCGCGAGCCTCGTCGCCACGGCGCGCCCGATAGGAGGTTGGCGCGGTGATGCTGTGCCATTCGCCGGAGGAGCGGTTGCGATAGTCGGCGCTTCCACTGCGAAAAGCGGCGCTTTTGCTCGAATCGCCGTAGGCGGATTGCTCGTGCATTTCCAGCAGCTCCGTGGGAATTTCCTGTAAAAAGCGCGACGGGCGGTTTCGCGTGGTAGAGCCGTACAGCATACGGCTCCGCGCGTGGGTGATGTACAGCTCGCGCTTGGCACGGGTGATTGCCACATAACACAGGCGGCGATCCTCCTCCAGCTCTTCCGGACGGAACATGGTTTGCATACCGGGGAAAATGCCGTCCTCAAAGCCGGGGAGGAACACGACGGGAAACTCCAAGCCCTTGGCGGCGTGCATCGTCATCAGCACCAGCGCGTCGGCTCCGGCGTCGTAGTTGTCCACGTCGGTCATCAAGGCGTTTTCTTCCAAAAATCCTGAAAGCTGGGGCAGATCGTCCTCACTGTTTTCTTCAAATGTGCGAATGGAGGAAGCCAATTCGTTCAGGTTGTTTACACGCTCCTCCTCCGGTGCTCCTGCCAGCTTCCACATGGCCATATACCCGGATTTTTCCAGCAT
>CAYQBP010000003.1:32856-34879 GCA_964415745.1 uncultured Eubacteriales bacterium
ATCACACGCAGATAGGCAATGGCGTCACGAACCTCCTTGGTATCGTTGAACCGATGACCGCCGAGAATACGATAAGGAATGCCGCTTTTGATAAGTGAGCGTTCAATGGCGTTGGATTGAGCGTTGGCCCGATACAGCACCGCCATATCGCGGTATTTTGCGCCTTCTGCGACCTTGTCCAGCACGGTACGGGCAATGAAGCGTCCCTCTTCGTCCTCGTTATCCAGTGTGTGAAGCTGCAGCAGACTCCCTTTTCCGTTTTCCGTCCACAGCTTTTTGGATTTGCGGTTCCGGTTTTTGGCAATGACCGCGTTGGCGGCGTCCAAAATGTTCTGCGTGGAGCGGTAATTTTGTTCCAGTCGAATGACGGTGCAGGAGGAAAATTGCTCCTCAAAGCTCAGAATATTTTCAATGGTGGCGCCGCGGAATTTGTAAATGCTTTGATCGTCGTCACCGACAACACACAGGTTTTTGCTTTTTTCCGCCAACAGGCTGACAAAGCGATACTGCGCGTGGTTGGTATCCTGGTATTCGTCGATCATCAAATACCGGAAGCGGTTTTGATATTTTTGCAGAATATCCGGCTCGGTTTCAAACAATTCCACCGTGCGTACCAGCAGATCGTCAAAATCCATGGCGTCGGCATCCTTCAATCGCTTTTGATACAGGCGATAGCAATCGGCTACCTTTTTCAGGCGAAAATCGTTGCCGGCCTGAACGGTAAATTCCTCCGGCGACAAAAGATTGTCCTTTGCGCGGCTGATCTCACCGAGAATGGCCTTGTGACCCATCACACGCTCCTCGATGCTCAGCGACTTCATGCACTCCTTCATCAGGCGGCGGCTGTCGTCCGTATCGTAGATGGTGAAATGCGAGGAATAGCCGAGTGCACCGCCATCCTGACGCAAAACACGGGCGCAGAAGGAGTGAAAGGTGCCGGCAACGACCTGTCGGCCTTCGTCACCGAGCATGGCTTCCAAACGATCCTTCAGCTCACCGGCAGCCTTGTTGGTAAAGGTGATGGCAAGAATGCGCCATGCCGGGCAGGGGTCAACCGCACACAGCGCGTCCAATCCGCTGTCCGACGGAAGCGTTCCGTCCGCATAATGACGCAGGGTGTCGAGCGCCTGCTCCGATAAAAACGGCGGAATTTCCGTGCTGTGATAAGCGTTTCCGAACCGTACCAAATTGGCGATACGGTTGACCAGCACGGTGGTTTTTCCGCTTCCGGCACCGGCCAGGATCAACAGCGGCCCTTCGGCTTGAAACACCGCCGCGCGCTGAGGTGGATTCATGCGCGAAAAGGTGCGCTCCATCGCCTGACGGCGTAACGACAAATAGGTTGAGGTGTCCATAATTCTCCTCCGAAAAAGGGCGTGGATACGACTCCACGCCCTTGTGATCTATGCAGGTGAGTGATGAGTGGGATCAGCCGTACAGCGTCAGCAGGACACCGGCGGCGACCGCCGAGCCGATAACGCCGGCAACGTTGGGCCCCATGGCGTGCATCAGCAGGAAGTTGCCCGGATTTTCGCGCTGTCCTTCCTTTTGCGCCACACGAGCGGCCATCGGAACAGCGGACACACCGGCGGAACCGATCAGCGGATTGACCTTGCCGCCGCTGAAGACATACATAACCTTACCGAGCAACACACCGCCGGCGGTACCGAGCGAGAACGCAATCAGACCGAGGCAGATGATGAGCAGGGTCTTGGGCTGTAGGAAGGTGTTGGCATTGGCGGTGGCACCGACCGTGACGCCCAGCAAAATGGTGATGATGTTCATCAATTCGTTTTGAGCGGTTTTGGTGATGCGCTCCACAACGCCGCTTTCACGGAACAGGTTACCGAGCATCAGCATACCGATCAGCGGTGCGGCACTGGGCAACAGCAATACGCAGATGGCGGTAACAAAGATGGGGAACAGGATCTTTTCGGTTTTGGAAACCGTGCGAAGCTGGGTCATGACGACCGAGCGTTCCTTTTTGGTGGTCAGCGCGCGCATGATCGGTGGCTGAATGATG
>CAYQBP010000004.1:0-5014 GCA_964415745.1 uncultured Eubacteriales bacterium
TGGTGTATCAGTCCCGTGACTGGGATCACGGTGTATTTGTCGGTTCCATCATGGCCTCCGAAACGACCGCTGCCGCTACCGGTGCCGTCGGCGTTGTCCGCCGCGACCCCATGGCGATGCTCCCGTTCTGCGGCTATCACATGGCCGACTACTGGGCGCACTGGATCGAGATGGGTCAAAAGCTGGGTGACAAGGCTCCCAAGATCTTCAACGTCAACTGGTTCCGCACCGACGACGAAGGACACTTCCTGTGGCCGGGCTTCGGCGACAACCTGCGTGTGCTCGACTGGATCGTCAGCCGTTGCGAGGGCAAGGCGGATGCCGTGGAAACCGCGATCGGTTATGTGCCTCATGCTGAGGACATCAACATCGAGGGCCTCAAGGACTTCGACCTTGACACGCTGAAATCCATTCTGGAGGTCGATAAGGACCTGTGGCGCGCTGAGGTTGCCGGCATCGAGGAATTCTACGCCAAGTTCGGCGGCAAGCTTCCGGCCAAGCTCCGCGAAGAGCTGGATATCCTGAAGAACAACCTGAAATAACAAAAGCACCGCCGGCAACCTCACGGTTACCGGCGGTATTCTTTTACATAAAAGCGCCCCCTGTCCTTCGCGAGGACAGGGGGCATCGTTGTTGCGTTTGTGCTTACAGCTTCTTGACATCGGCGTCTGTGATCAGGTGGAAGCCGGCCGCCTCCAGCGCCGCTTCGGCTTTGTCGTTGTCCTGCACGCGAAGCACCACGTAGGCGTGCTTTTCCGTACGTGTCATGAACGCATACAGATACTCCACGTTGATCTCCGCTTCGCCCAAAACGGCCAAAGCCTTGGACAGCTTGCCGGGGGCATCGCCGATCTTGACGCCGACCATGTCGGTCATCTTAAACAGATACCCTTCCGCCTCCAGCGTTTTGCAGGCGGCTTCGTTATCGTTGACGATCAATCGCAGAATACCGAAATCCTCGGTTTCGGCGATGGACAGTGCGCGAATGTTGATGGCGTTGGCCGCCAGCGTATCGGTGATACCCACCAACGCGCCGGGCTTGTTTTCAACAAAAACGGTCACTTGCTGTATCGACATCGTCTCATCCTTTCCGGCTGACCACTCCGCACGTGTGCGTCGTGCCGAGCTTATTGATTTTCCTCGATATACGCCACGACGTCCGCGACGGTACGCATCGTTTCGATCTTTTCGTCCGGGATCTCCACGTCAAATTCGTCCTCCAGCGACATCAGCATATCGACGACGTCCAACGAATCGGCACCCAAATCCTCCTGAATGTTCGTTTCGGGGGTGATCGTTTCCGCATCGACGTCAAACTGACCTGCCAGAATCATTTTTACCTTTTCAAGAACCATACTACTCATCCTTCCAAAAAACTGGTGCAAAATATCCTACACCAAAATAGTATTCATATTTACTCCATTTGTCAATGCCTTTTTAGCTTTTTCTTTCGTTTTCTTCCAAAGTCAGTGAAAACAGCTCCCGAACACGCTCCAGCTGACCCGAAAGATACAGGTATCCGAACAGCGATTCCAGCCCCGTTGCCTTGTGATAATCGCTTCCCGATCGCGCGGTATGGGCGTTTCGGCCACGCTTATACACGGCCTGCTCCGACTCCGTCAGGTGTGGATAGATCGCGTCCAGCGCCGCCGCCTGCGCTTCGGCGCGCACCTGCTGTACCGCCAAGCGGTGCTGTTCCTTGTTGGGGCGAGCCGCCATGCTGACCAGTCGCTCGCGCACCATCAGCTCGTACACACCGTCTCCGACAAACGCCAGATTCAACGGACTGATCGTGTGCAGATCGACCGAAATGGGACACAGTCGTTCCATGGCTTTTCCTCCGTTAGTTGACAAAGTCAAATTCCAGATCGTAGATGCTCACCGTATCGCCTTCCTGCACACCGGCCTCCTCCAGCCTTCGGATCACACCGCTCGACTGCAAAACCCGTTCAAAATATTGCAATCCGTCCGGGTCCTGCAAATCCACCGTTTGGAGCAGCTTCAACAGCCATTCGCCCTCGACGAAAAACACGCCGTCGTGCTGTTCGATACGCACCGCGTGATCGGCCAGTGCTTCCACCGCAAGCGGCTGTACCGGTTCCGCTTCAAACTCGCGAATCGGCGGCAATTCCGCCAGCAACGCCGCGCAACGCTGTACCAGCGCGTCGGTTCCGTGTGCGATCGCCGCCATGATGGGGAAATACTCCAGCCCACGACGGTTCATTTCTGCCTCGAACGCCGCCAGCTGCTCGTCGGTTGCCAGGTCACACTTGTTTCCTGCCACCAGCATCGGCCGCTTCGCCAGCTCCGGATCAAACCGTTCCAGCTCACGGGTGATGGTGTCCAAATCCTCCAGCGGATCGCGCCCCTCACTGCCGGCAACGTCCACGACGTGCACCAACAGCCGGCACCGCTCCACATGACGCAAAAACTCGTGACCGAGGCCGACGCCCTCGCTGGCGCCCTCGATGATCCCGGGAATATCCGCCATCACAAACGAGGCGCCCCGATCGACGCGCACCACGCCAAGCACCGGTGTGATGGTGGTGAAATGATAGTTTGCAATCTCCGGCTTCGCCTCGCTGACGACCGAAACCAGCGTGGATTTCCCCACGTTGGGAAATCCTACCAGCCCCACGTCGGCAAGCAGCTTCAGCTCCAACCGAAGCTCGTGCTCCTCGCCGGGTGTGCCGGGCTTCGCAAACCGCGGCACCTGACGGGTAGCGGTAGCAAAATGAGCATTTCCCCAGCCGCCGCGACCGCCCCTGGCGGCAACAAACGGCTCGTCGCCCGACATATCCGCCATCAGGCGGCCGGTTTCGTTATCGTACAGCAGGGTGCCGCGCGGCACCGGAACGATGAGGTCCTCGCCCGCCTTGCCGTAACGGCGGTTACTGCTTCCCTGTTCGCCGGACGGCGCGACAAATTTGCGTTTGTAGCGAAAATCCGACAACGTATTGTTGCCGTCCTGCGCCACAAACACCACGTTGCCGCCGCGACCACCGTCACCGCCGTCCGGGCCGCCTGCCATGATGTACTTTTCACGGTGGAAGGCAACCGCTCCGTTGCCGCCGTTGCCCGCCTTGATGCGGATCACGGCCTTGTCAATAAACATACGCTTCTGTCCTTTTCCTTATGTTTGCTTTTATTATACACGAAAACCGATTGCTTTGAACAGTACTTTCCCAAAATTTTTCAAAAAACATGTAAAAAAGCCTTGTCGGGAACGACAAGGCTTTTGTGTGTCGGTATTGACTTAATTATTCGGTCACATAGACACTGACGCACTTGCGATCTTTGCCCATGCGCTCAAAACGAACCGTGCCGCTGGCCTTTGCGTACAGCGTGTCGTCGGAGCCGATGCCGACGTTCTGGCCCGGATGAATGTGGGTGCCGCGCTGACGAACCAAAATGTTGCCGGCGAGGACGAACTGACCGTCTGCCCGCTTCGCGCCGAGGCGCTTGGATTCGGAATCACGGCCGTTCTTGGTAGAACCCATACCCTTTTTATGAGCGAAGAGCTGGATGTTTATTTTCAGCATGTTGTTACACCTCCGTTTGTTGTAGCTGGATATACTGCGGATACTGGGCTGTAAGCCCTTCCAAATGCAACCGCAAGCCCTGCAAGGGAATCTGTGCCGCCTCCTGACGAGAGGAGATGCGAACCGACAGGCAACCCTCGCTTTCCTGTACCGCCGCCCGGCATCCGCACACCTCGGTAAGTGTGTTGGCTGTAAGGTAAGCGGCCGAGGAAACTGCGGCGCACACGATGTCGCGCCCCTGCTCCGCCTGACCGGCATGGCCCCGAATTTCAAAACCACACAAGCTGTCATCGCGAATCAGGATGGTTGCGCGAATCATTCCTCGGCGGGAGCTTCCGCCTTGGGAGCGCGAGGCGCTCTGGCATGGATGCCGTTGATCTGCACCTTGGTGTAGGGCTGACGATGGCCCATCGCGCGCTTACTGCCCTTCTTGGGACGATAGGTGAACACGGTGATCTTCTTTGCTTTGCCGTTCTTCAGCACCTGTGCATCAACATAAGCACCCTTCAGATACGGGGCACCGAGCTTCAGCTCTTTGTCGTTATGCAGAGCAACGACCTTGTCGAACACGACGCTGGCTTCTTCGGCGGCGTCCAGCTTTTCAATGAACAGAACGTCACCGTTCTGAACCTTGTACTGCTTTCCGCCGGTTTCAATAATGGCGTACATACAAGTACCTGCCTTTTCTTAAGACTCGCTGTGCGCGGGCGAACCAAACGGTTACTTCGGCGCTTTGCCTATAACAAAGCACCGCCCGGTACATGCGGCAACGCTCATTGTAGCATACTTTTCTGTGGCTGTCAACACTTTTTTCAAAACACGAGCGCGTACAGCGGACAAAGTGCAATGGGGAAAAACACCGCCGGTATAAAATTGGCGACCTTGATCTGCGTAGCCTTTAGCAGGTTCAGCCCCAGCCCGATAATCAGCAACGATCCGACGCAATTCATCTCCGCGATGACCGACGTGCTCAAATACGGTGCCACGACCTGTGCCAGCAGAGTGATCCCGCCCTGATAAACCAGCACCGGAACCGCCGCCAACAGCACGCCGGCACCCAGCGTGGCGCCGAATACCATCGCCGAGATCAGGTCTAGCACCGATTTTAGGTACAGCATCTCGTGATTGCCCTGCAAGCCGCTTTGGAGCGAGCCGACGATGGCCATGGTACCGACGCAAAACAGCAGGCTGGCGCTGACGAACGCTTGCGCGAGCCGCCCGTTTCCGCCCCCCCTGTCACCGCGAAACCGCGCTTCGATCCGTTCACCGAGCCGATGCAGACGGCTGTCCAGATCCAGACACTGCCCGACGGCGGCGCCCAGCACCAGCGACAGCACCGCGACCAGGGTGTTTTCCCCGTCGAGGCATCCGCTGAAGCCGATATACAACACGCAAAACCCGACAGCGTGCATCAGCGTATCCGTCAGTCGCTCCGGGATTCCTTTTTTCAGGAGAAGTCCCACAACGCCGCC
>CAYQBP010000004.1:5114-7843 GCA_964415745.1 uncultured Eubacteriales bacterium
GGTTATATGTTTGACGTCGCTTTCGCCGTCGAGCTGTTTGAGTTCTTCTCGCCCGCCGAGCCGTTTTTTGCCGGTATTTTCATTTTCGTATGCGGCATCTGCTGTAATTTTTCACACAGCAACCTCCGTCGCGGTCTGCTGCTTGCCGGCGTTGCCGTGCTGATGTCCACCGTTTTGTGGTGTGCGGTGCGACTGACGATCCTGACAAGCGACACCATGATCTGGTTCGGCATCCTGCATCTGCTGGCGACCTGTATTCTGCTGTACGTTTTGCTACGACCCACGCTGCTGTTCCTGCCGGCGTGGCTCGGCGTGGCACTGTCCGTTCTGCTGTTTCTTCTGTGCCGGCACATCTCGCCGTATGAAGGCAGTTACTTCGGGCTGTCCGGCCTGTTTACCGTTGCCACACCGCCGACCGACCGCACCGTGCTTTCCTACGTTCTCGGTCTGTGCTACGTCGGCTCCACCGGCGACTATTTTCCGCTGTTACCGTGGATCTTCTGCTTTTTTGCCGGAACGCACGTGGGGCGCTGGTACCGTCGGTTCCCGGCGTGGATGTCGCGCCGTCGCTTCACCCTGCTGGCCGGGATCGGGAAATACTCGCTGTGGATTTATCTTGCCCACCAACCGATCATCTACGGACTGTGCTTTGTGCTCGACGCAATTTTATAAATAAAGTGTAGACGATAAAAAGCGGACGCCTCACAGCGTCCGCTTTTGTTTATAGCAGATGGCGAGCGGCTCCGCTTTTTTCCAGCGCCAACACCAGCGCCAGACCGCCTCCGACGCAGGATACTGTCTGTCCGAGCCCCACCAACGCGATGTGCGCCGCCAGCGGCAAGCCGCCGTAAACCACGAACAGCTCTGCACCGACCACGACCGCATTGACCACCACCGGCGGCAACGTCGCGGCAATCGGCAATTTCCCGACGCGCACGTTCCGCAACGACCGTGTAAGCAAGGCCGCTACAAGTGTTGCGCCGGTGCCCAGCAAAAGATCCAGCGTTCCTGCCGGATTGGCGCCGGTAGACAGTCCGATCAAATTGGACAGAAAGCAGCCGACCGTCAATCCCGGAGCCGCGGCCGGTAAATACACCGGCAGTATCGTCAGCGCTTCGGCAACGCGACACTGAACCGAACCGAAGCCGACGGGCTGCAGCAACGTGGTCAACGCCACATACAGTGCCGCTACCACACCGCTTTGCGCCAAATACTGAACCGATTGTTGTGTTTTCAAGGGAAAGCGCCTCCATAGTTTTGATTTCTGCGATAATCGCAGGGTCAGGATGGTTTCGAACTGACCTTGTTTCACGTGAAACTTACGGCTTCAGAACCTCGATGCCGCCCAAATACGGACGAAGCACCTCCGGCACCGTGACGGAGCCGTCCGCGTTCTGGCACTGCTCGACCAGCGCCGGAATAACACGGCTGGTCGCCAGACCCGACGCGTTAAGCGTGTGGGCGAGCTGGAGCTTGCCGTTTTCATCACGATACTTGACGTTGCCACGGCGCGCCTGATAATCGCGACCGTTCGACGCGGAGCTGACCTCCTTGTAAATGCCCATGCTGGGAATCCACACCTCAATATCCGAGGTGCGCGCCATCGAGAAGGAGCAGTCGCCGGCGGCGAGCTTGCACAAGCGATAGTGCAGGCCCAGCTTCTGAACCAGGCGCTCCGCCTTGCCCACCAGCTCGGCAAACGCCGCATCCGAGCCTTCGGCGGTGGTGTACTGCACCATTTCCACCTTGTTGAACTGGTGGCCGCGGATCATGCCACGCTCCTCCGAGCGATAGCTGCCGGCTTCACGGCGATAGCATGGCGTATACGCAATATATTTGCGCGGCAGCTCCTCGCGCGACAGGATTTCGTCCCGATGCAGGTTGACCAACGCCGTTTCCGCCGTGGGAAGCATGAATTTCCGATCGGAGCTGGTCGGATTTTGAATCCAGTACACCTCGTCCTCAAATTTGGGGAACTGACCGGCCACGTAACCGCATTCATAGCCAAGCATGTGCGGCGGCAAAATGAATTCGTATCCGTCACGCAGGTGCTCATCGATGAAGAAATTCAGGATTGCCCATTCCAGTCGGGCGCCCATGCCGCGGTAAATCCAGCAGCCATTACCGGCGATCTTCGCACCGCGCTCATAATCGATCAGGCCGAGGCTTTCGCAAAGCTCCACGTGATTACGAAGCGGAAAATCAAACTTCGGCTGTTCACCGAAATAGTGAACCGGCTCGTTGTTTTCCTTGCCGCCGGCCTTCAGGTCGGGGTCCGGCAGGTTGGGAATGCACAGCAACAGCGACTTCTGCTTTTCCTCCAGCTCGCCGATCGCGACGTCCGCCTCCTTGATCTTGGCGGACAGCTCTTTCATTTCCGCCATGATCGCCGAAGCGTCTCCGCCGGCCTTTTTGATCTGAGGAATCTGCTTGGAGGCGGCGTTCTGCTCCGCCTTCAGCGCGTCGGTCTGTCCCGACAGCTGACGACGCTGGGCATCGATCTCCAGAATTTCATCGATCACCGTGTCCAAATTCATTTCCCGTTTGCGTACCGCCGCTTTGACAAAATCCGGATCGCTACGCACCAATTTGATATCTACCATCTTGATCTCCCTCTCTTATTACCGCGGCACTATTTGATTGCACAATGCCGTTAGATCCTCTTTTGAATAAAATTCCAGCTGCAACGTTCCGCCGTTGCCCTTGTCCTGCACACGCACCTTGCGACC
>CAYQBP010000004.1:7943-15228 GCA_964415745.1 uncultured Eubacteriales bacterium
TCCTCCGGCAAATTCAGCAGACGCAATGCGTTTGCCACCGCCGGACGGGATTTGTTTACGGCGCGCGCCGCTTCCTCCTGCGTCATGTCGTATTGCTCCATCAGCGTGCGGTAGCCGAGCGCTTCCTCCATCGGGTTCAAATCCTGACGCTGTAGATTTTCGATCAACGCCAGCTCGGACGCTTCCCGATCTGTCATTTCCCGAACAACGACCGGCACCTCTGTCAACCCGGCCATGCGCGAAGCGCGCCAACGGCGCTCACCGGCAACCAGCTGATATCTGCCGTTCGGCATGGGGCGCACCAGCAAGGGCTGCAGCACACCGTGCTGTTCGATCGACGCCGCCAAATCCGCCAGCGCCGCTTCATCGAACTGCTTACGCGGCTGATCGCGGTTCGGCTCGATCTCCGATATACGCAGAGAAACGGCTTTTCCCTGTTCCTCCACGGCGTTTTCGACAAATAAAGCCTCCAGCCCCCGTCCGAGGCCTCCTACCTTTGATGCCATCCGCCATCTCACCTTCCGTTTATCAATTCCTGCGCCAGCTTATCGTATGCCGCCGCGCCCTTGGAATGCTTGTCGTAGTAATTGATCGGCTTACCGAAGCCGGGTGCCTCCGACAACCGCACACTGCGCGGAATCGGCGTGGCAAACACCTTGCGCGGGAAAAAGCGCTTGACCTCCGCTACCACCTGCTGTGTCAGGTTCAATCGTCCGTCAAACATGGTCAGCAGCACGCCCTCCAGCTCCAGCTGAGGATTATACAGCCGCTTGACCTGACGAACCGTCGCCATCAGCTGTGACAGGCCCTCCAGCGCGTAATATTCGCATTGGATCGGCACCAACAGCGTGTCGGCGGCACACAACGCATTCAGCGTCAATAGCCCCAACGACGGCGGACAGTCGATAAACACGTAGTCGTACCGGTCGCGAACCGCCGCCAGCACAGCCTTCAGCCGACTTTCGCGACGGTTCAGCTCCACCATTTCGATCTCGGCACCGGCGAGCTGTATGCTGGACGGGAGAACCTCCACATTGCGGAACGGCGTTGCTTTGATCGCCGCTTCCGGCTCACCCTTTCCGATCAACAGTTCGTACACCGACGCGGCGCATTGCCGCTTGTCGATACCGACGCCGCTGGTCGCATTGCCCTGTGGATCCAAATCCACCAGCAGGCACCGCTTTCCTGCCGCGCCTACGGCCGAGGTCAGGTTAACGGTGGTGGTGGTTTTCCCGACTCCGCCCTTTTGATTTACCACGGCAATGATCTTGCCCATACTGTCACCTCTTATCGTTCTCCATCATAGCACATTTTTATCGGGATGAAAAGAGAAATTTGCAAAACAACGCAGGTTTTTTCAAAATTGTTTCACATGAAACAATTTCTCGACGGCTTTCGCCCGACTCGCCATAAAAAGTTGATCCGCCGCTTTACTTCTGTTTCGCTTTGTGGTACACTAAAGCATATAAATATGGTATTATATAATAAAAGGCGGTCCACACTATGAACGCAACCGAATTTCTCGCCCTGGAGCAATCCTGTCAAGCCTGTCGCGCCTGCGGCCTGTGCGAAACGCGGCATCATGTCGTGTTCGGCGTCGGCAACCCTGCCGCCGAGGTTCTGTTTATCGGAGAAGGCCCCGGCGAAAACGAGGATCTGCAGGGTGAGCCGTTCGTCGGTCGCGGCGGAAAGCTGTTGGACACCATGCTGGAGGCGGTAGGTCTGTCGCGCAAGCACAACATCTACATCGCCAACATGGTCAAGTGCCGTCCGCCGCACAATCGCGATCCCCTGCCCGAGGAACAGGACGCCTGTGCCCACTGGCTCGCCGACCAGATCGCCCACATTCGGCCGAAAATCATCGTATGCCTCGGCCGCGTGGCGGCTTTTCGCATGATCTCGCCGGATTTCAAGGTCACGCGCCAGCACGGGCAGTTTTTTGAGAAGGACGGCATCCTGTACATGGGTATGTTTCACCCGGCCGCCATTCTGCGAAACCCCAACCAAAAGCCTGCCGCCTTTGCCGATTTTTTGACACTGCGCGATAAGATCAAGGAAGTTTGCACAAACACAACGCTTATTTTTGAATAATTTTGCCATAAGGAGCCACCGCCATGTCACACTCCCGACTTGTTTGCCGTCTTGTGAGCGTGGGGATCCTTTTTGTGCTTTTGCTGACAACGGTGTTGTCGGCTTCTGCCGAAGGACTACGCTACGAATTCCCCGAAACGGAGGACGAAGCCATCGTCTCGCCGTCTGCCATGCTGCTGTACATGGGAATTCGTCCGGAGCAGGACGTGATATTGTATGAAAAGGAAGCCGACCTTCGCTATCAGCCCGGCTCGCTGATGCGCGTCGCCCTGCTCGGCTATTCCATGAAGCTGATTACCGAGCAGGAATTGGACATGGACACCGAGACCGGCTCCTACTCCCTGTACCTGTTCAATCATTATGTGGCCGGAACCGGCCTGCACGTTGCATTGATGGACTTCAGCGAAACATGGACCCTGCGCGACCTGCTCACGGTGTGCAGTATTCAGACCGCCGCCGACTGTGCGGTAGCTCTCGCTACCAAGCTGTCCGGTTCGCCGGAGGCGTTTGTAGAGGGGCTGAACACCTTCGCACAGGAGCTTGGCTGTACCAATTCGCATTTCACCAACGTCATGGGGCTCAACGACGAAAACCAATACATGTCGGCGCGGGACGTCATGACATTCACGCGCTATGCAATGCAGTATCCCGAAGCCGCCGCCATGCTGGAATTAACACAGTACACCGCCACGCCGGTGTCGGGCGGCAAGGCACGCAGCTGGCCCAACAGCAACGATATGCTGCGCGAAACCACCGACGTCTATTACAAATACGCGGTCGGCGGTCATTCCGGCGGCACGCTGACCGAGATCAGCCTGGTGGAATACGGGCGCATGGACGGCTACGATTACATGGCGGTCGTCATGGGTGCCGAAAAGAAGGACGAGCAGGACAAGCTTACCAACCATGCATACAGCGACGCGCGCCTGCTTCTGCGCTGGGGCTTGCTGGATTTTTCGTATGAATCGCTGATCAGAAAGAATGAGCCGGTCGGGCGTGTGCCGGTGGCCAACTGCGCCGACCGCGACTACGTTTCGCTGGTTCCCACCGAGGACGTCAGCACCGTTGTTAAGAAAGGAACCGATCTGAAGCAGCTCACCCGTGAGATCGTGTATACCAAATCAGAGGTCTCGGCTCCGGTCAAAAAGGGTGAGGTGCTCGGCACGCTGTACCTGTCGCTCGACGGGGAACGCATCGCGTCGGTTTCTCTTGCCGCCGCCGAAGAAGCGCCTTACAGTGGCTTGAAGGCGTTTTGGTCCTCGGTCAGCCGCTTCCTGTTTTCCGGCTGGATTCTTCTCATTTTGACAATCATCCTCCTGCTGGTCGGCGGCTATGTCTTTTTGATGGTTCGCTATAATCGGCGCCACCATCGAAAATTCCGCTCCTGACCCCCTGCCGGGCAGTCTGTTGCAGAATTTTCCTGCTTTTTTGTGCGTAGCACTTGAAATACGTTCCGAAAAAGAGTAAAATAAACCGTGTATGGGGTTTCCTTCCGGCGAAGTGAAACGCCCGAAAGTATGAAAGGGGAATCCGCATGAATCTCTTAAACAAAAAAACAGTGGAAGATCTGAAGGTTCAGGGCAAGCGTGTTCTTGTCCGTTGCGACTTCAACGTGCCGCTGAAGAACGGTGTCATCACCGATGAAAACCGTATCGTGGCCGCTCTGCCGACGATCCAGTATCTCCTCGATCAGGGCGCGAAGGTCATCCTGTGCTCGCATCTTGGCAAGCCGAAGGGCGAACCGAAGCCGGAGCTGTCCTTGGCACCGGTTGCCGTGCGCCTGGAAGAAAAGCTCGGCCGTCCGGTCGTATTTGCCGCCGATGATACCGTCGTGGGCGACAACGCCAAAAAAGCAGTCGCCGAAATGAAGGACGGCGACGTGGTGCTTCTGCAGAATACCCGTTATCGCGCCGAAGAAACCAAAAACGGCGAAGCCTTCTCCCGTGAGCTGGCTTCTCTCGCCGATCTGTTTGTCAACGACGCGTTCGGTGCCGCACACCGCGCTCACTGCTCCACCGTCGGCGTCGCCTCGTTCGTGGAGGAATCCGCCAACGGCTACCTGATGGCCAAAGAAATTCAGTTCCTCGGCAACGCCGTGGAGAACCCGGTTCGTCCGTTCGTCACCATTCTCGGCGGCGCCAAGGTAGCGGACAAGCTGAATGTTATTGAGAACCTGCTGAACAAGGCCGACACCCTCATCATCGGCGGTGGCATGGCATACACCTTCCTCGCCGCCAAGGGCTACACCGTCGGCACCTCGTTGCTGGACAACGAGAAGATCGACTATTGCCGCGAGATGCTCGCTCGCGCCGAAGCGAAGGGCGTTAAGCTGCTCCTGCCGATCGACTGCAAGGTTGCCAAGGATTTCCCGGACCCGATCGACGCCCCCGTGGACGTGGAGGTTGTCGCGGCAGACGCCATTCCTGCCGACCACATGGGTCTGGACATCGGCCCCAAAACAGCGGAGCTGTTTGCCAACGAAGTAAAATCCGCCAAGACCGTCGTGTGGAACGGCCCGATGGGCGTTTTTGAAAACCCGACCCTCGCCGCCGGCACCATTGCCGTTGCCAAGGCGCTGGCCGAAACCGACGCTACCACCATCATCGGCGGCGGCGACTCCGCGGCGGCTGTCAACACGCTGGGCTACGGCGATAAGATGAGCCACATTTCCACCGGCGGCGGTGCGTCGCTGGAGTTCCTGGAGGGCAAAGAGCTTCCGGGTATCGTGGCCATGAGCGATAAATAAGGAGAGATTAACATGGGTAAATACGTGATTGCCGGCAACTGGAAAATGAACAAGACCCCGGCAGAAGCTACCGAATTGATCGAAGCGATCAAGCCACAGGTTGCCGACGCGGCCTGCGATGTCATCGTCGGTGTCCCCTTTGTCGATCTGCCGGCGGCTCTGGAAGCCGTTCGCGGCAGTAAAATCGGCGTTGCGGCGCAGAACTGCCACTGGGAAAAGTCCGGTGCGTACACCGGTGAGATTTCCGCGGAAATGCTCAAGGCCATGGGCGTCGGCTACGTCATCCTCGGTCACAGCGAGCGCCGCACCTATTTCGGTGATACGGACATCACCGTGCAGAAGCGGATGCGCGCCGCTCTGGACGCCGGCTTGACGCTCATTCTGTGTGTCGGTGAATACTTGGAGCAGCGTGAGCAGGGCATCACCGGCGAGATCGTTGCCATGCAGACCAAAATCGCTCTCGGCGGTGTTTCCGAAGAAGAGCTCAAGCGCGTCATCATCGCGTATGAGCCGGTATGGGCGATCGGAACCGGTCGTACCGCCACCGCCGCACAGGCGAACGAGGTTTGCGCTCTCATTCGCAACGTCGTGGCAGAGCTGTACACCGCTTCGGCGGCCTCGGCACTGACTATTCAGTACGGCGGCTCCATGAATGCCGCCAATGCCGCCGAATTGCTGGCACAGCCCGATGTGGACGGCGGCCTAATCGGCGGTGCTTCGCTGAAGCCGGCCGACTTCGCCACCATTGTTGCCGCGGCGAAATAATAGCATTTTCAAGCGAGCGCAGGACTCCTTCGGGTCTTGCGCCCGTTTCATCTGAAAGGAAGGTATCCCGATGAAAAAACCCCTGGTTCTCATCATCATGGACGGCTTCGGTCTGGACCCGCACACGGAAGGCAATGCGATCCACGCCGCCGCCACTCCCCATCTGTCCCGCCTGTTTGCGGAAAACCCCTTCACCTCGATCGGTGCTTCCGGCATGGATGTCGGTCTGCCCGACGGACAGATGGGTAACAGCGAGGTCGGTCACACCAACATCGGCGCCGGCCGCGTGGTATATCAGGAGCTGACCCGCATCACCAAGTCCATTCAGGACGGCGATTTCCAGAAGAACGAGGCCCTCTGCGCGGCGATGGACAACGCCAAAACGCACGCCCTTCATCTGATCGGTCTGCTGTCCGACGGCGGCGTACACAGCCACCTCAATCACCTGTTCGGCCTGCTGGATATGGCAAAGACCTCCGGTGTCAATAACATTTTCGTACACTGCCTGATGGACGGCCGCGACGTCCCCCCCACCTCCGGCAAGGATTTTGTGGCGGCGTTGCAGGACAAGCTCGATTCGCTGGGCGTCGGCAGCATCGCCACCGTCATGGGTCGCTATTATGCCATGGATCGCGACAACCGTTGGGAGCGCGTGGAAAAAGCCTACGCAGCCATGGTATACGGTGAAGGCGAGCACAATGCCGACGCGGTGGCGGCGATGGCCGCTTCCTACGACGCCGGTGTCACCGACGAATTTGTGGTTCCCACGGTTTGCGACACCGACGGTATGATTCACGCCGGTGACAGCGTGGTGTTCTTCAACTTCCGTCCCGACCGTGCGCGCGAAATCACGCGCACCTTCGTAGACCCGGACTTCAGCGGATTTGAGCGCAAGGGCGGCTTCTTCCCGCTCACCTACGTCTGCATGACGCAGTACGACGCCACGATGCCCAATGTGCAGGTTGCTTTCAAGCCGCAGTCTCTCACCAACACGTTGGGAGAATATCTCGGAAAGCACGGACTGACTCAGCTCCGCATTGCCGAAACGGAAAAATACGCTCATGTAACGTTCTTCTTTAACGGCGGCGTAGAGCGTGAATTCCCCGGTGAGGATCGCGTGCTGATTAACTCTCCGAAGGTCGCCACCTACGACCTGCAACCGGAAATGAGCGCCTACCCCGTGTGCGACGCGGTTGTAGAGCGTATCCGCTCCGGCAAGTACGATGTGATCATTCTGAACTACGCCAACTGCGACATGGTGGGACACACCGGTGTGTTTGATGCCGCCAAGTCGGCGGTGGAAGCGGTGGATTCCTGCGTCGGAAAAACGGTGGACGCCGTTTTGGAAATGGGCGGCGTTGCGCTCATCACCGCCGATCACGGCAATGCCGATCGCATGGTCGATACCGACGGTTCGCCCTTCACGGCGCACACCACCAATCCGGTCCCGTTCTGTGTTGTCGGCCACGACTGCACCCTGCGCGAGGGCGGACGGCTGTGCGATATTGCTCCCACGATGCTGGAAATTCTCGGCATGGAGCAGCCTGCCGAAATGGACGGACAAACGCTGATCGCCAAATAACCTATAAAACGGAACAAGAGCCGCAGGCGTTGCCTGCGGCTCTTTCGTTATCATTTTCCCACACAAAACCGGGCGAAGATGCCGTCCACGACGGCTTCCGT
>CAYQBP010000004.1:15328-20264 GCA_964415745.1 uncultured Eubacteriales bacterium
GTTATCATTTTCCCACACAAAACCGGGCGAAGATGCCGTCCACGACGGCTTCCGTGACACGCTCGCCGGTCAGTTCCAGCAATGCGGCCAGTGCGCCGTCAATGCTGACGCCGACCGCGTCCTGCGACAATCCACAGCGGATTGCATCCAACGCTTCCTGCAGCGCCACGGCGGCGCGGCGAACACAATCGCGCTGTCGCTCTGTTGCCAGCACCGGCTCCGCTTCGTCCAGCCGACACACGCCGGTCACCTCGGCGATCGCCGCTTCCAGCGCCTGCCGTCCACCTCCGGAGTCTGCCTGCATATATACTGTATGTTGAAATTTACTTGTAATCAACCCATCGTTGATTTTTTGAGGCAAATCCTGCTTGTTGATTACCGCAATTGTCGTATCGGCCGGTAGCTCATCGATCAGCGTGCGATCGTCCTCAGTCAAAGGACGGGAGGAATCGAACACCGCCAAAATCAGTGCCGCCCGTTTCAGCCGCTCATGCGAACGGGTAACGCCGATGGCTTCCACGGCGTCATCGGTCGCGTGGATACCCGCCGTATCGGACAGGCGCAGGCAAATTTCCCCCACGCGCACGGTTTCCTCCACCACGTCTCGCGTGGTACCGGCAACGGCCGTGACAATACTGCGGTCGTACCCGGAAAGACAGTTCATCAGCGTGGACTTTCCCACATTGGGACTGCCGACGATCGCCGTGTCCACACCGTGGTGCAATACCTGTCCGGCATCGTAGGTTGCCAAAAGCTGCTTTAGCGAATCCAGCGCACGAACCAGCTCGGCTTCCAACGCTACCGGTTCCAGCTCGGGAATATCGTCATCAGGATAATCCACGAACGCCGCGATCTGCGCCTGCAAGCCGATCAGCACTTCCCGGACCGGCATCAGCTTGCGAAACACTGCGCCTTCGCGCGTTGCCAACGCGGTTTTTGCCGCCAAGCGTCCCTGTGAACCGATCAGCTCCATAACCGCTTCGGCCCTTGTCAGGTCGAGCTTTCCATGAAGGAAGGCGCGCTTGGTAAATTCGCCGGCCTGCGCCGGAGCGGCGCCTGCCTCCAGCAAAGCACGCAGGGTGCGCTGTAACAGATACACGCCGCCGTGACAGGACAGCTCCACCACGTCCTCGCCGGTATAGCTGTGCGGTGCACGAAACACCAGCGCCACGCATTCATCGATCACGCCGTCGGCGTCGAACACATGGCCGTAGGCCGCCTGATACCCGGCAAGCTGTGACAGCGAACGCGCCTTTGACAGTGGGCGAAACACGGCTTCGGCCACCGAAACCGCTTCATCGCCGGACACGCGGATAACGCCCAGCCCGGCCGCAGAGATCGGCGTGGAAATCGCCGCGATCACGTGAGCCATACCGATCCCTCCTTTGCGGATCATTCCCCGGCTGTCGTCTCCTCCGCCGGAGCAGCCTCGCCGTCGGTGGCGGCTTCGGCTTCACTCTCGTCCTCGTGCGGCGTTTGCACCAACGACACGATGCGATCGCCGGCCACGCGGAATTTCATGATAGTAACACCCTTTGACGGACGACGGCATTGACGAATTTCACTGACAGGCAGACGAATCATGATGCCTCCGGCCGAGATCATAATGATATCCTCATCCAGCGATACCATTCGCACCGCCGCGACGTTGCCGTACTCCTCGGTGTGATAGTTCGTCAAGCCCTTGCCGCCGCGCGACTGCACACGGTAATCCGTCAGCTCGCTCAAACGGCCATAGCCCGTTTCGCTGACCGTCAGCCACAGCTTATCCGGCTCACACACCGCCATGCCGACGACCTCGTCGTCCTCGGCCAGTGTGATCGCCTTCACGCCGCGCGCCGTTCGTCCCACAACACGGGCATCGTTTTCGTCAAAACGAATTGCCATGCCCTGCCGTGTACCGACCAACAGCTGCTGGTATCCATCGGTCAGCTGCACCCATGCCAGCTCGTCACCCTCGTCGAGGTCAACGGCGATCAGTCCGCTCTTGCGCGCATTGGAATACGCGTCCAGACGCGTCCGCTTAATGATGCCCTTGCGCGTTATCATGCACAAATACTGATCTGCGTTAAAGTCAGTCACACGGATCATGGCGCTGACCTTTTCATCGGCGGCCAGCGGCAACAGGTTGATGATATTCATACCGCGCGAGGTACGTGTTCCCTCCGGAACCTCATAGCACTTCAGGCGATACACGCGCCCGGAGGTGGTGAAGAACATGACCATATCGTGGCTGGAGCAGAGAAACATCGTTTCGGTATAATCCTCATCGTGGTTCGTCGTGCCCTTGATGCCCTTGCCGCCACGGTGCTGTGATTTATACTCATCCAGCGACTGGCGCTTGATATAGCCACGCTGAGACAGGGTCAGCACACTTTCCTCTTCCGGAATCAGGTCCTCAATATCCACCTCGCCGGAAACCATGGAGATTTCCGTGCGGCGGTCGTCACCGTACTTATCACGCATACGGAGGCATTCGTCCTTCACAATTGCCTTGATCTTGTGCTCGTCCGCCAAAATTCCTTCCAGCTCGGCGATCTTGGCGCGCAATGCCGCCAACTCGTCCTCGATTTTTTGACGTTCCAGGCCGGACAACTGACCCAAACGCATCGCCACAATGGCGGACGCCTGGATTTCATCGAAGCCGAAGACCTCCATCAAGCGCTGCTTGGCCTCGTTGGAATCGGCCGAACCGCGAATAATCTCGATCACCTTGTCGATAAAATCCACCGCGATCTTCAGCGCTTCGACAATGTGCTCGCGCTCCTTCGCCTTCCGCAGATCGAACAGCGTCCGACGGGTAATGACCTCACACTGGAACTTGATATATTCCTCCAGCATTTCCTTCAGGGTCAGCACGCGCGGCACGCCGTCCACCAGCGACAGCATAATTGCACCGAAGGTGACCTGCATCTGCGTAAAGGCAAACAGCTGGTTCAGCACCACCTGCGGATTGGCGTCTCGCTTCAGATCGATGACGATCCGCATTCCCTCACGGCTGGAGTGGTCCACCACGTCGCGGATACCCTCCACGCGCTTTTCGTCCGCAAGTTCGATGATCGATTTTACCAAATTCAGCTTGTTCACCTGATACGGGATCTCGGTAATGACGATGCGATACCGATCGCCATGCTCCTCGATCTCCGTTTTGGCGCGCACCACGATGCGGCCGCGACCGGTCGCGTATGTAGCGCGAATACCGGAATAGCCCATAATCAAGCCGCCGGTCGGGAAGTCCGGGCCCTTGATACATTCCATGATCTCCGGCAGACCGGCATCCGGATTGTCGATCAGCAGACAGATGCCGTCCACCACCTCGCGCAGGTTGTGCGGCGGAATGTTGGTCGCCATACCGACGGCGATACCGGTAGACCCGTTCACCAGCAGGTTGGGGAACCGCGACGGCAAAACCACCGGCTCCTCCAGACGGTCATCGTAGTTGGAGACAAAATCCACCGTCTCCTTTTCGATATCGGAAAGCATATCCAGCGACATTTTGGTCATGCGGGATTCGGTATAACGATAGGCGGCGGCCGGGTGGCCGTCGATCGAACCGAAGTTAC
This sequence comes from uncultured Eubacteriales bacterium, assembly GCA_964415745.1. Taxonomy (GTDB): domain Bacteria; phylum Bacillota; class Clostridia; order Oscillospirales; family Acutalibacteraceae; genus RGIG3009. The sequence goes on from CAYQBP010000004.1 coordinate 18,892, forward strand.
CGTGACCGTCAATCAACGGATACCGCAGGGAAAAATCCTGCGCCATACGCACCATGGCGTCGTAAACGGAGGCGTCGCCGTGCGGATGATAGCTACCCAACACGGCACCGACAATATCGGCGCACTTACGGTACGGCTTATCCGGAGTCAAATTTCGCTCGTGCATGGTGTACAGAATGCGACGATGCACCGGCTTTAAGCCGTCACGCACATCGGGCAATGCACGCGCCACGATGACCGACATGGAATACTCCAGAAAGCTCTTTTTCATTTGCTTTTCCAGATCCACGTTGATCAGCTTGTTCTGTACGGTGTTTTGTTCTTCCATGACCGTTTCTCCTTTAACTGTCCGTTAGGAACATTCTTTTATTCGATACCGACCAACGTACGAAGAACGAACAGGTTCTCGACGGCATCGGCCGGAATAAACAGCGATTCTCGATGTAAAAAGTGAAGCGTGACACCGGATTCTTCCATTTGGAGACCCACGCGCTCCTTGATAATAAACCGTTCGGTGTCGGCGGCCTTCAGGCGAAGGCCGTCCGGCTCAAAGGCGACCCGAAGCTCCTCGCGGCACGGCCGATCAAACAGGAAGAACGCGCCGATCCCGACGAGCATGATTCCCGCCGACCAACCGGCGATACCGATCAGAAGGTCAAGTAAAAAGGAATCGGTAGCCGCGATGAAAACCGATGTCAGCGAGCCGCCGATCCACGCCAGCGGCTCGGCGGTGAGCAGTAGGCGACGAAGACGCGCTTTCCGTTCGCGCCGATACAGAGTCGTTGCTCTGAGCGGCACGGCGGCGGACGTCAACGGTGTGACGGTGCCGTTAAATTGCGGAATAGGCAAGGGCTGAAGCAGACCTGCCTGCGCCCGACCCTTGCCATGCATGACCGACGGAGCCAGCCGTTCTGCCAAGCAATCCCGAACCAGCTGAAGGTCGTACGCCATTAAGTCACGGCTTCGCAGAATCAGACAGGTTGTATCCCGAAGCAGAGCAAAGCCGTCCGCGGTTTCCACACACTGCTCGATCTCGGAAAAGTGCAGACACCGTGTGCCGCGCACCGAGGTGATCTCCACGCGGTCGGCATACAGCGTGATTCGACTGCCGTAATGATGCCGTTTGACGTCCGCTTCATAGTCGGCAAAGCGCCGCCGAGCCTGCTTTTTCGGATAGGTCAGCAGAAACCACGCCGCCAAAAACAGCCAAACGGCGGAGACAAGAAGTATTCCGGCGGCGATCATACGCTCCGGCGCGGTCAATCTCGCTTCCGTCAGCAGAGCCGCCGTAACCGGCACATACAAAAGGGATACGAAGAACGCAAGCACCGGCAAAAGCACCCGCTTTTCGCACAAAACAAAATACCAGCGCC
>CAYQBP010000004.1:20364-31702 GCA_964415745.1 uncultured Eubacteriales bacterium
AACGCAAGCACCGGCAAAAGCACCCGCTTTTCGCACAAAACAAAATACCAGCGCCGCGCCTCGGCACGGGACAGCTCACCACCGGCCAGCACCGCGATCCGGCGGTCGGGGTTTTCTGTGGGACCGTAACAGGGCTGTTGATAGTCCATCCGTCTCCCCCTCTTTATCCTGCCGACAGGTGGGCATCGACGATCTGACTGAGCTGTGTCATATCCTCCACGCAACGCTTGGGAATCGTAAATGCCTTTTCCCCGTTTACGTAGAATTCCACCTCGTTCGGTGCGTTGATCGCACGGGTGATGCACTCCCACGGTATCGTCAGCGTTTCCGAGGACATCTCACGAATGAGAATGGCGGTATCGGTAAACACGAAGCTCGCGACATTTTCCGAGGACCCGGACAGCTTGGTTGCCACGTGTCCGGCACGCAGCAGGGCACCGAACAAGCTGAACAAAAATAACAGCACCGAGCACAGCAAAAAGGTGTGCAGGGTGGCAACGGAAAACCAGAAATACGCAAACACCGTTATCAACACGGCGACCATCGTTTTTTGCGGGAGCTTTTGCGCGTAGACACGCAAGGCGGAATCCAACAGCCGCGACCGTATTTCACGGGCGGTATAGCTTGTCCCGATTTGAAGCAACGGCTCCTCCGGCAACGGGTTTTCATCCGGCAACGGCAGTCGTGCGGTCAACTCGGCATGGACCTCGCCAAACAAATAGCACCGCGCCGGCGCCATCGTTGCCAGCGCCGCTTTACGCGTCAGCTCGGCGTCCTCGCCGGTCAAAAACCGCTTGGGAATGACGATGCATTTCCCGCCGTTGACACAAAACAGCATCATTTCGGTATCCTCGATAAACGCAAAGCACCGCGAAAACGGAATCGACGTTTGCTCTCCTTGCGTTCTTTTGACAATACCGTCGTTGTCCACGGTGATCACACCGTCGAACGAGTGTCCCTTGAAACGGGTCTGGTCATAAATATGCCCGTTGCGGCGGCGAATCTGCCGCGGTGTCGCCAAAAATACCCACAGCTCCGCGGCAATCATCAGCGCCACCAGTATCAGCAGGGACACGTCCCACGAACCGCCGACCAGACGATCGCACAGCACCGCCAGCACGCACAGCACCATCATGCCGGCGGAAAACAGGCGACTGCCGAATAAATATTTGCCCCGAAACGCCCGTGCGGTCAGGGCTTGTGAATAAATGTATTCTTCGCGGCTGAGACCAACCGCATATTCGGTTGAGCGGACAGATTGCTCCATAAGTATTCCTCGTTAAATATCCAGGTTCGATACATACTGCGCGTTGCGCTCGATAAATTCACGGCGCGGCTCTACCTTATCACCCATCAGAATAGTAAATGTTTCATCGGCCGCCGCCGCATCGGACAATTCCACACGCAGCATGGTGCGGAAGGCCGGGTCCATGGTGGTTTCCCACAGCTGCTCCGGGTCCATTTCACCAAGACCCTTATAGCGCTGAACATCGGCGTTACCGCCCAGCTCGGCGATATACTTGTCGCGCTCCGCGTCCGAGAAGGCGTACCGCACCTGCTTGCCCTTGGAAACCTTAAACAGCGGCGGTTGGGCAATATACACGTGCCCCTCGTCGATCAACGGGCGCATATAGCGGAAAAAGAAGGTGAGCAACAGCGTACAGATGTGCGAGCCGTCCACGTCGGCATCGGCCATGATGATGACCTTGCCGTACCGCAGCTTGGAAATATCAAAATCGTCACCGATGCCGCAACCCAAAGCAATTACAACGGGAATGAGCTTCTCGTTGCCGTATACCTTATCCAGTCGTGCTTTTTCCACGTTCAGCATTTTACCCCACAACGGCAAAATCGCCTGGAAGTTACGATCGCGTCCCTGAATCGCGGAGCCGCCTGCCGAATCGCCCTCGACGATATACAGCTCGGTGCGGTCGGCGTCGCTCCAGATGCAGTCGGCCAGCTTATCCGGCATACGCGTGGACGACAGGCCGGTTTTTTTACGAGCCAGCTCACGGGCACGCTGTGCCGCTTCGCGCACGCGGGCGGCATTGATGGATTTTTCCAAAATACCCTTGGCAACGGCCGGATTTTCCTCCAGATACGGGGTCAGCTTTTCGTTGAGAAGCTGTGTGACCAGCGTTCCCATCGCGGTATTACCGAGCTTTGCCTTCGTTTGACCCTCAAACTGTGCATCCTTCAGCTTGACGCTGATGACTGCCGCCAAGCCTTCACGCACGTCGTCGCCCTTCAGGTTGGCATCGGCCTCCTTGAGCATACCGTGCCGACGCGCATAATCGTTCAAAATGCGCGTGATGGTGAGCTTGAAGGCGTTTTCGTGCGTACCGCCGTCCACGGTGTGGATGTTATTGGCAAACGAAATGATATTTTCGTTGTAGCTGTCGTTGTACTGAAAAGCGACTTCGGCAATCGAATCGTCCTTGGCACCGGAAATGTGTACCACCGAGTCATGCAACGGCTGATAGCCGCGCGTCTTGTTCATAAAATCAACGAACGAAGAAATACCGCCCTCGTAGCAGAACACCTTTTCCACGATGTTTTCTTCGTCGCGGCGGTCGGTCAGCGTGATTTTCAAACCGGCATTCAAAAATGCCTGCTCACGCAACCGCTTTTCCAGCACCTCGTATTCATATTCCGTGGTATCGGTAAAGATCAACGGGTCGGCCTTGAAGCGAATCAGCGTACCATCGCTTTCCGAGGTACCGATGACGTTCAGCTCGGAAACGGCATTGCCGCGCTCAAACCGCTGGGCAAATATCTTTCCCTCACGGGAGATCTCCACCTCCAGCCATTCGGACAGTGCGTTTACCACCGAAGAACCGACACCGTGCAGACCGCCGGACACCTTATAACCGCTGCCGCCGAATTTACCGCCGGCGTGCAGGACTGTCAATACGACCGTGACCGTGGGAATCCCCATTTTTTCATGAATACCGACCGGAATACCGCGGCCATTATCGCGAACCTGAATCACATCGCCCGGCAGAATTTCCACTTCGATATGAGTACAGAATCCGGCCAACGCCTCGTCGATTGAGTTATCGACAATTTCATACACCAGGTGATGAAGACCGCGCGGCCCGGTAGACCCGATATACATACCGGGGCGCTTCCGTACCGCCTCCAGACCCTCCAACACCTGGATCTGACTCTCGTCGTACGGCTTATTCTCCGCACGGGTCATTTCATTTTCCAGTTCCAAATCCATTTCCAGCTCGGTGCTCATTTCGGCTAACCTCTCATTCTTAATTTAAGCGCAGTGCCTCTGCCCGTTTGAGCAGGGTAGCACAGGAAATCTGCGATATATATACGGTTCTTCCCTTTGCCTTCGATTCACAGACGATGAAGCTTTTCGGAAGCTCACTGCTGACAGTAATCACTTCGCCGCGCCGTTCGGCCTCGGACAAAAAGGTTCGCGTGCTTTTGGAGACAGTGGTATTATCCATATCGAAAATCCCCACCACTTCCCGTAACGGAACCACGGTGTCCTGTCCTAAAAATAAGTACATACGGCTCCTCTTTCCCACAACCTACCGTTAAATGGTGGAAAGCTTTCCCTGCTTCATGCAGAATTGCCGTCCACCGCGCATTTGCATCAACGGAGTCGATTCACAGCAGGTGATAAATACCTGCCAATCACGCAAATGGTTCAAAATATATTCCTGTCGCGAGCCGTCCAGCTCGCTCATCACGTCATCCAGTAAGGCGATCGGCCGCTCCCCCATGACTTCCTCCAACAGCACGGCCTCTGCCAGCTTGATCGCCAGCACCGCCGAACGCTGTTGTCCCTGCGAGCCGTAGCTTCGCGCCGGACGACCGTCGATCAATACCTCCATATCATCCCGATGCGGCCCAACCGTGGTAAAGCCTGCCGTGAGGTCATCGTGATGATGCCGTTGCAGAGATTCAAACAGGGCGGCGGCAATTTCCGGTGCGGTTTTTTCTTCACAGCCGTCAACGGATGAAAGATACCGCACGTCAAACGTCTCTCTGTCACCGGAAAGACCCCGGTAAATCTCCTGAGCGACCGGTGTCATTTTTTGAATATAATGCTGTCGGGCGTGAATCAGCCGACAACCGGTTTGTGCCAGCTGACGATCCCACAAATCCAACAGCTCGGCACCGCCTCCGCCCTTTTGCTTACAAAAGGCGTTGCGCTGTGCCAAAATACGGGCATACTCAGTCATGGTGCGAATGTACAGCGGCCGTAGCTGACAATACGCGCCGTCAATCAGACGGCGGCGCTCCTGCGGGCCACCCTTGATTAAGGATAAGTGCACCGGCGAAAACACGATGCCGCAAAAATTACCTGCCAGCTTGGAGGCCGACGACAACGACACGCCGTTCAGTGATGCGGTGCGCCGCCCTTTTACGGTAATTTCCGCCTGTTGCTCCCGATTTGCGGCATGAAACTCCATCGTAAGCCGGCACTGTTCTTCACCAAAGCAGGTCAGCTCGCTGTCCTTGGCACCGCGAAAGCTCTTTCCGCCGGTAAACAGCCACAGTGCCTCCAGCAGATTGGTTTTTCCCTGGGCATTTTCACCGACGATCACGTTTACGCCGGCGTCCGGCTCCCAACAGCCGGGCAACAGGTTGCGATAGCTTTCAAAGGTCAGTCGGGTTACTTGCATGCGCGATCCTTCCTATTCTCCGACGATCTCAACCGTATTTTTCCCGAATGTCACGCAATCACCGGGACGCAGTTTTTTTCCGCGTTGTGTACAGCCTTCGCCGTTGACCGATACCCTTCCCGCCTGAATCAGCTCCTTGGCTTGTCCGCCCGTCGGCGTCAGGCTGGCCAGCTTCATCAACGTATCCAATCGGATAAACTCCGTATGTATTTTCTGTATCATACGCGCTTCAACCGCACCGGCAACACCAAAAACAGGAAGCCGTCGCCCTCCGTCGGTAAAATTTTCATAGGAGACTGAGTTCCGCTCAGCTCGATAACGATCTCGTCACTTTCGGTATTCCGCAGAGCATCCAGCAAAAAGCGGCTGTTAAAGCCCATTTCCTCCTGACGACCGTCGATTTTAGCCTCCACGGTGTCGTTCACACTGCCCAACGCCGTGATACACGACAGCGAAATGCGATCGTCCTTAAACCGGCAGATCAGCGGAGACTTCAGGCGATCGTTAATCACCAGCGAAGCGCGATCCACGGCGTCGATCAGAGAACGCGTATTCAGGCGAATCGTCGTGCTCGCCTGTGTGGGGATCGCCTTGCGATACGGCAAAAATTCGCCGTCCAGCAACCGGGAAAACACCGAATAGCCGCCGATTTCCATGATGATGTGGCGCACACCCACCGTGATATACAGCGGCTCGTCTTCTTCGCTCAACAGCTTCAGCACTTCGTTCAGCGTTTTGCCGGGAACAACAAACTGCAGCTCCTCCGTGCTCTTAACCGGCTCCGAGCGCATAGCTAAACGGGAACCGTCCACCGCGACCAAACGCAACGTTTGATCCTTGATTTCAAACTGCACACCGGTGTGCACCGGACGGGTATCGTTCTGTGCCACGGCAAACAATGTCTGACGAATCATGCTCTTGAGCATATTCTGCGGTATCGTCAGTGCCGCACCGTTATTGATCGTCGGCAGCTCCGGATAATCCACCGAAGAAAATCCGATGATGGTAAATTCCGAATTGCCGCTGCGAATCACCGTGTTGTTCTTTTCATTGCTTTCGATCGTGACCTCCTCCGCCGGCAAGCGACGCAGGATTTCCGAAAACAGCTTAGCCGTCAGCACGACACTGCCAGCCTCCTCCACCTCGGCTTCTATTGTCGTGGTAATTCCCAGCTCCATATCGTAGCCTGCCAAAAACAGCGACGATGCCGAGGAACGCAGAAGGATTCCCTCCAGTGCCGGTAAGGCGGATTTGGACGCGACGGCTCGCTGCACATTGTTGACGGCTTCTGCCAAGGCCTGACGGTTACAACGAATACGCATAGCAAACTTCCTTTCATCAGATAAAGCTTTACAGTCTTTATTTAATAAAAATAATATACTTTTTTAGTAGTAATAGTAGGGGCGGTGAATTTGTGAAAAAGCGGGAAAATTGCCGCCGTGATGCGGTTTTTCGCCGTTAAGCGGTTGTGAAAGGACGGCGGAGAAAATTGGGACAGAGGTGAAAACATTTTTGGTTGTTCACACGCGGTGAAAAGCGGTGAGTGAAAGGTGAAGGACTTGTGAAAAAACAAAGAACGCTATTCACATTCGTCCACCGCCGATTCACCGGGATTTCACCGAATATTTCACATCAGGAATCGGAGATGTTTTTGATAATATCGTTGACAAGGCCCTTGAAGCTGGGGTTTTTCTCCATGGTTTCCTCCACCTTTTGGATGGCATAAACCACACTGGTATGGTCACGACCACCAAATTTCTCACCGATATTCTTCATGGGCAGGCCGGTAATGTTACGAACCACGTATTCCGCCACCTGACGCGCCGAGGAAATGGTGGCAGAGCGCTTGTTGGAACGGATGTCATCCGGAGTGACCGACATGGTGCGCGCCACCTCATTGATAATACGCTCCACGGTGATCGGTATGGGCTGATTGTCATTTTTAATATCGCGGATAGCCGCCTGCGCAGTCATCATGGAGGGGTGATCGCCCTCCAGCAGACACTGTGCCTGCATACGGCGCACGGCACCCTCCAGCTGACGCACATTGCTCTTGAGCTGTGAAGCAATGTATTCGCAAATGCTGTCGTTCAAATCCAGCTCCAACAGCTGAGCCTTGCGCTTGATAATCGCGATACGCGTTTCCAAATCCGGCGGCTGTATGTCGGCCAACAGACCCATTTCAAACCGCGTGCGGAGACGCTCCTCCAGCGCAGCGATTTCGCGCGGAGGGCGGTCAGAGGTGAGCACGATCTGCTTGTTCGCCTGATGCAGAGCGTCAAAGGTGTGGAAAAATTCCTCCTGTGTGCTCAGCTTACCGGCGATAAACTGAATATCGTCGATCAGAAGAATGTCCACCCGGCGATATTTGGCACGGAACTCGATGGTGGCATTGTTTCGCAGAGCCTCAATCAGTTCGTTCGTCATATCCTCGCCCTTGGTATACAAAATACGCATATCCGGCGAGTGCTTACGGATTTCGTTGCAAATGGCGAACATCAGGTGTGTTTTTCCTAAACCGGAGCCGCCGTAGATGAACAGCGGGTTGTAGGAGCTTGCCGGCTTGAGTGCCACCGCCTGTGATGCGGCGTGAGCAAATTTATTGGAGGGGCCGACCACGAAGTTTTCAAACGAATATTCGTAGTCGGAGGGGCGCTGACCGAAAATATTTTCCGCCTTCGGCAGCTCTACCTCTTCCTTTGCCGCGTCGGCGTCCTCGGATATGACGGTCAGGTCAAACGGGATTCCCAGCACCTGGTGAAACGCGTTCTTGATTTTATCGGCGTATTGGCTTAAAATAATGGTACGCTGAAAGCCGGTATGTACCTGCAAAACCACGGAGCTGCCCTCGATACTGAGCGGTTCAATACATTTGATCCACATGTTGTAGGCAACCTCGCTAATGTCGGGCTGCTGATGAAGATATTCCAAAATACCCGACCAGGCTTCCTTGATGCTTTCCATAAATTTAGACTCCTTTGAAGGTGAAACACTTCCTATATAATATAGGTTACAATACATAATATAGTATATCACAGAAGGATAGCAATTACAATCATTTTTTGCGTGATTTTTTGATTTTTCTGTTTTTGCCGTAAAGGAATAGGCACTTTGACGAAAACGCGAAAAAAGCCCGTTAAAAGGGATAAAAACAAAAAATACCCTTTATAAATCCGTGAAACGGAAAAAACCATAAATTTCTGTTGACTTTTATGGTAGTAATGTTATATAATAGAGTCTCGCAAGGGCGAAAGGGGGTAGAACCATGTTTCGTACATATCAGCCCAAGAAAAGACATCGTAAAATGGAACACGGCTTCCGCAAAAGAATGGCAACTGCCAATGGCCGTAAGGTGCTGGCTCGCCGCAGAGCGAAAGGTAGAAAACATCTCACCTATTAAAAAGGGCCACCTCGTGTGGCTCTTTTTTATAGCCGGGAGAAATACGTATGACAAAACTATGCACAATCAAGCAGAACAAGGATTTCCGCACGGCTTACTACCACGGCAAGGTGTATGTAAGTCCGCTGTTGGTTCTCTATGTTCGTAAAAACCGGGAAAAAACAGTGCGGATCGGCATTACCACCGGCAAAAAGGTGGGACACGCCGTACAGCGCAATCGTTGCCGCCGAATCATACGGGAGGCGTACCGTCGTCTGTATCCGCAGCTTTCCGGTGGTTGGGATTTGGTGTTTGTCGCACGTGCAGCCACCGTCGGCAGTACCAGCACGGCACTGTACGAGGTGATGTGTCAACAGCTCAAAAAAGCAGGGTTATTATCATGAAGCGCCTGCTGATTCGTTGTATCCGCGGTTATCAAAAATGGATTTCTCCGCGTTTTCCGTCGACTTGCCGGTTCGTCCCCACCTGTTCCTCCTATGCGATCCAGGCAATCGAACGGTTCGGCGCCTGTAAAGGCAGTTGGTTGGCAATCAAACGAATTTGTCGCTGTAATCCCTGGGGTGGGCACGGGTATGATCCTGTTCCGGAAAAACAGGAAAAAAATAAACCTAACTAGGAGGCACTATGCAACTGTTTAGTTTTTTGGGAACACCGTTCGGCTATGTACTGGGTCTGATCTTTGACCTGGTCAAAAACTACTTTCTCGCCATTTTCATTTTCACCTTTTTGGTGCGTCTGCTGCTGTTTCCGCTGTCGCTGAAAACACAGAAGGGGCAGGCAGACCGTGCGCGTTTGGCACCGCGTTTGGAGCGACTTCAGAAAAAATACGCAAAAGACCCGAAAAAGCTACAGGAAAAGCAAATGGCGCTGTACGAAAAGCACGGCGTCAGCATGACCGCCGGTTGCTTGCCGATGATCGTGCAGATGATCGTCCTGTTCGGCGTGGTATTTGCCATTTATTCGCCGCTGTCGCACATGACCTCCGTTCCGAAGGACGTTATCGATACCACGGCAACGGCGTTGCAGAATACGAATCACTTCGATAAGAATTATTTTTCCGACAGCGGCTATTACCGCGAGCTGCGGATTTTGCAGAATATCAATGAAGAAAAATATGAGGACTGTGTAAGAACCGCGCTGGCGGAGATCAAAGACGGCGACAAGGCGAAATACACCGCCGCGCAGATCGATGAATACATCGTCGAAATGCAGGAACAGGATTTTACCCTGTTCGGTATGAATATGCTGGCAATGCCGAAGGATCAATTCGGCTGGTTGTGGCTGGTTCCGCTGATTTCCGGTATTACGGCGTTGCTGTCCAGCCTGCTGTCGCTGTATTATCAGAAGCAGACGACCAAAGGACAGGTACAGCAGGGGCAGGGTTGCTCCAACGCCATGATGCTGGTGATGATGCCGGGTATCTCGCTGTTTATCGCATTCAGTGTCCCCGGTGCCGTCGGTCTGTACTGGATTTGCTCCAACCTGATCGCCTTGTTGCAGACGTTTGTGCTGAATCAGATTTATAATCCGGCGAAGATTCGCGCACAGGCCGAACAGGAATACGAGGAGCGCCGCCGCAAAAAGCAGGAGGACAAGAAACGGCTTGCCGAGGCGCGCGCGCGTGAACAGCGGGAGCTTGCCCGTCAGATCAAAGAGGACGAAGGCAAAAACGGAGCGAAGAAAAAGACGTCAAAGCCTAAGCCGCAGGCAGAAGAGCCGGAAGCGGAGAAGGCGGACGAGACTTCGGAAGAGCCGACGGAGGAAGAAGCAGATAAAACGGAAAACGGTTCCGTTGAGAAAGGATAATTTGTCGTGCAGAAAGAACTGATTAAGGAAGCAGAATCGATCGAAAAGGCGATCGAGCTTGCGGCGGAGGAGCTACAGGTAACGGCGGACGAGCTGGACGTCGAGGTACTGCAGGAGCCGCAAAAGAAGGTGCTGGGATTGTTTGGCGGCGTGTCTGCCAAAATTCGCGCCACCGTCCGTGAAAAGGACGCGGCGGCGACCGCCGTGGCTTTTTTGGAAAATGTGCTTGCCAAAATGGGCGTGTCCGATGTCAAGGTGACCGCGACAACGGAAAACGACCACTGTGTGCTGTCGCTGGAGGGCGAGGACCTCGGCTTCATTATCGGTCGCCGCGGCGACACGCTGGACGCGCTCCAGTATTTGACCAGCCTGGTTGCCAACCGCGGTGGCGGCGCGTATCAGCGCATTTCCATCAACATCGGCAACTATCGTGAAAAGCGGGAAAAGACCTTGTCCGGTCTGGCGCGCAAGGCCGCCATTCAAGCAGCGAAAACCGGCAGAAGCACCTCGCTGGAGCCGATGAACCCCTACGAGCGCCGCATCATTCATACGGCGGTGCAAAAGGTGGACGGCGCGACCTCGTACAGTGTCGGCAGTGATCCGCACCGTCACGTGGTGATTGCGGCATCGGAGGACAACCCGGCGAAGAGCCGTTCCAACCGTCCGTCGCGTCAGCGCGGCGAGCAACGCGGTGAATCCCGTGAGGGTGGTCGTCCGAACCACGGCGAGCGCCGTTCGGAGGGTATGCCGGAGCGCCCGGTGCGTGAAGTTCGCAGGTTCGTGTCGCGCAGTAACCCGGTGAATATTGCCGAGGATTATGCGCCGCCGGAGCGTACCGAGTCCGAAACCGAAAAAACAGCGTCTCTGTACGGTCGTATTGATCTGTAAGAACAAAAATGCCGCAGGAACATTCCTGCGGCATTTTTCTGTTTTGTCAGCTATCCAGCGCGGCGGCCAAGGCCGCAAACTGTGCCAAGGTCAGCTCCTCGGCACGGGCGGTGGGGGAAAGGCCGACCGATTCCAGTGCGGATAGCAGTACGGCCTTGTCGTAACCGGCGGCGGACAAGGAGTTGGTCAGCGTTTTTCGCCGCTGGCCGAAGGCCGCACGGATCAGGCGGAACAGGAGTGCCTCGTTTTTCACCTCGCACGGTGGTGCGCTGTGCAGGGGTAGGCGGATCACACTGCTGTCCACCTTCGGTGCCGGCAGAAAACTGCCGCGTGAAACGGAAAACAGGATTTCGGCCTCGGCATAATATTGAACCGCCAGCGTGACCGCGCCGCATTCGCGCGTGCCGGGGACGGCACACAGCCGTTCGGCGGCCTCCTTTTGCACCAAAACGGTGATGCACCGAAACGGCAAACGGCTTTCCAGCAAGCCCATGAGAATGGGCGACGTAATGTAGTAGGGAAGGTTCGCACACACGACGACCGGCAATCCGGCGGCGTATTGGTCGAGCAATGCCGCGACATCCAGCTTGAGAAT
>CAYQBP010000005.1:0-7403 GCA_964415745.1 uncultured Eubacteriales bacterium
GGCTTCCGGTATAAGCAGGGCTATCTGGAGGCAAGATTCCGCATTGTTCGTCCCAGCCCGAACGGCGACGGCGAATCGGGTATTCCGGCCATCTGGTCCTTCACGCAGGATAAGGCGTTGGAGGAGCACGATACGATCGCGGCAAGCGATACCGACTGGGTCGAGCTGGACTGGCTGGAATACTGGGGCATCAGCAAGCAACGTCCGAACGGCTATTACACGATTACCCTGCACGATTCCACCACCTTGGCGAACGAACCGGCCTATAGCAACTCCAACGCTCACCAGGAGGGCTTGGGCGATGCCGAATGGCACGTGATGGGCTGGCTGTGGGAAAAGAACAGCATTCGTTGCTTCCTGGACGGCGTCGAGATCATGAATCAATTCTACGATCCCGATGCGTCGGCAGTGCCGAACGCCAACGCCAAAACCTTTAAGCTCGAAAACGCGGACGGTACCGTTACCGAAACCAAATACGGCGGAGCCGGCACGGATGCCGGCGTGTTCTCCTGGGCCAACGACGAGGCGGCCGTGCTGTATCTCTGCGGCTCCAAGGACAACCCGATGGAGCTGGATTACGTGCGCGTGTGGCAGACGAGTGAACCGGATATTGTGTCGGATAACATGACTTTGAGCCATACCGACCTGACCGTTTCGGAGGAAAGCCGTACCCGCCTGTCGGTCACGGTTCCGGAGGGTGAGGATGCCGGTACGCTGACGTGGAACAGCAGTAATCCGAGTGTTGCCACGGTTCACGGCAACGGCGAGGTGTATGCGCGCAGTGCCGGTAACACGGTGGTGACCGCGACCAATGCCAACGGCATTTCGGTGTGGTGCACCGTCACGGTAACTCACAATGTGATCGCCGGCGGCGACTTTGAATGGGACAACGACCTGCTGTTTAGTCACTGGACGTATGGCATCTTGAACGACTCGACCATGATGATCGCGGAGGATCCTGCCGACAGCACCAACCATTGCCTCAAGATCGAGGAAAAGGCAACGTCAAGGTATTATTTCAAGCTGCCCGTACAGCCAAATACGACGTATCGGTTGACGGGTCGCGTTAAGACAGACTATCGGTATGTCAGCAGTGTGCTGAAGGACTATGTGACGGTGTATTTCCAATACGCCTCCAGCGGCGGCGGCTCGCAAAACATCGAGGTTAAATCCACCTCGTGGGCGGATTTCTCGCTGGAATTTACCACGAGCGACAACATAGCCAACAACAACTACGTCATGGCATTCCGCCGCGATGTCAAAACGTGCCGCGGCAATGTGTACCTGGATGACCTGAAGCTGGTCGAAACGGATTACGTGGAGCAGAGCAGCTACACCCTGACCGCGGACGAGATGACTAACGGCTCGGTCGCCCTGTCCGTCAACGGCAGTACGATCACCAGCGGCTCCTCGGTGGCACCGGGAACGTACGTGGACGTTACCGTCAATCCGGCCAGCGGCTATCAGCTTCGGCTCGGCAGTCTGGAATACGCCTATACCGTCGCCGGTCAGGGCGGCTTCCATGCCATCAAGCGCGAGGTGCTGAACAAGACGGAAACGAGCTTCGGTACCGGCAAGGGCTATTCCTTCCGCATGGTCATGCCGGCGGACAATGTACATCTGAGCGCCGTGTTTGAAAAGGCGACGGAGTGCGATCATCCGGTGGCGACGCTGGGAACGTCGGTGTTCATGAATGACCGGGGCGAGGTCAGCGGTGTCCGCTTCCTCAACCGTATGTATGTCACCGACTGGGATGCCACCGGCGACGCTGTCTACGTTACCTACAACGGTCAAAAGATGAAGGTAACACAGTTCGGTACGCTGTTGAAGCGTTCGTCCAATACCGAGATCGATCTGACCCTGGAAAATTATGAGGCGCACAAGTCGGATAGCAGTGCCACGCGCATTTGGCGCTCGGTCGGCTGTGTCGGCAACGAGGTGCGACTGGTCGATTATACGGAGGCGTACGTTGACTTCACCATCGTCATGACCTCCTCGGTCGCCAATCGGTACAGCTTCCTGGATCGCGAGTATACCACCTGCGCCTACGTGACGCTGGAGAACGGAACGACCCTGTATACCGATGCTTTCACCGATTCGGTGCTGGGAGCACTGGAGCGTAGCTTCTGATTTGCCGAGGCGACCGGGATGCATTCCCGGTCGCCTCTTTTTGCCTCTTGAATTGCAAAAACAGCAAAAATTGTCCATAAAAATTTACATTTCGTACTTGCGCACGTCATACGGTTTCGCTACAATGGAAGTAAACTGATACAATGGAGGGTAACGGATGAACAAGACGATGGACGTTGCGGCGACCTGCCGCGCAGTAGCGGCAGACGGTGCCGTGCTTCTCAAAAACGAGGGCGGCGTACTGCCGCTGAAGTCCGGCTCGCGCGTGGCGCTGTTTGGCCGTATTCAAACCGATTATTACAAGAGCGGCACCGGTTCGGGCGGCTTGGTCAATGTCAGCCACGTACCGAGTGTGCTGGAGGCACTGCGTAACGAGCCGTCGTTGACGGTGGACGAGGAATTGGCACAGGTGTACGCTGACTGGATCGCCGAAAATCCGTTTGATAACGGGCATGGCTGGGGCACCGAGCCGTGGTGTCAGGTGGAAATGCCGATCGACGCCGAAACGGTATGGGCGGCCGCCGCGCGGAACGATGTGGCGGTGGTGCTTTTGGGACGTACCGCCGGTGAAAGCGTGGACAGCGCCGATGTTCCCGGCAGCTATCGCCTGAGCGAAGCCGAGGATGCTCTGATCGCCAAGGTGTATGCCGCCTTTACCAACGTTGTCGTTTTGCTGAATGTCGGCAACATTGTCGATTTGGGATTTGTGGAGCGGTACGGCGTTTCCGCCGTGATGTACCTGTGGCAGGGCGGTATGTACGGCGCGTTGTCCGCCGCCGACCTGCTGTGCGGTAAGGCGGCACCCGCCGGTAAATTGCCGGACACCCAGCTCCGCACTCTGGACGGTCACCCGGCGCTACACGATTTCGGCAACGAGGAGACCCTGATTTATTCCGATGACATCTACGTCGGTTACCGCTACTTTGAAACCTTTGCACCGGAAAAGGTGCTGTATCCGTTCGGCTTCGGCCTGTCCTACACCACGTTCGATGTTGACTGCACCGCCACGCAGGATGCCGACTCCGTCACCGTGTCCGCCACGGTGAAAAACACCGGCGACCACGTCGGGCGCGAGGTGCTTCAGGTGTATTACGGTGCCCCCTGCGGCGCACTGGGAGCTCCGGCGCGCCAGCTGGTCGGCTTTGCCAAAACACGGTCGTTACAGCCGGGCGAGGCCGAGGTGCTGGCCGTTTCGTTCCCCATCGCGGCGATGGCATCCTACGATGACAGCGGCGTGACGGGCAACCGCTCCTGCTATGTACTGGAGGCCGGTGACTATGTTGTGCTTGCCGGTACCGATGTACGCTGTGCCGCGGTCGTGACGACGGTGAACGTCGGTGCCACCACCGTGGTGAAGCAGTGCGAGGAGGCTTTGGCGCCGGTGCAGGCGTTTGACCGGCTGTGTGCCGAGGGCGACGACCGCCACCCGGTGCATCGGACGGTGCCGGTGCGTCAAACGGATATTCAGGCCCGTATTCGGGAACGCCTGCCGCAGGAGCTGGAATTTACCGGTGACGTCGGAATTCGTCTGGCAGATGTGGCGGAGGGTCGCCGCACGATGGATGAGTTTGTGGCACAGCTGACCGATACCGACCTGTGCGCACTGATGTGCGGCGAGGGTCCGTGCAGTCCGAAGGCCAATCCCGGTGCGGTCGGCGCGTTTGGCGGTCTGACCCGTGCGCTTCAGGCGTTGGGCGTACCGCCGATGTGCGTAGCGGACGGACCTTCCGGTATCCGTATGGACGACGGCTCCAAGGCGACCTCCTTCCCGAACGGCACGTTGATTGCCGCCACCTGGGACGAGCAGGCGGCCGAGGAGATGTTCGCGTTTGCCGGCGAGGAGCTGAGAAGGTATCGGGTAGACAGCTTGCTGGGACCCGGCGTGAACCTGCACCGTCATCCGCTGAACGGGCGCAATTTTGAATATTTTTCCGAGGACCCGTTGCTGACCGGCAAGATGGCGGCTGCTGTTACGCGCGGCATCGGTCGGTACGGTGCCGGTGCGACGATCAAGCACTTCTGCGCCAACAATCAGGAATTGGCGCGTAACGATTTGAACGCCGTCGTTTCGGAGCGCGCTCTGCGCGAGCTGTATCTCCGTTGCTTTGAAATCCCGGTGCACGAGGGCGGCGACCGCGTATCGATCATGACCTCGTACAATCGTGTCAACGGTCAGCATACCGCTTCACAGTACGATTTGAACACGACGATTCTGCGCGGCGAGTGGGGCTATACCGGCTTTGTCATGACCGACTGGTGGGCAAAGAGCAACGACGAGGGTGGCGCCGGCAGTGTGGAAAATTTGCGCGCCATGGTGCGGTCGCAGAACGATGTGTTCATGGTGACCGCCGATGTGCTGAAGCATCCGCACAATCTGATGCAGTCGCTGTCGGACGGTACGTTGACGCGTGGTGAGCTGCAACGGTGTGCCGCGAATCTGTTGCGCTATATGCTGCAGTCGCAGGCGATGGAACGCGTATTGCGCGACGGTATGCCACCGTTCCCCGGCGAGGACGATATGCTGGTCATGGTGGCACAATGGGAAAATCCGCCGATGGACACAGATTTGCCGGTAGGCTTCGGCCACGAAAAGCCGTGCGAGATGCTGGCGGTGTACTCCTGCGATGCCGCGGCGCTGGCACAGGTTCCGTTGCGCGTTTACGTAGACGGCGAGCCGTTGTTCCACGCGACGGTCTCCAATACAAATGGTGACATCGTTGCGGTGACACAACGCTTGTCGGTGCCGTACGGCGATCATGTGCTGAAGATCGGTGCAGATTCGAGTGTAAAGGTGAAGAAGCTGACGATACGTCAGTTGAGATAAAGGAAGGATTCAAAGGCATGGCGCGAGAATGGTATCTGCGTGGGGTGGATCCGGAGGAGCTGAAGCGCAAGCCGCAGGTAACGGAGACGCAAACTCCGCGTGGGTGGCTGGAAAATTTTTGGTATCACCACAAATGGAAGGTGATACTCGGTGGCATCTTTTTGGCGATCGGCGTTTTTTTGCTGGTGCATACCCTAAGCCGAACCGAACCGGACTATTTGATCTGCCTGGTCTCCATGCAGGAGGTTGACGTGCGCGCCAACGAGCGGCTGGAGGAGATTTTAGAGCAGTACGGCGAGGACCTTAACGGCGACGGTAAGGTCGTGGTAGAGATTCAATGCCTGAATGTTTCAAACGGCACCGAATCGGCTGTCAATCCGTCGGCGGTGACGAACCAGCAGGCGGTGCTCGGTCACATGATGGCGAAGGACGTGGATTTGTGGGCCATTGCCCCGGAATACTACACGACCTCCATTCGCAGTGCGCTGGGCGATGAGTCCCAATTCTTTTTGCCGCTGACCGCCATGCAGGAGGTGCCCGGCGTTGACGAAGCCGGTGCTTACTGGAATTGGGAAGGCCTGTCGCTGCTGCAGACGGATGCCGAGCTGAGCACTCTGCCGGAGACGCTGTATTGGGGCGTTGCCAACTGGGAAAACGCCAACGATGAGGATCAGGCACGGGCCGCGGATATGCTGCGGCTTTTGGAAAAATTTGCAAAGGCTCAGTCGGGTAACAGCCGGGAATAATCGGTGCGGACGCGGGCATACTGGTGATGACGTTCACGGCGTCAGAAATCAACCGGGGAGGCATCACGGTATGTACGACCAAGACAAGCAGGAACGGCAGAGCCGGCAGGAGGGGCAGGATCAGCAGAACAAGCAGGATCGGCAGTCCCGGTCGGAGTAGCAAAATAAAAAGAACCGTTCACAAAGCTTCTGATCGGCAAAAAACGGGCATCGTCTTCGGACGGTGCCCGTTTTGCTGTGTGCGGAAAAATCGGCGGCAGAAAAACTCTTGCGTTTTGCGGCGGAACATGGTAGAATAAGCGAGACATAGCTGAAAGGGTGAGATCAATGAGCGAACGGTACGGCTTTCGCACAGGGTTTCGCGGTTTTTCCCGACAAGATGTACTGAATTATATCGACGATATTCGCACCACGTTTCACGAGGAGACCACGGCACGGGATGCGGAAATCGAATCGTTGAAGACACAGTTGAATGATTTGCGCGAGAAATTGGCGTTGGCATCAACCGCCGAGGAGCGCGAAGCACAGCTTCGTGCCGAGCTGGAAACGGCACAGGAGGCGGTGCGTTCGCTGACCGTACAGACCGAACAGCTGACAGCACAGCTGGCACAGGCACAGGCGACGATCGACTCCGGCCGTGAGCAGGAGCTTGCCGAATCGCTTGCCGAGGCCCGCTCTACGGTGCAGACCTTGCGCGAGCGGGAAGCGACGCTCACCTCACAGCTGGCGGAAACGCATCAGGCGGTTGCCGCTTTGTGGCAGGAAAAGGAGCAGCTGGAGCACGGCCTGACCGCCGCGGCCGCTTTTGCCGATTCCGTGCAGGCGCAGGCGGCGGATTTGAAGGCACAGCTCGGCGGTGCCGCCGTGCCGGACGAAAAGCCGGCAGAAAAGTCGATGGAGCGATGGCTGTTTTAAGCTATCACCGCATATATTACTATGAAAGCCGAAGGTAAAGGAGATCAGTACAATGGCAGAATTGAAGTATGAAATTGTGAAAGAGCTGGGGGTCCTGTCGGAATCCCCGACCGGCTGGAAAAAGGAAATCAATCTGGTCAGCTGGAACGACCGTGACCCGAAGTACGATATTCGTGACTGGGCACCCGATCATGCCAAAATGGGCAAGGGCGTCACGATGACTGCCGATGAAGTGATCCTGCTTCGTGACCTGCTGGGTGAAATCGACCTGTAAGAGGTGATAACATGGAGGTTCTCTGGGAAGTACTGAAGGCGGTAGTGCAGGGTGTGGTGCAGGGCATCACGGAATGGCTGCCGATCAGCAGTACCGGACATTTGATTCTGGTCGATCAGTTCTTGCCGTTTTCCTTTTCGCAGGAGTTCTTTGATCTGTTCAAGGTGCTGATCCAGTTGGGATCGATCTTCGCCGTGGTGGTGCTGTTTTTCCGCAAGCTCAATCCGTTTTCGCGGCTGAAAACGCCGGAGCAGCGGCAGGCGACGTGGAAGCTGTGGCTGATGGTTATCATCGCCAGTATACCGGCCATGGTCGTGGGCTTCCCGCTGGACGACGTGGTGGATGAGCATTTGTCCGATCCGTTTGTGGTTGCGCTGATGCTGATTTTGTACGGCGTTTTGTTTTTGTGGATGGAAAGCCGCGAACGCACGCCTCGCTTCCATGAGCCGGGTAGCATCGATTGGCGTACCGCTCTGTGCATCGGTTGCTTTCAGGCGCTGGCGCTCATTCCCGG
>CAYQBP010000005.1:7503-13387 GCA_964415745.1 uncultured Eubacteriales bacterium
ATTGGCGTACCGCTCTGTGCATCGGTTGCTTTCAGGCGCTGGCGCTCATTCCCGGCACCTCACGTTCGGGTGCTACCATTTTGGGCGCGGTTTTGCTCGGCTGTTCACGGTATGCGGCGGCGGAATTTTCCTTTTTCATGGCGATCCCTGCAATGGTCGGTGCCAGCGGCTTGAAGGTGCTCAAATTCATTCTCGGCGGCCTGTCCTTCACCTGGCAGGAATGGCTGGTGCTGGCCGTGGGCATGGTGGTTGCCTTTGCGGTGTCCCTGCTGGTCATCCGCGCGCTGATGGACTTTATTAAAAAACATAGCTTCAAACCGTTTGGTTGGTATCGCATTGTGCTGGGCGTTGTGCTGTTGGTGCTGATGCTGACCAATGTGATGGACAGCAACATTTTGTAAGGCAACGGCTTCCGCAGTGACGGGAGCCGTTTCTTTGTAAAAAAGAAAAACATTTGTTCGATTTTTTCGCAAATCCTCTTGATTTTGGGTAAAAGATGCGGTATACTGGAGATATTACGGAAAGGCGTTCGGTGTACGAACGGGAAATGGGGAAAACGCATGGCGGAGAAGAAAAAAGCGACAGTGGAGCGTCCGGCTCCGGCAAGTAATAAGCAAAAGGCGCTGGAAACCGCGCTGGCACAGATCGAAAAAACATACGGTAAGGGCGCGGTCATGCGGCTGGGCGAAAACGTGAGCATGAACGTGGAAACCATTCCCACCGGGTCGCTGACTCTGGATATGGCGCTGGGCGTTGGCGGCCTGCCGCGCGGCCGTATCACCGAAATTTACGGCCCGGAGGCCTCCGGTAAAACGACGCTGGCCCTGCACGCGGTGGCGGAAGCGCAAAAGCGCGGCGGTGAGGCGGCGTATATTGACGTCGAGCACGCACTGGATCCGGTCTATGCGCGCGCATTGGGCGTGGACGTGGATGCGTTGCTTGTGTCACAGCCTGACACCGGCGAACAGGCGTTGGAAATCGCCGAGGCATTGATTCGCTCCGGCGCCGTGGATATGCTCGTTGTGGACTCGGTGGCCGCGCTGGTGCCGCGCCAGGAGATTGAGGGCGAAATGGGCGAGTCGCACGTCGGCTTGCAGGCGCGGTTGATGTCGCAGGCCATGCGTAAGCTGGCAGGTGCCGTCGGCAAAACCGGGTGCGTGGCGATTTTTATCAACCAGCTTCGTTTGAAGGTCGGCGTGGTTTACGGCAACCCCGAAGTAACAGCCGGCGGTAATGCGTTGAAGTATTATGCCTCGGTGCGTTTGGATGTTCGCCGTCAGGAAACGCTGAAAAACGGTGGCGTACCGTACGGCTCGCACACACGGGTACGTGTGGTGAAGAACAAGGTGGCGCCTCCGTTCAAGGAAGCGGAGTTTGACGTGATTTACGGCAAGGGTATCTCACGTATGGGCGAGCTGCTGGATTTGGCGGTGGAGCTGGACGTGGTACAGAAATCCGGCTCCTGGTTCTCGTACAAGGAGGAGCGACTGGGTCAAGGCCGCGACAGTGTGCGCGATTTTCTGCAGGAAAATCCCGATTTGAGCAGTGCGATTGAAGCGGAGGTGGTTGCCGCGATGAACGCCTCGCGGGAAGCCGACGAAGGCACGGCGGAGCCGGTGGTGGAAATCCCGATCGAAGCGGCGGCACAATATACCGCCAATGCGGCACGGGCGTCCATCGACATCGTGGTGGATGACCAATGACGATCCGGTCGGTGCGCCCCGTGCGGGGGCATCAGGTGCGTATCACGTTTTCCGACGGCAACGAGGTTTGCCTGGATAAGACAACCTGGGAGGAATCCCCCTACGGGGTGGATTCCTCCTTGTCGGCTGTTGAGCTGGAGGCGCTGTGCGATCGGTCGGCGCGGCAGCGCGCCGAAAGCAAGGCGGTGTTTTTGCTGGCGCGCCGGGATTTTTCACGTCGAGAGCTGGAGCAAAAGCTCTGCAACGAAAAGGGGCGGTACCATGCGGAAAACCGCGAGGTGGCGCAGGCGACTGCCGAGCGCATGGAGCAGCTGGGCTATGTCAACGACGCGGCGTATGCACAGCGGTTGGCGGAGCAGATGGCTCGTGTCAAGCTGTATCCGAAGCGACGTGTCGCGGAGGAGCTGATGCGTCGCGGAATCGATCGTGAATTAGCGCGAGAAGCGGCGAACGAAACGGAAGGCGACGAAATCGAATTAGCCCTTGCTTTTCTTTCCAAAAAACGGTATACTGTACCTGTAACGATGCAGGAGCGGCAGCGGATTGCCGGCGCGTTGGCGCGCTATGGCTACGATGCCGAAACCGTGAGAAGTGCGTTGGCACGGTGGCAGAAAGAGGCGAATGAACATGAGTAGTGTCGGAATGGTATCCCTGGGATGCCCTAAAAATCAGATGGATGCCGAACTGATGCTGGCAAAGCTGCGTGATGCCGGGTTTACCGTGACCGCCGATGCCGATCATGCCGATGCGGTGATTATCAACACCTGCGGCTTTATCGGTGACGCCAAGCAGGAAGCCATCGATACGATCCTTGAATTTTCACAGCTGAAAAAGGAAGGGCAAATTCGCGCCATTGTTGTGACCGGCTGTCTGGCACAGCGCTACCGCGACGAGGTGGCGAGCGAGCTGCCGGAATGTGATGCGGTGCTGGGTCTGGGCGCCAATGCCGAGATTGCAGAGGTCGTGCGGAGGGTGCTGGACGGTCAGACTGTACACCGCTTTCCATCGCTGTCCTGCTGGTCGCTGGACGGTGATCGCGTACAGACCACGCCGTTTTATACCGCTTATTTGCGGATCGGCGACGGCTGTAACAACCGATGCACCTATTGCGCTATTCCGCTGATTCGCGGCGGCTTGCGGAGCCGTTCCATGGAGTCCGTCGTGGCCGAAGCGGAGCGTCTGGCGAAAAACGGTGTTCGCGAGCTGGTGCTGGTAGCCCAGGATACGACACTGTACGGCGTGGATATGGTGGGAAAATCCCTGTTGCCCGCTTTGCTGGAGCGCTTGTGCGCCATTGACGGGATTCGCTGGATTCGCCTGTTGTATTGCTATCCGGAGCACATTACCGAGGAACTGATCGACGTGATTGCGCGGCAGGACAAGGTGGTCAACTATTTGGATATTCCGATCCAGCATGCGAACGGACGCGTTTTGCGCGCCATGAACCGCACGGGTGATCGGGAGAGCTTGACCGCACTGTTGCGGCATCTGCGTGAGCGTATTCCCGATATTGTCCTGCGTACGACTGTGATGGTCGGATTCCCCGGAGAAACCGACGCGGAATTCGAGGAGCTGTGCGAGTTTATTCGTGATATCCGCTTTGAGCGGCTGGGTTGCTTTGCCTATTCGGCCGAGGAAGGAACGCCGGCGGCGGAAATGGCCGATCAGGTGGAGGAGCAGGTCAAGGAGAATCGGCGCGATACGGTTATGGAGCTGCAAACGCGCATTGCGGATGCACACGGGGACGCCCAGATCGGGAAAACCGTCACCGTACTGGTGGAGGGGTATGATCCGCGCGAGCGTTGCTGGTTCGGCAGGACTGCCGCCGATGCGCCGGACATTGATCCACGTATATTTTTTACGGCAAAGGAGCCGCTACAAGCAGGCGATTTTGCCGATGTTCGTATTACCGACCGTTTGGATTGGGATCTTCTGGGGGAACGAGTATGAATTTACCCAATAAGCTGACCGTTATTCGCATTGTGTTGGCACCTTTGTTTTTGTTGCTGACGTTGGTCGAATTTCCGTTTCACAACCTGGTGGCCGGACTGGTTTTCGGTGCGGCGGCGTTAACGGATATGTACGACGGCCGCATTGCACGCTCGCAGGGACTGATTACCAATCTCGGAAAATTCCTAGACCCGCTGGCGGATAAAATGCTGACGACCGCCGCGTTTCTGTCCTTTTTGGCGACCGGTCATCTGGACGTGTGGGCGGTCATGATCGTGCTGACGCGCGAATTTATGGTAACCTCGGTGCGTCTGCTTGCCGCCAAAGACGGCGTGGTGATCGCCGCCAATATTTGGGGCAAGCTGAAAACTGTGATGCAGTTTGTCGGTATTTTGGTGGAGCTGGCGGCGCTGGAGCTTGCTTCGTGGCAGAGCACCGTGCTGGCTTCGTATCACCTGCCGGCTGCCGTGTTTGATGTACCGCTGACGGTCGGCTACGTTTTGCTGTGGATTTCCGTTGTACTGACCGCCACCTCCGGCGTTCAGTATGTGTGGAATCACCGTCATTATTTCAAAACGGAAAAATAAGGGTGGATTTTTCAAAAAAGTTTGCTATAATAGAATTGTAATTGCTGTGACCGGGAGAAGTACCCGTGCGGCATCGCACCAGAGAGAAGGCGTCATCGGCTGGAAGCGCCTTCGGCGAGGCGGCGGCGAAATGCACCCGTGAGCAGGCAGGGGGAACGTGCTACACCGTATCTCTGCCCGGCAGCCCCGTTATCGGCGTTTGAGTTAAAGGCGAAGTGGAACCGTGCAATCTGCACCTTCGCCGCGTTTGTTGACGCGGCGAGGGTGATTTTTTTATAAGTGAGTGAGACTATGCTTGAGCGATTCAAAGAGGATGTGGCGGTCATCCGTGAAAAGGACCCTGCCGCACGGTCTGCGATTGAGATCGTGCTGTTGTACAGTGGGTTCAAGGCGGTGCGTACCTACCGCAAGGCACACTGGTGTTATCGACACGGACTGAAGTTTCTGGCGCGCTGGTTGTCACAGCGGTGTGTGCGCCGCACGAATATTGAAATTCACCCCGGTGCCACCATCGGGCGGCGGCTGTTCATCGACCACGGCACGGGTGTTGTGATCGGAGAAACCACCATCATCGGAGACGATTGTACGCTGTATCAGGGCGTGACGCTGGGCGGTACCGGCAAGGACACCGGAAAGCGTCACCCGACACTCGGCAATCACGTGATGGTCGGTGCCGGTGCCAAGGTGCTCGGCCCGATTGAAATTCACGATAACGCACGCATTGCCGCCGGTGCCGTGGTGCTGACGGAAATTCCCGAAAACGCCACCGCCGTCGGCGTACCAGCGCGTGTGGTGCGCGTCGGTGGTCAAAGGGTGGTCGATCAGCTGGATCAGGTTCACGTACCCGACCCGTTGATGCAGGAGATCGAGGCGCTGAAAGCGCGCTTGACGATATTGGAAAATCAGGCAAAGGAGACAGAGTGATGAAAATTTATAATACGATGTCGCGTGACAAGGAAGAGCTGGTTACACTGGAGCCGGGTGTGGTTCGCGTGTATGCCTGCGGCCCGACGGTGTATAACTACATTCACATCGGCAACGCGCGTCCGCTGTGCGTGTTCGATGTGCTGCGTCGGTATCTGGAGTGGCGCGGCTGGGAGGTTCGTTTCGTTCAGAATTTCACCGACATCGACGACAAGATCATTCGTCGCGCCAACGAAGAAGGCGTCGATTACAAAACGATTTCGGAACGGTACATTGCCGAGTTCAAGGTGGACGCCAAGGGTCTCGGCGTGCGCGAAGCGACTGTGCATCCGCGTGCCACGCAGGAGATCGACGAGATCATCGACATCATCCGCACCCTGGAGGAAAAGGGCTACGCTTACCGTGCCGCGAACGGCGATGTGTATTTCCGCACACGGCGCGATGCCGGTTACGGCAAGCTGTCGCACCAGCCTATCGACGATTTGGAGTCAGGTGCCCGTATCGGCATCGGTGAAGAAAAAGAGGACGCACTGGATTTTGCCCTGTGGAAAGCGGCAAAGCCCGGAGAGCCGTTTTGGCCGTCCCCGTGGAGCGACGGTCGCCCCGGCTGGCATATCGAATGCTCGGCCATGGCGCGCCGCTATCTCGGCCCTTCGATCGATATTCATTGCGGCGGACAGGATTTGATTTTCCCGCACCACGAAAACGAAGTGGCGCAGA
>CAYQBP010000005.1:13487-19009 GCA_964415745.1 uncultured Eubacteriales bacterium
CATTGCGGCGGACAGGATTTGATTTTCCCGCACCACGAAAACGAAGTGGCGCAGAGCGAATGCTGTAACGATGCCCCGTTTGCACGCTACTGGATGCATAACGGATATATCAACGTGGATAACAAAAAAATGTCAAAATCGCTCGGCAACTTCTTTACCGTCCGCGATGTGGCGGAAAAATTCGGGTATGAGCCGATCCGCTTTTTCCTGATTTCGTCCTCGTATCGCAGTCCCATCAATTACAACGACGAGAGCATCGAACAGGCGACCGCGGCGCTGGAGCGGCTGTATAATTGCCGTAACGGGCTGGAATTTGCCCTGAAAAACGCACCGGCCGGCGACGCCGATGCGGCGGTGATCGCATTTTGTCAACAGCGTCGCGAGCAGTTCATCGCCGCCATGGACGATGATCTGAACACGGCAGACGGCATTGCCGCACTGTTCGAGCTGGCCAAGGATTGCAACCGAATGGTTGCTGCCGATCAGCCGACGGAGGGAAGCTGCCGCGCGGCGTTGGAGGCCTTCAACGAGCTGGCCGATGTGCTGGGCTTGCTGTATGCGCGTGATAACGCCGAGGACGACGGCGACATTGTGGCGTTGATCGAGGCACGCACCCAGGCGCGTGCCGCCAAAAACTGGGCGGAATCCGACCGGATTCGCGAGGAATTAAAGGCGATGGGCGTTGTGGTGGAGGATACACCGCAGGGCGTCAAATGGCATCGTGTTTGAATAACAGCGCCTTTGCCGGGTAAACTACCCGGTGAAGGGAGTGGCTTTGCCATGCGGTGCAGGACGGAATGTGTTACGATGCGGCTGGAGGGGGTACAGGACCCTGTCGCAAGACACACGGCGACGGCAGTGCTACGGGCGTTGCCCGGTGTGCGATCGGCATCGATTCGCGACGACTCCGCGCGGGTAACATTTTACCCGGACAAAACCACGGTACCGCAAATGACAGAGGCGCTGGATCGTGCCGGGTTTTCGGTTGTGTAAAGCTGTGAAAACGCACAAGAGAGTGTAACCGGCAGAGACGCCCGTTGCACTCTCTTTTTGTATACTTATCGGATAAAATGTAACGTGTTGGGAAGCGGCGGTGCGGCGTTTTTTCGGAAAAGTCGTCCGAAAAACGCCTAAGAGGTGAGCAGGCGGCGCAGCTCCCGCAGAATCGCACGCTCGCGGCGGCTTACCTGCACCTGTGTCATGCCGAGCTGATCCGCCGTGTACTGCTGTGTTTTTCGGCGGAAATATCGCCATTCGATGAGCTGTCGATCGTGCTCCGGCAGGCTTCCCAGCACCTGCTGTAAAGCCAGCCGGTCGGTGACGGCTTCCTCGGGCGCGGCAATCGGCAGGTCGATCTCGTCGCCGTTGTCCTCGTCGCCGCTTCGCGTTAATGACAACGCGGGTAATGCGGCGCCGAGTGCCTCGACCACCTGCTCGCGCTCCAGCCTCAGTCGCTCCGCCAGTTCTCCGACGGTTGGCTCGCGTCCGTGCTCCGCTTGAAAGCGGTCGCGTTCTCTGCCCACCTTCAGGGATAATTCCTTCAGACTGCGGCTGACCTTGACGGTTCCGCCGTCGCGAAACAGTCGTCGGATTTCTCCGAGAATGACGGGGACGGCATAGGTGGACAGCTTGAGTCCCCGGCTCTCGTCAAAGCCGTCGATCGCCTTGACCAGCCCCATACAGCCGGCCTGATACAGGTCGTCGTATTCAATGCCGCGACCGATAAAGCGGTGGGCACAGGTGTGTACCAAACCGAGATTTTGACAAATGCGCTCGTCACGTGTCACACGGCTCGCTCCTGACGTTTACGGATCGCTATGTACTTTTCCATCGTTACGGTCGTCCCCTTACCGGGACGTGAGGAGACACGCAGGCGGTCGGTGAAGCTCTCCATCACCGAAAAGCCCAGTCCCGACCGGTCATCACCGCCGGTGGTATATAACGGCTCCATGGCTTGAGAAACATCCGAAATGCCGCAACCGCGGTCGCGTATTTTGATGACGGTGCGCCCGTCGCTGTAGAGACGCATTTGAATGGTGATGTTGCCGATGGTGTCGCGGTAGGCGTGGACGATGCAGTTGGTCACGGCCTCCGATACGGCGGTTCGCAGGTCTGCCAGCTCATCGACGGCAGGGTCCAGCTGCGATAAAAAGGCGGCGACAGCCGAACGGGCGAACGCTTCGTTTGCCGAGCGGCTGGGGAAAATCAGCTTCATTTCGTTGCAGGGTCGTTTCATGGATGGGTTACCTCCTTCGTCGATGTGTCATTCCAAATCGGCAGCTTTTCCAAGCCTGCCAGCTTCATAACGCGGCGCAGTCTCTCCGAAGCGCCGATCACAGTCAGCGAGCCGCCGCGCGACTGCATCAGACGGTAGCGCCCCATAATCAGACCAATGCCGGAGCTGTCCATAAACGTGACACCGGAAAAATCCAAACGCAGTCGCTTGGCCGCCGACCGCTCGATGGCGCTGTCGATCTGTTCGCGCAGCTCCCGTGCCGCGTGGTGATCCAGCTCTCCCGAAAGCCATACAGTCAAACCGCTTTGATCGGTTCCCATCCGTATTACCATAGCGTATTCCTCCGTTTCGTTAGTATCAGTATACGCCTTGTCCGTCGCCTTTTTAGGGGAAACGTGTTGTCGCAGAGGGACAAGTTTTGTAGCATTAACACTTTGCAAACCACTTTTTAACAAACCGGTGGTACAATGAAAAATCAGGGGGTGTTACCATGAAAATTCGGTTTCGCTACCGCTCCCACGGAAAAACCGTGGAGAAAACCGTTAACAACATACCGTTTCGGTATATCCTGGCGTTGTCGCTGACGATTGCCGGGATTTTGGCGGTGATCGGAGCGGTGGTGGTGCTTTGCCTGTGGGTGCCCCATTTTTACACGTTGGCCTGGGTTACGGAAATCGTCTGTGTGATCCGGATCATCGCCTCGGATGACAATCCGGATTATAAGGTGCCGTGGCTGTTGTTTGTGCTGATCCTGCCGATCGCCGGCTTCATGCTGTACTTCATGTTCTACTCGCGCAAGCTGAAGCCGCGCTTTGTGCGGCGATTGCACGATCTGCGCGACAACGCTTATCACAAGGACGACAGCGTGCTGATGGAGGAGCTGAAGCAACGGGATAAGATTGCTTTTTCTCATGCCAAGCTGTTGACCGACATTGCCGATGCCCACGTGTTCACCAACACCCGACAGCGGTATTACCGGCTGGGTGAGGAGATGTATCCGCAGCTGTTACAGGATTTGCGTCGGGCCGAGCGGTTTATTTATCTGGAGTCGTTTATCATAGAGGAGGGCGTTTTCTGGGATTCCGTGCTGGATATTTTACGCGATAAGGCGTCGCACGGCGTCGAGGTGAAGGTGCTGTACGACGATATGGGCTGTATGCTGACCTTGCCGGGCAATTATTATCGCACCCTGCGCTCCTATGGTATCGAGGCTACGCCGTTTTCCATGCTTCGCGGTAATGCCGACAGCGAGGTCAACAACCGCAACCACCGTAAAATCACCGTGATCGACGGGAAAATCGGATACACCGGTGGCATCAACTACGCCGATGAATATATCGGCGCGGTGATTCGGTTCGGCACATGGAAGGATACCGCGATTCGGCTGGAGGGCGAGGCCGTGTGGGAACTGACCAAGCTGTTTTTGGTCGACTTCGGCATCAACGTGCGCCAAATGCCGAAGGTGTGCCCGGAGCAGTTCCCCGAACAGCCGCAACTGAAGGAGCCGGGGTACCTTGTCCCGTTCGGTGACGGCCCGCGCCCGATCTATGAGCGTCGTGTCGGCAAAAGTGTGATCCAAAACCTGGTGGCATCGGCCACGGACTACCTGTACATGACCACGCCGTATCTGATTATTGATAACGATCTGTGTCAGGACATTGAAAACGCGGCGTTGCGCGGTGTGACGATCAAAATCATTACACCCCACATTCCCGACAAGAAGATCGTGTTTGAAATGACGCGGAGCTACTATCATCGCCTGATGGCGGCCGGCGTGGAGATTTACGAATACGAGCCCGGCTTTATCCACGCCAAAAGCTATTTGGCCGATGACCGATACGGCATGATCGGCACCATCAATTTGGATTATCGCAGCTTGGTGCATCATTTCGAAAACGGCGTCTGGATGTACGATTGTGCGTGCCTGACGGATTTGAAAAACGATATCGAGGAAACGCTGACGCACTGCATTCGGATCACGCCGCCCATGCTGAAAACAACGCTGTTTCAGCGGTTTTTCCGTGCGGTGGTACGAATTTTTGCACCGATGCTGTAAGGTCGATAGCGTGTCAATGCGGAGGAGGATGAATATGCGTAAGCAACGACGAGAAATACCCGACAACGAGATTTGTGCTTGCTATGAGCGGATTCGGAACAGGGTCGCCGCGCTGTGCAGTGTGCAGAAATCGATAGAGACCGATGACGGGATCGCCTTTTCGGGTAGTCGGGAGGCACCGGAGCTGTTACTGACGGTCAGCAGTGTGAAAACCGACGGGCGGTACTGCCTGTATGCCGATCTGGACGATGAGGTGTCGTGGCAGGAATGGGATTTTTCCGACCGCACCGAATTTGAAAATGACATCGCGGAAACGATTGCGGTATTGGTTAACCGAACCGTCAAAACCGTGACCGAACAGAAAAAACGAAAATATCTGCGACGGCGGCGCTATTACCTCAATGAGCAGAACGAATGGGTCTTGATGGAGGAAGAAACACTGACGATGTGGTGGCTTCGTTTGTTTTTGAGAAAGGATTCCGTCGAGGAGGACGTCAAGGTATATCGAATGAAATAAAGCAAGGTTCACCACGCGGTGAACCTTGCTTTTTCTGTAATGGCATGAAAAACAGAGCACACACCTACTGGAAGGTGTGTGCTCTGTTGTAATGCAGGACAGGAGAATTACAGGGTATTTATCAGGGCGGTGGCGCAACGGATTCCGTCTACTGCCGCCGAGGTGATCCCACCGGCATAGCCGGCTCCTTCGCCGCAGGGAAATACGCCGCGCACGGCGGATTGGCACTGCTCGTCGCGAAGAAGACGAACGGGAGAGGAGCTGCGGGATTCCACACCGGTCAGCACGGCGTCGTAACGGTCAAAACCGCGAAGCCGTTTTCCGAGCTCAGGCAGGGCGAGCTTGAGCGAATGGGCGACGAAGGGGGGCAGACATTCGCGCAGGTCGCAGGGGGTGACGCCGGGACGGTAGGAAGGCTCTACATCGCCCAGCCTCTGGCTGGCACGGTCGGCGCAAAAATCACCGACGAGCTGGACGGGGGCGCGGTAAGCACCGCCGCCGATCGTATAGGCGGCTTGCTCCAGACGGCGTTGCCAGGCGAGACTGTCCAGGGGCGAATTGCCGGGAATATCCTCCGGAGTCACACCGACCAGCAGTGCGCTGTTTGAGTTGCGGGCGTTGCGGGCAAAGGCACTCATGCCGTTGACGGCGACACCGCCTTCCTCGGAAGCGGCGGCAATTACTTCGCCGCCGGGACACATACAAAAGGTGTA
>CAYQBP010000005.1:19109-21152 GCA_964415745.1 uncultured Eubacteriales bacterium
GTGATGCCGGTCAGCCGCTGTTGCTCACAGCAGATGCCGGTCAGTTGAGCTTCAAACCGAACATCGCCGCCCAACGCGAGGATTTGCCGGCGCAGTCCTTTGACGGCGGCGGTTAAGCGATCGGTGCCGACGTGCGGCTTTGCCTGCCACAGAATTTCTTCGGGGGCACCGGCGGTCACCAGCTCCTCCAGGACAAAACGGCAACGCGGATCGCGAATACCGGTGTTCAGCTTGCCGTCGGAAAAGGTTCCGGCACCGCCTTCTCCGAACTGCACATTGGAGTGGGTATCCAAGACGCCCGTCTGACGGAATCGCGCGACCGCTTCGGTGCGGCGCTCCACCGGCTCGCCGCGCTCGATCAGCAGAGGGCGCAGACCGGCTCGTGCCAACACCAGTGCGGCGAACAGCCCGGCAGGGCCGCTTCCGACCACGACGGGCCGATGCGTGGGTGCAGTCGAGACGGTGGGGAGTGTCAGCGACGGCGGAAGGTAGGGTTTGACCGACGGATGATGACGGGCGGCGAGAATTTCCGATTCGCGTTCCAGCGTCACGATCACGGCAATTTCAAATACCAGATGAGGCTTTTTACGTGCATCGACCGAACGGCGGTGAAGCCGACAGGAGCGCAGAGCACCTTCGGGCACGCCCAAGCGGGCGGCCGCCTGACGGCGCAGGTCGTGTTCGGTATAGGATAGCGGCAAGCGCAGTCCGGTGATCTCAATCATGCCGTCACCGCCTTTGCCGCCAAATAGGCCGAAGCCCACGCCCATTGCAGATTAAATCCGCCGCAGTCGCCGTCGATATCCAGAAGCTCACCGATCAAATAGAAGCCCGGCACATGGCGTGACATCATGGTGTGCGGGTCTACGTCGGCGGTGGCGATGCCACCGGCGGTGACCTGAGCACCGGCAAAGCCCTGCGTGCCGAGCACGGGAAGGGTCATTTGCTTGATGGTGTCTGCCAGTCGGCACAGCGTGCCGGGAGATAGTGCTTCGGTCGGCGCGTCCAGCGCCAAGCCGGTCATGCGACACACGGTTTGTCCGATGCGTTTATTTAACAGACCGGTGAGAAAATCGGAGGTCGTGCGCCGGAGAGCGCAGCGCTCGGACAGGATCGCCAAAAGCGAGGTCTTGTCGATGGTGGGAAGCAGGTCGATTTTGGCGGTCATCGCTCCGGCCTTGCGCCGCTCCCAGTCACCGACGGTGCGTGAAATTTGCATGACGGCCGGGCCGGAAATGCCGTATTCGGTAAACAACAGCTCATCGGTGTGGGAACAAAGCGGCCGGTCGTTCAGGCAAAAGGTGACCGTTGCCTCGGTGCGTAGCCCTTTCATGGCGCGGACAAAGGTCGTGTCGGTCCGAACCTGTACGATCGAGGGGAACAGCGGCGTTTTCCGGTGGCCGAGTGACGCCGCCAGGGCATATCCGTCGGAGGAGCCGCCCAGTGCCGGGGCTGCCGCACCGCCGGTGGCCAAAATCACGCGACGGGCGAAAATGGCTTCGCCGGTGTGCAAAGTGAGTAAAAAACCGTCCCGGCGCGGTGCGATGCCACTGACGGCGGCGTTGCAGTGCTCGGTAACGTTCAGGCGCGACAGCTCCAGCCGCAGGCTGTCCAGGACAGCACCGGCCTGTTGGCAGAGGGGGTATTCACGCCCTGCTTCGCGTGAGGTGCACAGCACACCGACGGAGCGA
This sequence comes from uncultured Eubacteriales bacterium, assembly GCA_964415745.1. GTDB lineage: Bacteria > Bacillota > Clostridia > Oscillospirales > Acutalibacteraceae > RGIG3009. The sequence goes on from CAYQBP010000005.1 coordinate 20,801, forward strand.
AAAAACGCCATGGCGGCGTCGGGAGAAAACGCCTCCAGCGCCGGACGCACGAAGTCGGCCGAGCCGTCGCCGTGATAGTGCGAGACATCGGCGTGGCGGTTGGTAATGTTGCAGGTGCCGTTGCCGGTTGCCAACAGCTTTTTCCCGACACGTGCCTGCTTTTCCAGCACCACGATGCCGTCGCCGCCGCGATGACGGGCACAAAACACGGCCGCCGCCAGCCCTGCCGCGCCGCCGCCGATAATAGCGATTTCGTAATTACGAGCCATATAGGGATTCCTCCTGTAATGTAATATCAGTATACCAGCGTTTTTCGGCAGGGTCAAGCGAAAAAGGAGTGTGCGCGCTTTTG
>CAYQBP010000005.1:21252-23064 GCA_964415745.1 uncultured Eubacteriales bacterium
CTGGCCGATCGGCTGCAGGGCGGTGTCGGCTTGCGGCAAACGGTCGGGATCGGGCATACGCGCTGGGCAACACACGGCAAGCCGAGCCTCGCCAACGCCCATCCGCAGGTCAGCGATGACGGGCGATTTGCCGTGGTTCACAACGGCATTATCGAAAATGCGTCCGCCCTGCGCCGGGAGTTAACGGCTTCCGGCGTTTTCATGCGCTCGGATACGGATACCGAGGTAATCGCTCAGCTGCTTCAGCGTGAATTCCGTGGCGATATGAACGACGCCATACGACGGGTGACGGAGCGACTGGAGGGCTCGTTGGCACTGGGCATCGTCTATGCCGGCGAGCCGCACTGCCTCTATGCGGTTCGTCGGCGCAGTCCGTTGCTTTTGGGGGTGGCGGATGACGGAGTGCTTTTGGCGTCGGACGTGTCTGCGTTGCTGTCGCATACCCACAGCTATGTGGCCATGCAGGACGGGGAGCACGCCCGACTTTCGGCGGACGGCTATACGATTTACGATGCCGACGGAAGACCGGTGGAGCGTGAGGTGCAGAAAATCGAGTGGAACAGCGAAGCGGCACAGCGCGGACACTATGCACATTTTATGCGCAAGGAGATCGAGGAACAGCCCACGGCAATCGCAGAAACACTGCGGTCGTACCTGACCGGGGACGGGGAGGCTTCGGAAACGGCGTTGCCCTTGCCGGGCGTGACGATAAACAAGCTGCAACGTGTCGTGCTGGTGGGGTGCGGCTCGGCGTACCACGCCGGCATAGTGGGACGGGAGGCTCTGGAGCAGTTGGCACAGCTACCGACCGCGGTGGAGTTGGCTTCGGAATTTCGGGATCGGTCGCGATTTCTGAATGACCAAACGCTGGTGATCGCTATCAGCCAGTCCGGGGAAACCGCCGATACATTGGCGGCTCTGCGCGAGGCCAAACGGCGCGGTGCTCCCACGCTGGCGATCGTCAACGTGCCGGGAAGCACCCTGGCCGCCGAGAGCGACGCTGTTTTTTTCACACGTGCCGGGCCGGAGGTGGCGGTAGCCACGACCAAAGCGTATTCGACACAGCTGGTGGCGTTGTACCTGATTGCTCTGCGGCTGGCCGACCTGCGAGGCACCGTCGACCACCACGATCGACGGTGCCTGACGGCGGCGTTGCAGGCTTTGCCAAGCCGGGTGGAAACGGCATTGCAGACCGCGGAGCGGCTTCATAGCCTGGCGCGTGAGCGGAAAAAGATGCGCGATGCGTATTTCATCGGTCGCGGTATGGATTATGCGGTAGCCGCGGAGGCCGCGCTCAAATTAAAGGAGATCAGCTATATTCACGCCGAGGCCTACGCCGCCGGTGAATTGAAGCATGGCACGCTTTCACTGATTGAGCAGGATACCCTGGTGGTGGCGATTGCCTGTGACGGTAAAAGCCGGGACAAAACGCTGGCCAACGTGCAGGAGGTACGTGCCCGTGGGGCATGGGTGCTGTTGGTGACGGATGAGCCGGCTTCGCCGGATGCGGCCGATGAAATTCTTCAGATTCCGGCCACGCACCCCCTGCTTCGGGCGTCAACGACAATCATACCGATGCAGTTGTTGGCATATTATACGGCGTTGGAGCGCGGATGCGACATCGACTATCCGCGCAATCTGGCAAAAAGCGTAACGGTGGAGTGAGAAAATGCTACTGACAGAGGATTTGTTTGACACGGAGCACAGCCGTTTCGGAAAATTATTGTGGCGATACCGATACCCGTGGCAGTTGCTTCCCGAACTGGGAGATCAGCTGCTCCGGCTGGGAGAACAGCTTCCAACGGATCGCTT
>CAYQBP010000005.1:23164-26181 GCA_964415745.1 uncultured Eubacteriales bacterium
GGCTGTGTGTTGAATCCCGGCACGGTGGTGGGACGGAACGCACAGATTTATCCGCTCTGCAGTGTGCGTGGCCTGGTGCCGCCGGGATACATTTACAAGGCGGCCGACAACGTGGTGAAACGGAGGGGTGGAGATGGGACGACTGTTCGGGACTGATGGGGTTCGCGGCGTCGCCAACACCGAATTAAGCGTGGAGCTGGCAGTCCGGATCGGACGGGCGGCGGCACTGGTGCTTGCCAAGGACGGGCGTCGGCGTCCGGTATTTGTGATCGGAACGGACACACGCGCCTCCGCGGATATGCTGGTAGCGGCGCTGACAGCCGGGCTGTGCTCGGTGGGAGCCGACGTGATTCGGCTGGGGGTGATCCCGACACCGGCCGTCGCCTATCTGGTGGGAAAGTACAAGGCGGACGCCGGCATCGTGGTGTCCGCATCACACAACCCGGCGATGTTTAATGGAATCAAGCTGTTCAGCGGGGACGGCTATAAGCTGCCGGACGTGCTGGAGGAGGAAATCGAGGCGTTGGTGCTGCGCCGAAAAGCCGAGTATCCGAAGCCGACCGGCAACGAGATCGGCCGCGTGACAGTTGCTTCTCAGGCGGCCAAGGATTATATCGAGCATTTGAAAAGCACGGCATTGTATATGCCGGAGGGAATGCACATTGCGGTGGACTGCGCCAACGGTGCGGCGTCGGTGACGGCCAGACATCTGTTTAGCGAGCTGGGGTGTCGTGCGGAGATTTTATCGGATACACCGGACGGCAGTAACATCAACGAGGAGTGTGGATCGACACATCTGTCGCGGCTGTCGCAATTCGTCCGGGAGAGCGGCTGTGAATTGGGTATCGCCTTTGATGGCGACGCCGACCGGTGTCTGTGCGTGGACGGCAACGGAGCCGTGGTGGACGGCGATCGCATCATGGCCATTTGTGCACTGGATTTGCAGGAGCGCGGCAAATTGCGGGGAAGCACCGTGGTCGGAACGATTTTGACCAATTTCGGATTCATGCGGTTTTGCGAACAGCACGGTCTGCAGTTTATCGCGACCAGAGTGGGGGATCGCTTCGTGCTGGAGGAAATGCTGTTGGGCGATTATTCGTTCGGCGGCGAGCAGTCGGGGCACATCATCTTTCGCGATTTTGCCACCACCGGCGACGGACAGCTGACGGCTGTGCAGCTGCTTTCGTACCTGAAGCGGTGCGGACTGCCCTTGCACGAGCTGGCACAGGCGATGCCGCAGTATCCGCAGCACAGCATCAATCTGTCCGTCAGTGCCGACGGTAAGCGTCACTTTTTCACCAACAGCGCGATCAAAGCGGCGATCGAGGCCGCTAAAAAAGCGTTTGGCAGTAACGGGCGGATCGTGGTTCGCCCATCCGGGACCGAACCGTTGATCCGCGTGATGGCGGAGGGCGAGGATGCCGAGCAGACGCGCACCCAAGCCGAAGCGGTCGCGGCGGTGATTCGGGAACAGCTGGGCGAAGAAGCATAATAAAAACGGCTCCCTTTGACAAGGGAGCCGTTTTGTGTTACGATACTGGAAAAGAGGTGACCGGTGTGGCAGGAAGACGGGAGCTGTCCGCCTTGGTGCGGGCGGCCGTGGAACGGTATGACATGATTGCTGAGGGCGACCGTATTGCGGTCGGCGTTTCCGGCGGAAAGGACAGCATGGCGTTGCTGGCACTGCTGGCAGAGCTACGTCGGTATTATCCGCGCCGGTTTTCGCTGACAGCCATCACGTTGGATCCGGGATTCGAGGGCGAAACGGACTACCGCGCGATCGCCGCATTGTGTGAGCAATGGGAGATACCGTATGTGCTTCGTCATACGCATCTGTGGGACGTTGTCCGGGAAAAACAGACGGGACAAACGCCGTGCAGTCTGTGTGCGCGCCTGCGGCGTGGGGCGTTGCACCGCACGGCGGCCGAGCTGGGGTGCGGCACCGTCGCGCTGGGGCATCATCAGGACGATGCTGCCGAAACGGTGCTGATGAATCTGCTGTCGGGTGCCACACTGGACTGCTTTTCCCCGAAAAGCTATCTGGATCGCAGTAAAATCACGCTGATTCGTCCGCTGGTATTCGCGCAGGAGCACGAGATCGCAGCGTATGTGCGGCGTGAACAGCTTCCGATCGTGCCGTCCCGCTGCCCGGTTGACGGCGATACACACCGTCAGCGCACCAAGGAGCTGATCGCTTCGTTATCGCAGGACTACGGCGATGTGAGCGAAAAAATCGTAACGGCCCTGCAAAAAGCCGGAATCGGCGGCTGGAGGTCGATCGAAAAAAGCGACGGCAGAGAATGATCTGCCGTCGCTTTGACTGTTTAGCCCTTGTAACCGTTGGGGTTTTGCGATTGCCATTTCCATGCCGTGCGGCACATATCGTCCAGACCGTATTCCGCTTCCCAGCCGAGCAACGCCTTGGCTTTGGCGGGGTTGGAATAGCAGGTTCCGATATCGCCGGGGCGACGGGGCGAAATGACATAGGGAACCTTTACGCCGTTGACACGCTCAAAGGTGTTGACCAGGTCGAGCACGCTGTAGCCGGTGCCGGTGCCGAGGTTGATGGCCTCCACACCGGTGTGAGCACGGGCGTAGTCTACCGCGCAGACGTGGCCGCGCGCCAGATCGACCACGTGAATGAAGTCGCGGACGCCGGTTCCGTCGGGGGTGTCGTAGTCGTTGCCGAATACCGACAGCTGAGGACGCTTGCCGATGGCCACCTGCGATACGTAGGGCATCAGGTTGTTGGGGATGCCGTTGGGGTCTTCACCGATACGGCCGCTTTCATGAGCACCGATGGGGTTGAAGTAGCGGAGCAGAACAACAGACCATTCGGGATCGGATACGCACAAATCCTGCAAAATGCATTCGATCATGAACTTGGTGCGACCGTACGGATTGGTGACGGCGCCGACCTCCATGGTTTCGTTCAGCGGAGAGGGGTTGTTCATGCCGTACACGGTGGCGGAGGAGCTGAAAACCATACGCTTACAGCCGAACTCGCGCATGACATT
>CAYQBP010000006.1:0-1616 GCA_964415745.1 uncultured Eubacteriales bacterium
CAGCGGAAAGAAGCGATCGCCGGGGTAGTCGCGGTTCCAGAAAAAGAGGTACCACTCCGTGACCCCCTCCGTGGGAATATCCGTATTTTCGACAAAGCAAAAGTCATTTTCACCGGCCTGATGTAAAAAATCCTCGCTGACCGCCAAATGCTCCTGCGAGTCGAATTGCCCGGCGGAATAGGCGTTGAGAAACAGACGTCCTTCCCCGACCAACGCCAGCAGGCGCTCGCGAAGCACGCGATCCTGACTTTGACGGCGGCCGGCAAACGCCATGCCGCCCGAACGATCCAGACATACGATGAGCTTCATAGGAAGCCTCCTTTTACTTACAGAATAGCGCGATTTTCAAAAAAAGTCAAGACGGGCGGGTGTTGTTTTCACGGCGCTTGCGGCGGCGCACACGATTGATATGCCGTTCAAAATCGCCGTTGTCGATGAGCGATGCCAGCACCAGCTGGATCACGGTCGGCACGGCGCAGGAGTAGAAGCCGAGACGATCGGTGTATTCGGCGGCAAGGCCGCGCGGAAGCACCATATACCCGACACGCAGAGAGGGCGAGATCGTTTTGGAAAACGTGTTCATGTAGATGACGTTGTTGCCGGCGGTATGCGAAAACAGCGTTTCCTCGGCGCTTCGCGACAGAGAAAATTCCGATTCAAAATCATCTTCGATGAGATAGCGCCCGTCGGCTTCCGCCCAGCGCAGGTACTCGTGCCTTTTGGAGGCGTTGGCGGTCACGCCGCTGGGGAAGCTCCGGTAGGGTGACAAATGAAGAACCGAGGCGTCGGTCGCCCACAGAGCGGTGCTGTCGATGCCGTTTTGTCCCAGCGGCAGGCGACGATAGACCACCTCGGAGGCGCGATAGACCTGCTCGATTTGTTTGTACGAGGGGCTCTCGATGGCATAAACACGGTGGTGTCCCAACAGCTCTACCATACGGCCGTACAGATACTCGGAGCCGGAGCCGATCACGATCTGCCCAGTGCCGACGGTGATGCCACAGCTTCGCTCCAAATAGCGGCGAATGGCCTCGCGCAGTTCGATTCGTCCGGCATTGGGGGAGCGATCCAGGATGGTATCGCCGTATTCGCTGATAACCGTTCGCATGGTTTTGGCAAGCACCGAAAACGGAAATTCCGGCGACTCGCCGGAGCGCGGTGCGGCGATGGCACGGGGAGCGGCCTCTGCCGCAACAAAGCCGTCGGTGGTGCGGAAGCAAACAAAATAACCGCTCCGCTCGCGTGCCTCCAAATAGCCTTCATCACACAGCAACGCATACGCGTGCTCCACGGTGATGACGCTGGTGGCGGTTTCCTCCGCCAGGGTGCGTTTGGAGGGAAGCTTGCTCCCGTAGGGATAGCTTCCGCGAATGATGTCGTCCCGAATTTGTCGGTACAGCTGCAGATACGCCGGTGTGTGGGGAGCATCGTCAATAAAATACTTCATCTGGTTATATAATTTACTCCTGTTCTGATTATTTTTATAATACCAAACAAAGTATATACTGATTTTATCAAAAAAGCAAGAGGGGGGAGCCTATGTCGCACAACCGACAAAAGAAAATCGCGGTCATCAATGACTTTTGCGGCTTTGGGCGTTGCTCGCTCGCCGCGTC
>CAYQBP010000006.1:1716-4794 GCA_964415745.1 uncultured Eubacteriales bacterium
GACCCGGTGATGGGGGATTACGGAAGGCTGTACCCCACCTACTCGCCGGATCTGGCGGACCGCATGAAAATGCTGTTGCCCTATGCCGATATTTTGACACCGAACCTCACCGAGGCGTGCCTGCTGACCGGTATGCCCTACCGCCCCGACATGGACGAACGGGAGCTGGCGGCGTTGTGCGAATCGTTGCACGCCATGGGACCGGAGAAGATCGTTATTTCCGGTCTGGAGCGTGGCGACGATCTGGAGAATTTCGTGTTTGAGGCCGGACAACCGCCGGTGCTGATCCGCGAACACAAGGTGGGGCCTTGCCGTTCGGGAACGGGAGACGTGTTTTCGTCCATACTCGCCGCCGATGCCGTAAACGGGATCGCGCTGACGGCGTCGGTGCGGCACGCGGCGGCGTTTATCGCCAAGGTACTGCGCCGCGCCGTGGAATGGGAGCTACCGCGAACCGATGGCTTATGCTTTGAAGAATTTTTAACGGAAATCGAGGAAGGACTATGAAAGGACAACAACTGAAAAATATGTGCCTGACCGGGGTGCTGACGGCGACGGTGTTTTTGTTTACCGCCTATCTGCACGTGCCGAGTCATACCGGGTATACCCACGTGGGGGACGGGTTCATCTATTTGGCGGCGTGCTTTTTGCCCACACCGTACGCGCTTTTTGTCGGCGCCGCCGGAGCGGTGCTGGCCGATTGTCTGACCGGCTTTGCCATGTGGGCACCGGGCTCGGCCGTCATCAAAGCACTTACCGTGCTTTGCTTCTCCTGCCGCACCAAGCGTATCGTGTCCCTGCGTAATCTGGTGGCGCTTGTCCCGGCGGCGGCTTGCTGTGTGGGCGGTTATTATTTGTACGAGGCACTCATTACTCAAAATTTTCTGTCACCGCTCGCCGGGATTCCCGGTTATATTACACAGTCGGTGTGCAGTGCGGTTTTGTTTGTGATTCTCGGCACGGCGCTGGATAAATTGCATCTGAAGGATATGTGGAAAAACGGAGGAAGCCACTTATGATGACCATTACCTATCCCGTGAAACGGGGAATCTATATCAACATGACCAACCGTTGTCCCTGCGCCTGCACGTTTTGTCTGCGACAGCACGGCGACAGCGTGTACGGCTCCGACCCGCTGTGGCTGGATCGGGAGCCGACGGTGGAGGAGGTCTGCGCCGATCTGGACAAATGGGATCTTTCACAATACGAGGAGATTGTTTTTTGCGGCTACGGTGAGCCGACCGAGCGGCTGGAGGATTTGCTGAAGGTCGCGGCGTATATTCGGTCGAAAAGCAGCATTGCGATCCGCATCAACACCAACGGGCTGGCGGATTTGATCTGCGGCGAACGCACCGCACCAAAGCTGGAGGGCTTGATCGATACGGTATCGGTCAGCCTGAACGCCACCAACGCCGAAGAATATCAGGCGGTCGTGCGTCCGCGATTCGGCATCGGCTCGTACGATGCCATGCTGCGATTCACTGCGGATTGCGTTCATTACGTGCCGCACGTGGTCATGACGGTGGTGGATGTTGTCACGACACCGGAGGAGCAGGCGGAGTGCCGCCGTATTTGCAAATCGGTCGGTGCCACGCTTCGTGTACGACCGTACGAGGAATAATCGCTTGAACAACCAATGCCGTCCACGCCGGTGGGCGGCATTTTTCTATGTGTCGTTTCAACCTGCGGTTGTGTTATCTGCGGGGGAGCGGCTGGAGGGTATATTGTTTTTATAGATTTTTCAATTTAACAAAATCGAAACAACATTCAAAACAAATGCAAACAACCGTCCGGTATACTACAGCTATCATCAACGAAAGGAAGAAGCGGAATGTCAACGTTAGCGGATGTCGGTGAGAGGATTGCAGAAAAGGTAACGAGCGGTTACCAAAAGCTTGAAAACGGCGTAGTGAGAGGCTACAAAGCAGTGGAAGCTGTTGTGGTACAAGGCTTTGGTAGGGTGACGGACGGTTGCGTTAAGGTGCTGTTTGCCAAGGAGGGCGAAACGATCGAGGAAGCCAAGGCACGCTTGCGCGCCGCCGAGCCGAAGCATAACTGAAGGGGAGAGATACACATGAATAAGAATGACAGAAATTTTTTGATTCAAAGGCTGCGCGCGCCGTATATGGAGAAGGAGCCGAATGAGCTGGACGAGCTGAAGGCTTTGGACGCGGCGGTAAAGCGTCCGGCACGGGTGCTGGCCTATATGCTGGGCAGTATCGGTGCCCTGGTGATGGGAAGCGGTATGAGCTTGATTATGACGGATATGGGAGCCACGCTCGGTCTGGTGGATCCGATGCTCCCCGGTGTGATTGTGGGTGTCATCGGCTTGCTGGCGGTGGTAATCAATTACCCTCTTTATAAGAAAATCCTCAGCTCACGGCGTCGGAAATATGCCGATCGCATTTTGTCGATCAGCGATAGATTGTTGCAACGGTGATCGCTGTTCTTGCTTTGCCATATCACGCTACACAACAGACGGTGCCCGGCACCGTCTGTTGTGATATGCGGCGTTGTCGGTACTTGAACACCGACGCGATATGGTGTATACTATACCTGTATCCGGCGCGGCAGACCTTGCCGATAGTGTGTGTCGCGCGGTTCTTTTTGTCTGAGCGTCAGACCGGTGAAACGGAACCGGGAGCATGGTCACAGCGGGGGAGAGCCGTCGGCTGTGACGGTAACGCAGGTTTGCAAAGGAGCACGTGCTGTGGATTGGAAAAAGCTGTTTCATAAGGTCCTGTATCCGCCGCTGTGGCTGATCGTGGTGCTGATCGTGTTTAGCATGGCGGCACTGGCGGTCATTTTTGCCAACGGCTGGGATACTCATCCTATCGCCTGCCTGTGCTATGTACCGGCGGCGTACACCGTTACGGTTCTGTCGGTGGCTTGCGCGGTGGTGGTGCCGCAACGGTACCGGCAGGCCAAGCAACGCATCTACGAGCATCCGCTGGGGCATCAGTGGTTGACCGATACCGATTGGCAGACCAAGGTGCGCTTGTCCTGCTCCTTGTTGCTCAACCTGTCGTTCGCCGCCTTTTACGTGGTGGTCGGCTTGCTGTATCACACGGCATGGTT
>CAYQBP010000006.1:4894-6903 GCA_964415745.1 uncultured Eubacteriales bacterium
CTGTCGGAGGTTATTTGCTTTACGGTGGAAAACGGACACGTATATGCCGCCTGTGCAACGGAAAGCCTGCAAATGAAGTGTCGTTTGTATCAGCTGGAGGAAAGCCTGCCGATGGAGTTTGTGAAGATCAATCAATCCTGCATCGCCAATTTACAGCAGGTTGAAAAGTTTTCCGTTTCGTTCGGCGGCTCACTGATGGTGTGCTTCAAGAACGGTCAGCGTGAGTACGTATCGCGCCGCCAGGTCAAGGCAGTCAAGAAAAGGGTGGGGATGGTTCTGTGAATCGCCATGTTCGTGAGTTTTTTCATCGAGGCTTGCTGTTCGGCGGCTTCGGTCCGCTGATAGCCGGAGTGATTGATTGCCTGCTGGAGCAAACGGTACCCGACTTTTCGCTGTCCGGCACGCAGGTCTGTATCGCGGTGTTCACCACCTATGCGCTGGCATTTGTGCAGGCCGGTGCGTCGGTATTTCATCAAATCGAGCATTGGTCGGTGGCCAAAGCACTGCTTTGCCATTTTGCCGTGACTTATGCGGCATACGTTTTGTGTTATTTGGCAAACGCGTGGATCGCTTTTGAATGGGGAGTCTTGTTGATTTTTACCGCCGTGTTTATCGGCGGATATATTCTGGTACAGCTGATTGCCAATGCGATTGCTCATTGCGTCAGCAGTCGGTTGAACAGAAGTCTGCACTAAGTCGCTGAGGCTTTTGCGTACAAGAGGGGAAGGTCGGTTTATGAATCGGGATTTAACAGTCGGGAAGCCGTCCACGGTGCTGTGGAAATTCTGTCTGCCGCTGTTCGGCAGTATTATTTTTCAGCAATTATATAATCTGGCAGACAGCTTCGTTGCCGGTAAATTTATCGGCGAAAACGCGCTGGCCGCGGTGGGAAACAGCTATGAGATCACCCTGATCTTTATCGCGTTTGCGTTTGGGTGCAACATCGGCTGCTCGGTGATCGTTTCCCAGCTGTTCGGCGGAAAACAGTACCGGGACATGAAAAGCGCCGTTTATACGACCCTGATTGCCGGGGGTGTGCTGTGTGCGGTGCTGATGGCGGTGGGGCTGCTGTTCAGCGGCGAGCTGTTGCATTGGATCAACACACCGAAGGATCTGATGGCGGATTCCAAGCTGTATCTAGATATTTACATACTGGGCCTGCCGTTCGTGTTCTATTATAACATTGCCACCGGCATTTTTTCCGCGCTCGGTGATTCCAAAACGCCGTTTTGGTTTTTGGCCTGCTCCTCGCTGGCCAACATTGCCGCCGATATTCTGTTTGTGAAGGGCTTCGGTATGCATGTGGACGGCGTAGCGTGGGCGACCTTTATGTGTCAGGGCGTCAGCTGTATTTTGGCCATCGTATTTGTACTGAAACGGTTTTCAAAAATCACGGTAGACGAAAGGGTGCCGCTGTTTTCGTGGCGTCTGTTTAAGAAAATCGCAACGGTGGCCGTGCCGAGTATTCTGCAGCAGAGCTTTATTTCGGTGGGCAACATGGTGATTCAGGGTGTAATCAACGGCTTCGGCGCCCCGGCAATGGCCGGCTACTCCGCCGCGATCAAGCTGAACAATCTGGTCATCACCTCGTTCACCACGTTGGGTAACGGCATATCCAATTTTACCGCTCAAAACATCGGTGCTCAAAAATTCGATCGCATCCGTGCCGGGTTCCGCGCCGGATTGCGGCTGGTGTGGATGCTGTGCGTGCCGTTGGTGGTGCTGTATCTGTTGGCAGGGCGGTACCTGGTCGGCTTTTTCATGGACGAGCCCTCCGGCAAAGCGCTTGCCGTCGGCGTTGAAATATTACAGATTTTGTCGCCGTTCTATTTTGTCGCGTCCACCAAGCTGGTTGCCGACGGGGTTCTGCGCGGTGCCGGTCGAATGAACCAGTTCATGGTGGCGACGTTCACCGATCTGCTGCTGCGCGTGATACTGGCGAAAACGCTGTCGATCTCGTTGGGAACCACCGGCATCTGGCTGGCGTGGCCCATCGGCTGGACGGTAGC
>CAYQBP010000006.1:7003-8090 GCA_964415745.1 uncultured Eubacteriales bacterium
CGGGATCAGTCTTCCTCGTTGGCGCGGATCACACGCCAGCACAGGGCACGCAGATCGTCCATCGTCGTGATGGCTCCGGCTTCGCCGCGAAACACGGCGGCACCGCGAATTTCGCGCATATACCACGAGGCATGCTTGCGCGCCTGCAGTAACGCACAGCGCTCGCCCTTCAGTGAGGCGGCCAGCGCCACCTGTCGGCACAGGATCTCCATGCGCTTTGCCAACGGTGGCGTCGGTAACAGTGTGCCGTGCCGGAGATAGGCCTCCACCTGTGAAAATATCCACGGTGCGCCCAGCGCGCCGCGACCGATCATGATGAGATCGCAACCGGTCTGCTCGTACAGCGCGGCGGCGGCTTGCGGCGAGGTGACATCGCCGTTGCCGATGACCGGAACCGAAACGGCACGCTTGACGGCGCGAATGATTTCCCAGTCCACCGGAGGTGCATACATTTGGTCACGGGTGCGTCCGTGCACGGTGATCGCGGCGGCGCCGCCCTGCTCACACGCCTGCGCCACCTCGACGGCGTTCACCTCGTCCCTGGCATAGCCCTTGCGGATTTTAACGGTTACGGGAACCTCCGATGCCGCACAGGTGGCCTTGACCAGCCGGTAGCACAGGTCGGGGTCGCGCATCAGTGCACTGCCGCAGTGATTACCGGCGATTTTCGGTGCGGGACACCCCATGTTGATGTCCAGCCAATCCGGCTTTTGCGGCATCACCAGCCGTGCCGCCTGTGCCATGGTGTCGGGGTCGTCACCGAACAGCTGAATTGCCGCCGGGCGTTCGCGCTCGGACAAAACGGCAAGCTCGCGGCTTTTGGCGTCGCCGTAGGTCAGCGCCTTGGCGCTGATCATTTCCGATACGGTAAACGCGGCACCGTGATCCCGACAAATGCGACGAAATGCGGCGTCGGCAACGCCGGCCATGGGGGCGAGCGCCGCTGTACCTGTAATTTCAACTGAACCTATCCACATAGTTACTCCGTGTGCCCCGTGGGCTGACCGTATTTTATGATGCTATCAGTGTATCACGTTTTTGAGCAACGGTCAACCGATAACTTTCAGGGCGCAACAAAAGCGGTGAT
>CAYQBP010000006.1:8190-18982 GCA_964415745.1 uncultured Eubacteriales bacterium
TGCAGGCTGATAAAATAGTCAGCACCCCAGCCGTTGGCATCGTTGACCCGTGCCGCAAGTGCCCCGGCGTTGGAGGTGCCGAGCTGTGTATCGGCGGTGGGGCGGGACAGACGAACCTCGTAGCCCTCGGCTTGCAAAATGTCTGCCAGCTCAATGCCGATTCGGTAGACAAGGTCTTGCTCGCGGTAGCCGTTTCCCTCGGCGCCGGCGTTTGGATTTTGCGGATTGTGCCCCTGATCAATGTAAATTTTGGTAGCCATGTCAAGCCCCCTTTTTTATCACTATATGCCGGGGGGCGGAGCAAATTGCAAAAAAGCCGGAGATACCTCTCCGGCTTTTTGAAGGCTATGGAAAATGTAGCTTACACCGTGGCCTTGCCGAATTCCAAAATATCGGCGATGCGGTGGGAGGCGAGACCGTCGCCATACGGGTTGCTGGCGGTGCTCATCGCAGTATATGCTTCGGCGTTGTCCAACAGCTCGGTAAAGTGACGGTAGATTACCTCCTCGTCGGTGCCGACGAGCTTCAGTGTGCCGGCGGCAATTCCCTCCGGGCGCTCGGTGGTGTCGCGCATGACCAGCACCGGCTTGCCGAGCGAGGGAGCCTCCTCCTGAATACCGCCGGAGTCGGTCAGAATCATGTAGCTCTTGTTGAGGAAGTTGTGAAAATCCAGAACCTCCAGCGGTTCGATAATGCGAATACGGTCGCTGCCGCGCAAAAATTCATCAGCGGTTTCACGCACGACGGGATTCATGTGGATGGGGTAGATTGCCTTGACATCGGGATGCTCGTCCAAAACGCGGCGGATTGCCCGGAACATGTGCTTCATCGGTTCACCGAGATTTTCGCGGCGATGAGCGGTGATCATAATCAAACGGCTATCCCCGACCCAATCCAGCTCGGAGTGCGCGTAATCACTGCGAACGGTGGTTTTCAGCGCGTCGATGGCGGTATTTCCGGTGACATAGATGTTGGCTTCGGGCTTGCCCTCGCGCAACAGATTTTGACGAGACAGCTCCGTAGGCGCAAAGTTGTATTGGCTGATGATGCCGACCGCCTGACGGTTGAATTCCTCCGGATAGGGGGAGTAGATGTTGTAGGTTCGCAGGCCGGCCTCCACGTGTCCCACGGGGATTTGCAGATAGAAGCAGGCTAGTGCCGTGACAAAGGTGGTGGAGGTATCGCCGTGCACCAGCACGACGTCGGGCTTTTCGGCCTCCAGCACGCCTTTGATGCGTTCCAGAATGTTGGTGGTGACGTCAAACAGGGTTTGACGGTCCTTCATGATGGACAGGTCGTGATCCGGCACCACATGAAAGGCCTCCAGCACCTGATCCAGCATTTGACGGTGCTGTCCGGTCACACAAACCACGGTGCGGAAGCCGGGGCGCCGCTTCAATTCGTTGACCAACGGGCACATTTTGATGGCTTCGGGACGTGTGCCGAAAACAAGCATGACGGTTTTCATAATTTCAGCTCCTGTCGGGTTACTGCAAATCTTGCTTGATCTTGGTGGTGGAAATTTCGGGTGTTCGCGACAGATACACGACGTCACAGCCCTCTTCACGCAGGAAATCGAACTTGCCCTTCCAGTCGTCGCCCATCACGAAGGTGTCGATGTGATATTCGTGTACGTCGGTTCGCTTTTGCTCCCAGCAGTTTTCCGGGATCACCAGGTCCACATAGCGGATCGCTTCCAACAGCATTTTGCGTTGCTCGTAGGTGAAGTAGCACTTTTTCTGCTTTTCGTTCCAGTTGAATTCATCGGTGGACAATGCCACGACCAGATAATCTCCCAGCTCCTTGGCACGGCGAAGCAGGTTGATATGACCGTAGTGTAACAGATCAAAGGTTCCGTAGGTGATTACTTTTTTCATAAGGCATATCCTTTCTGTCAGCGACGAAGCGCTCGGATTTTTTCAACGATAAAGGTTCTTTGCCACACGGCGACAATCAGCAGAACGCCGACAAGTCCGTAGCGAACCATGGCGTGAACCCGATACAGCAGAGTGCAGGCAACGCAGGCACCGATCGACAGCACGGAAATGAACAACAGGTTGCGGTCGTTAAAGATTCGCTCGGAGGTGCTTTTGCGGTAGCCGAAGTAGTGCATGAAAACCAATACCGCGTAGGAAACCAGGGTGGTGTAAGCCGCGGCAATGTAGCCGTAGTCGGGGAACAGGCGAATGAAAATATAGTTGAGAATCAGGTTGATCACGGTGGCCGTTACGGTGGCGACGGTGATATACACGGATTTTTTGTGGTAAAATTCAATGTTGGCGTAAATGTTGTACAGCGCCGTGAGGAAGGCGGCACCGGCAATCGGAGGAACGGAATAAATGCCGTTATAATATTCTTCTGGCGCGAGAATGTGCAGTACCTCGGGAGCCACCAGACACACGCCGACGCAGGCGATGCCGTAGCCGAGGATCAGCATGGTGACGGTGCTGTTGATGGGACGGTAGTCCTCCTTGGACAGATGCTCAAACACGAAGGCGACCAGGGAGGCGTTGATAGCGCCCCAGATGATGGTGGCGATCATGCTGATGTTGGATACGACCGAATAGATGCCGGTGGCGGCATCGCCCACCATGTCGGACAGCATGATCCGGTCGGCGCCGGACATGACGTGCTGGGACAGGTAGTGCGGAATGAGCGGCAGCGCAAACACCAGCGTTTGCTTCCAGCGCACGCGGTCAAAGAACGTTTTGCCGCGCGCAAATGTCATGATATACAGCGGAATAACAAATAGGAACGAGGAAAGCTCGGTGCACCACAGCTTCACGTAGGCGTCGTTGCCGGTGGGGTTGTTGATAATGCCGAGAATGGAGGTGGTTTGCGAGATCAGCGTGGTGGCGATGGTGACGACCAGCGCCATTTTGTACTTGTATTCGTATTTTTGCCGCGTGATCCAAAACACCTGCGCCGGGTTGAACAAAAAGTGCAGGAACATCAGCACCAGCAAATTGGTGGGGAGCAAAAATGACTCACCGATGGCGATTTTGCACACGGCGATCACGGCAAACACGACCAGCGTGGCCAGATTGCACAGGGTCAGGGTGGAGGAAATGTACTGGTTTCGACTGTCCTTGTAGTCGTTCAGGCCGACATTGAACACGCCGGCCGAGGTCAGTCCCAGCAGAGCAAATACATCGATGATCGAAACCCAGGAATTGTAGGTGGCGATGATACCGTATTGATCCGGCGCCATCAGCCGTGTGAAAATCGGCGTGGTAATAAAGCTGATGCCCTTGATGAAAAACGAGGACAAAACAAAGGCAATCGAGGATTTGGCCGAGGCCGGAATTTCATGCCATTTTTTTAAGATAGATTTCATAGCATCACATCATTGCCAAAATGTATTTTGCAATCCTTTCTGAAGAATCGGCATCGTCCACATAGCCGTAATCGTTCAGCATACGCTCCACGCCGTCGGTGTAGGCGGCGGTATCGAAGGTGCGAACAGCGTCCAGCAATCCGTCAAAATCCGTGGCGGTCGGGAAGGGGAGTTGTTCAATGGGGGTATAAAAGCCGCGTTCCCGTGTTTTGTAATATTCCAGATCCGGGAACAACAGCAGGCAGGGCTTTTTAGTCAGCGCAAAGTCGAACATACACGAGCTGGCGTCGGTCAGCAACAAATCGGTGCAGGCCAGATATTCCGCCATATCGTCGTGCAGATTTCCGTTGATGATCTGTCCCGGATAGGCATCCTGCAGTGCCTCCCAATCGACCAGCGCTTCCACGTGATAATGGAAGCGGCACACCAGCACCCAGTCGCCGCCGAAGCGATCGGTCAAGGCGCGGAACAGTTCCTCCGGGCGCATGGCCTGTAGCTGGTTCAGCCCACTGCGGGCAACGTTTTTGTCATGAAGCCCGTCGCTGTCGCTGCGGAAGGTGGGCGCAAACAGCAGTACGCGCTTGTCCATGGGAAGCCCCAGCCGGGCTTTGATTTGATCGCGCTGCTCCTGCGAGGCAAACAGCAGATCGTTCCGCGGCGTGCCCAGCAATTCCATATTGATTTTATCAAAGGTCAGGTGTTGCATAATATCCAACGTGTACCGATTGCCCAGCGCCATGGTGGTGTGCGGACAGGAGAATTTGAGAATATGACTTCCCACCTGATCGCGTCCCATGCACTTCAGCGGCGTGCCGTGCCAGGTGGTCACGACGTCCTGCCCCCGTTTGTTGCGCAGAAGGCTGTTCAAACGAAACAGCAGAGAGGCCGAGGCTCCGTTGGTGTCGAGCTGGGTGCACTTTTCACCGTACACGTTGTCGACAAGAATACGAGCCGATCCGCGATACGCCGTCGCTTCGGCGGCGTTGTCGATGTCCGCGGCGGTAACGTAATCCGGTAACAGATCGCGGTATTGGTTTTTTACCAGCCACACGATCTCTTTTTCCGGCGCCAATTCGTGGATTTTTTGGGAAATATATTTGGGGTTGTCCGAATAATGACCGCCGAAGCTGGTAAACACAAGCCGCTGAGGGTGAATCGGCGCCAGCCTTTGCCGCGCCAGCGCGGCGGTGTTTTTAACAAAGCCACGTAAGCTCATACGTTCGCTCCTATCGTACACTTCCTGAAATGAGGGCTTAGGATTTGTGAAGCGCCCGGCCAATGTCGTGAAACAGGCCGCGAAGGCCGCGGAACCTGACGGCGCTTAGCGCTTTGGCGGTATAGCCGCTCAGCCTTTGCGGCAATACCCTGTTGAGTCGGGCACGCTTGGCAGAAAACCACTGCTGCTCCGGCGACAGCCACGATCCGTCAAAGTGATGAATGGTATAGGTGTTTTCGGTGATGCTCAGCTGCTTGGTCAAATAATCCTTGGGACAAAAATAGTCCTTCGGAAGCAGGGTAAAGCCACCGACGGTCTGCTTGGTGTTGTTCAGCACCAGACCGTGCTTCAGGCAGGTGTTGGTGATGTGTGTGACATTGGTCGTGGTATCCAGAGTGCCGTCGTCACGCTTGAAATGGGCGGTATCGTATTCATGTAACAGCTCGGTGAACAGCGGGTGTCCGGCTTCGCAGGCCATCAACCCCGTCGGGATGCGATCGACCGCTTCAAACCCGGAAACCGCGGCATAGCTCAAAATATCGTCCAGCGGCTTCAGCACCTCCACGTCGGTGTCCATGTAGATGCCGCCCTGCGTTACCAGCGCATACAGGCGCACCACGTCGGTGATGAAGGCCCATTTTTTGGCTTCGTAGGCTTCACGCACATAGTCGCAGTAATTCAAATCAAAGTTGGATTCGTTCCATTCGATGATCTCGTAATCGGGGCAGTGCTTTTTCCAACTGGCGATGCAACGCTGTGCCATTTCCGGCAACGGATTGCCGCCGAACCAGCAGTAGTGAATTTTTTTCGGAATCATAGCGTCTCCTTTTCAGCGGCATGCTTGCGTATTTTTCGCAGCTTCAGCATATCGGCAAAGCGTATGCGCTGATGCCGGGAAATGCACAGTGAGGCAACCAGGCAAGCAAGGCAGCGCAACGGCCTTCGTTTGCCGAGCTGACGCGCCTTGATGAACAAGGAATCGGCTTTTTGGTATCGGGACAGGGCGCGAGCGGTCAGCTGAGTGCGAATTTGCTGTTCCACCTCGTCCCCGGTGACCTGCTCCAGCCGATCGTAATTTTTCGACAGATATTTGGCGGCGAGCCGTTGCTGTAACAATCCGCTTTGCGAAATGCCGCCTGCGGACAGACGATAATTCAGCAGACAATCGTCGCAAAGGCCGATGCGATAACCGCTTTTCAGCGCGCGCAGCAGGAAGTCGTAATCCTCACAGCGGGGCATATCGCGGTAGCCGCCGAGCGCTTCGTACACCTCGCGCTTGAGCAGCCATGTCGGATGCGGAACGCAGTCGGCAATACGCAGGGATTGCATAATGACCGACGGCTCGTAGTGACGGGCATCCAATGCCGGCAGAATATCGCCGTGCTCATTCATGCGGTGAACCGGCGAGCCGACAAAATCCAGCCGGTGTTCGTCCAAATAGCGAAGCTCCTTTTCAAAGCGGTCGGGCGCGGCAATGTCGTCGCTGTCCATGCGCGCGACAAATTCGCCGTGTGCGACGGCAAGCGCGCGATTCAACGAGCCGACCAAGCCGAGGTTGCGTTCGTTTTTCAAAATGATGACGCGCGAATCCATGGTGCGATACTCGTTTAAGAGCTGCTCCATCGGCGCGTTTTCCGGGTCATCAATGACCGCGATCAGCTCAAAATCCGAGAAGGTTTGATCGAGAATAGACTGTACCGAGAGACGAATATACTGTTCCGGCTCTCGGTAGGTGCTCATAATCACAGAAATCTTGCACATGATGTCCACCTCGTTTTATGACCACGCAAAGGTGTAGGTATAATGCGGCAAGGCACTTGCAAAAAATAGGAAGTAAACCGTGGAGCAGGCGTGCAGGGCGACGATGTATAGGCGGTACAGCTTTTCGGACTGCTCCCGAATACGGTTGCCGAAATTGATGAACAGCAACAGGCAAAACGGCAGGAAATACACGCCGAAGCGATCCAGATAGTTAAACTGTGTTCCCATCCAAATGAAAATGATGTACAAGGCGGTAAACACCGGGATGCACAGCGATTCTACGGTGGAAATTTCCGCGGAGGGGTGGGGGAGCTTGCTCAGCAGACGAGAGCCTGCCGAGGTTTTGTGCAGATAATAGTATAGCAGATAAATCACGAGAATAACGATCTCGACGCTCCAAATGGCCCACACGCCGCCGGCACTGATTTTTTGTCGCGAGTTGTCCAAATAGCTGAACTTGTCGGAAAACAGAAGTGCCGCCAGACGCAGAAGATTGTTATAATTTAACGCGCACAGAGAACCGATAACGATGGTGACGGCGACGGCGCGCTTGTGATCGCGAAGAAAATAGAACAGATACACCAGCAGGAACGCGCAGGCGGTCACGTGGAATGTCATGCTGATGATGAACAGTGCCACGCTCGCCTTGTACCGCTTTTCGGTGAGCAGTCCCCAGGCGTTGATCAAAATGGCGCAGGCAATCATCTGCCGCGTAATGTTGAAGGCGTAAATGTACATACCGCAGCATGTGAACAGAATAACGGCGGTGAGGTAATCGTCGATATAGCGGTAGATAAACACGGCGAAGCCAAAGCAGAAAAGAAGGGTGCTGACGACGATGATGGTTTGCGGAAACGGGGAAATGAGGCTCAACAGCTTGTTCAGCAGAGCAAATCCGATCTCTACACGTTCGCTGTAAAACTGGGAAAGAATATCGGTCAGGGAATAATCGCTCAGCAAAGCGTATTTGTTCAGGTAGCTTTGCATATCCGTTCCCACGGACACGTCACGGAAAGCGCAAACAAAGAATAGCAGAGAGAAAGCGGTGCACAGGAACATGAGCTTGCGTCGCTTTTCCGTCAACGCAGGCATGCGATCGTATATAATTTTGCTCAAGTAGATCAGCAGGATCAGCGTGCCGTATACCAACTGCGTTCCTCTCCGTTCTTGTATGTCGTGCTTATTGCCGAATCATTTTTTTGTATGCCGCCACCGGGGACAGCCCGTATCGCTTGCCGTGACGCACGGCGTCCTGTAGGCAAAGAAACCGATACCATCGCCGCGAAATCGTGCGGAACAGGCGGCCTTTATTTTTCAGATACGTATCATCGTAGCCGGAAAACCAGGTGGAGGGGCGCTCCTCGGTCAGCTCGGCGATGGCTTCGGGCACTGCCAGTATCCTCAAATGGCTTCGCAGGCAGGCGGTTAAAAACAAATTATCCTCGCCAAAGCCGCGCTCCGTTCCGGTGCCGAAGCACTGGTTGAAGAAAATGGCGTTTTCACGGATGCTGTTGAGGCGAAAAGCGATACGCACCGAGCCGAAGCGCAGGTAGTTCAGCCAGGAAACCCTGGTTGGTTTTTTGGTGACACTGCGTGTGACCACCGGCTCCTTGATGTTGAAGATGATGACATCGGCTGTGGGATTTTTTTCAAAAAGCTGTGTGACGGTTTCTACGTAGCCGTCGAAATAACGCATATCATCGTCCGCTAACAGACAAATGTCACCGTCGGCACGAATCAGCGCGTTGTTACGGTTGCGCGAAAGACCGCGTTCCGCAAAGCTCAAATAGGTGACCCGATGACCGTTCCACTCAAAGGAGCGAACTTCGTTGGTGTCGCACTGATTTCCGACGATGGCATCGCTTTGAATATTCATTTTGTCCAGCAACGAGGCATCGGTTTGATTCATCGCCGCTACCAAAACCTGTACGTTCATAAAAGCACCTCTGAATCACTTCAAATGAAACACCTTGATAAAGCACCAGTAGGCAACGTGAAAGGCGGAGCGGAACACATTGAGATGCTCGATGTCACGATAAAGGCGCCATTGGTATTTGATGAGCTTGAATTTGTTGCCGGAAACCGAATCACTGCGGACGCGGTAGTACATCAGCACCTCCTGCAGGCCGTGGATCGCCGGTTCGGTTTTTAACATTTTCAGCCACAGCGCGTAGTCGTTCCGCTTGCGAATGTTCGGGACGGAAAACTTGCCCATGGCTTTGACATGGTACATGACGGTGGAGTTGCCGACAGGGTTGTCCAACAGCACGCGCCGATAGCTCGCCCTTGGGACACAACGCACGATTTTGCCGAGCGGCTGTCCCTGCTCGTCGATATGGGAATAGGAGGTGCAGGAGAAGGCGTAGCCGTGCTCCTGCATGAACGCCAGCTGGCGCTTGAGCTTTTCGGGGTGCCAGAGATCGTCGCTGTCCAGAAAGGCCATGTATTCGCCCTCGGCATACTGCATGGAGGCGGTGCGCGCCACGGCGGGGCCGGAGTTTTTCTCCAGGCAATAGTAGCGGATACGCGGATCCTGTGCCGCCAGCGCGCGAACCAGCTCGCCGGTGCTGTCGGTGGAGCAGTCATCGACCGCGACCAGCTCCCAGTCGGTGTAGGTTTGTGCCTGCAACGAGCGAATGGTTTCGGTAACAAATGCCGAGCAATTATATAACGGCATGATGACGGAAACCAAGCCTTCCTTCATGCGATGACCTCCTCCGGTGCTTGCCGTGCCGAAGCACGGTGCTTTGCGGTGAGCGGCGACGGCCGCTACTCATACTCGACATTATAGCACACCCTGTCGGAAAAGGCAAGACTTTGAGCGTATTTTCAAAAAGAAGCGGAAAACGGAAAACGGCAAAATGCGAAGCGACAGCGGTGCGTGCTTCCCCGGTCATGCGGTGGTTTGCAGTAACAGTCGGCAATGTTCACAAACGGTCGAAAACGCCCGAAAAAGTGCTGAATTTGTCCCGAAAAACGGAGACGGTTTGTGCGAAACTCCCAAAAAGACCGTTTGTGTATTGACAATTGGACAGTTTTCGGTTACAATCGTAAACGATGAATTTGCCGGTATGTGTTTCTTTTTGGCGGCTTTGCGCGGCAATGCCGACGGCAATTCAGGTAAACGGTAGTTCTGTTTCAGGGTGTTCCGTGTTTTGTGTCATTGCTTTTGACCGGTATTCACATTCCCTTGTTTCACAATCACAGACGTCACCGGCGGCTCGGCTTCGGTTGTTACCGCCGGCCAACATGAGGAAAGAGCGAGGAAGAAATGAGCGTATTGCAGAATAAAGCAACTGCAGAAACTCCGGAAGCTGCAGGCGTGATTTTGCCCTTTGAAAAAAAAGACGAGTATTTCGTCGAGCATTTGTATGTAGTCCCGTCCAAGCCGGTGTACCGGTTTTTCAAGCGTGTTTTCGACATCCTGATTTCCGTCATCGCGCTGGTTCTGCTGGCGATCCCCATGCTGGTGATCGCCGTCATCATCAAATGCGCCTCCAGCGGAACGGTGTTTTACATGCAGGATCGCCTGGGACTGAACGGTCGTCCCATTCGCATCATCAAGTTCCGCAGTATGCACATGAACGCCGAAGCGGACGGTGCCCAGTGGTCGAAGGGCGACGCGGACGGCCGCATCTATCCGTTCGGGTCCTTCCTGCGTAAAACGCGCATGGACGAGCTGCCGCAGTTCTGGTGCATTCTCAAGGGCGATTTGAGCCTGGTCGGCCCACGCCCGGAGCGTGCCTGCTTCTATAAGGAATTTGAAACCTACATTCACGGCTTTAATGAGCGCCTGAGGGTGAAGCCCGGCCTGACCGGATTGGCACAGGTGAACGGCGGTTACGATCTTCCCCCGGAGGAAAAGGTCGTGTGGGACGTTCAGTATATCAAAAACCGCTCGCTGTGGAACGATTTTAAGATTATTTGCCGCACGGTGTCGGTGGTGTTTACGCACGACGGTGCCAAATAATTATCAACCACTACAGTTTTGGCCAAGCACGAAGCAACACGCTTCGTGCTTTTTTACAGCAAAAAAGCCGCCCACGGCGGCAAACACAAGCGGAAAACAGGAGATAAAAACGAAGTAGCTCTTGACCGGATGTTTCTTTACACATCGCACTCGGTCAAGAGCTACTTCTGTTCGCTCTTAATATCTAACATCGTTTTGGTCAACCTCTCTTTCTGCAAGATCACCTTCACTGTTGAGTACCCTGAACGCGTTGCCGAATGGTCTGTTGCTCGAAAAGCGAGTGTCTTTGCAACGGCCGATCCTGCCCGGCGAAGGTGTATTCTGAAGCTCACAATCTGAACAGCACCGATGATTTTCCGCTGATCTCTTTACGAAGCTTACCTCTCATCATTTTACTGTTTTTACGATTTCCCAACCATCGTGGCTGCGATCATCAGGATCGTGAGCTGTTTACCTGTTCATGGGACTCACCCTTTCCTCTTTGCATCTTTACTATACCACAGTTTTT
>CAYQBP010000006.1:19082-20451 GCA_964415745.1 uncultured Eubacteriales bacterium
GGCAGGGCGATGCCGCCTTCGGCAAAGGCGGCGTGGAGCTGTTCGGTGAGGTCATAGTGCACCGTCCAGTAATCGGCGGAGTCGCACCACACGCGAACGGACAGTCCCATAGTGTGCTCGCTGTAGCTGCGCAGGCGAACAAACGGTGCTTCCGGCTCCGATCTGACAAGCGGGTGTCGGGCGGCAACGTCGCCTGCCAGCTTTTTGGCGACCTCGACGTCGGCCTCGTACGCCAGTGGCACGAGGATTTCCAGCCGTCGGGTCTTTTCGTGAGAATAGTTGGTGATATGGCTGTTGGCGAGAACGCCGTTGGGAATGCTGATGCGCTTGTTATCCGGGGTTTGAATGGTGGTGTGCATCAAATCGACGGAAAGCACCGTGCCCTCGTCCCCCTCGGTGGCGATGTAATCGCCGGTCACAAAGCGGGGGATAAACAGCAGCAGGATACCGCCGGCGACGTTGCTCAGCGAATCCTTGAGGGCGACGCCGATGGCCAGTGCCGCGCCGGAAAGCATGGCGGCGAGACTGGTGATGGGAACGCCGAGCGTGCCGAGTGCGGTGGTGAACACCAGCACGTAGCCAATGACCTTGACGGCTTTGCGGACGAATCGCACCAGCGATTCGTCCAGCCGGGCGCGCGTGAACGGACGGCTGACGATACGAACCAGTATTTGCACCAACGCGTAGCCGATGACGCATACCACGGCGGCATTGATGAGCGGCAGAATGAATGCCCATACCTTTTCCCAGGTCATGTTACGACACCTCACAATGAATTTGGATATAGTATACTGCATTTTCAAATAAAAATCAAATGGGCAGAGGCCAACGGCCGTCCGGCGGCATACACTGGAACAACGGAGCGTCTCTCGGCGCTTCGTAAGAACCGGAAAGGAGGACAGACCATGGCTGTTTTTACCAACCAGGCAACCATGACCTATAACGGCATTACGACCACGTCGAATGTCGCCTACGGGGAGCTGCTGGAGGTGCTGACTGCCGGCAAAACGGTGGTGGAGAGCAGCTATACAACGGACGGTACCGTGACGTACGTGGTCACGCTTCGCAACACCGGAGGTGTGGCGTTGACCGGGCTGACGGTGACCGACGATCTCGGCGGATATACCTTCGGCAGTACCACGGTATATCCCCTGACGTATATTGCGGGAACGGTGCGGCTGTTTACAGACGGCACGCCGCAGGCGGCCCCGACGGTTTCCGGCAATGCACCGCTGGTGCTGAGCGGTATTACCGTTCCGGCCGGCGGCGATGCGGTGATCGTTTATCAGGCGCGGGTGACGGCGTTTGCCGATCCGGCGGCGGAGGGCAGTATTGTGAACACGGTGACCGTGACCGGCACCGGAGTCAG
>CAYQBP010000006.1:20551-24517 GCA_964415745.1 uncultured Eubacteriales bacterium
CTGTTTGCCACCGTTGCCGGACAGCTGGCCGTACCGGCGGCAACCTACACGCAGGACGCCACCACCGGTGCCTACACCACCGTTCCCGGAACGGCAACGCTGACCGTTGTGGGAACCATCTGATAAGCACTGTGAATAGGATCGTTTGAAAAAGCAACGGCTTCCTCGACGGGAAGCCGTTGCTTGCATTTTTGTTCTGCCGTTATTCGGAAAACAGGGGGGTGGACAGATACCGATCGCCGCTGTCGGGGAGCAGGGCGACTATGGTTTTTCCGGCGTTTTCCGGTTGCTTTGCCAGCTCGATCGCCGCGTGCAGAGCGGCGCCGGAGGAAATGCCGACCATGACCCCCTCGCGACGGCAGATCAGCCGTGCGGCGGTGTAGGCCTCCTCGGTTGTTACCGGAACCACGGCGTCATAAACGGCGGTGTTCAAAATATCGGGGACAAAGCCGGCACCGATGCCCTGCAGGCCGTGCGCGCCGGCACAGCCGCCCGACAGCACCGGCGAGTCCGCCGGCTCCACCGCCACGACCTGAAGCTTCGGATTTTGGGATTTCAGATATTCTCCGGTACCGGTGATGGTACCGCCGGTGCCGACGCCGGCAACAAAGAAGTCAACCTGACCGTCGGTGTCGCGCCAGATTTCCGGCCCGGTGGTGGCACGGTGAGCCGCCGGGTTGGAGGGGTTGACAAATTGACCGGCCAAAAAGCTGTTGGGCAGAGAGGCGGCCAGCTCGTCGGCACGGGCGATCGCACCGGCCATGCCGCAGGCACCCTCGCTCAGCACGACCTCGGCGCCGTAGGCGGCGGCAAACTGCCGTCGCTCCACCGACATGGTATCCGGCATGACCAGGATCATGCGGTAGCCGCGCGCGGCGGCCACGGCCGCCAGCCCGATGCCGGTGTTGCCGCTGGTCGGCTCGATGATGACCGAGCCGGGCTTCAAAATTCCGGCCGCTTCGGCGTCGTTGATCATGGACAAAGCCACACGATCCTTGACCGAGCCTGCCGGATTGAGATATTCCAGCTTGGCGAGCAGACGGGCGCCGAGATGATGGCTTTTCTCGATGCTTGTCAGCTCCAGCAAAGGAGTGTTTCCGATCAGCTGATCGAAGGAGGTATAAACAGAAGGCATACGATCGTCTCCTCACACGGTATTTTGCTTTATCTTAGCACAAAGCGCGGACAACGTCAACGAAAAAGCGGCGGAGCCGTGTCCGGTTTGTGAATTTTTCTTGAAAAATAGGCTGTGGCACTTGCCATTTGCTTCAAATTTTTGCATAATGTAAAGCACGAACGGATGAAAGGATCGAACGATATGCTTGAGCTGAAAAATATTAAAAAGGATTACCCGGCAGGCGGCGAAACGGTGCACGCGCTGAAGGGCGTGTCTTTGCGCTTCCGGGACAGCGAGTTTGTCTCCATTCTCGGCCCCTCCGGCTGCGGAAAAACGACGATGCTGAACCTCATCGGCGGACTGGATCAGTATACCGACGGCGACCTGATTATCAATGGGGTTTCCACCAAGGCGTTTCACGATCGCGAATGGGATGCCTATCGCAACCATTCGGTCGGCTTTGTGTTTCAAAGCTATAATTTGATCCCTCATCAGACGGTGCTGCAAAACGTGGAGCTGGCACTGACCCTGTCCGGCGTTTCCAAGTCGGAGCGTCGCCAACGCGCCAAAAAAGCGCTGGAGGCGGTCGGGCTGGGAGATCAGCTGAAAAAACGCCCCTGCGAAATGTCGGGCGGTCAGATGCAACGCGTGGCGATCGCACGTGCCATCGTTAACGATCCGGATATTATTCTGGCAGACGAGCCGACCGGCGCTTTGGACAGTGAAACCAGCGTCCAGGTGATGGAGATATTGAAGGAGATTTCCCATGACCGACTGGTGATTATGGTTACGCACAACCCGGAGCTGGCTGAGGCGTATTCCACGCGCATCGTGCGAATGCTGGACGGTGTGGTGACGGACGATTCGGCGCCGCCGACGGACGCGGAATCGACGGCTCACGTGAATGAGAGCGCCGACAAGCCGAGAAAAAGCAATAAAAAGAAAGAAAAGAAGCCGTCGATGTCCCTGATGACCGCCTTCGGCTTGTCACTGAAAAATCTGTTTACCAAAAAAGGAAGAACGATTCTGACCGCCTTTGCCGGGAGCATCGGCATCATCGGTATCGCGCTGATTTATGCGGTGTCGAACGGTATGACGGCGTACATTGATTATGTGCAGGAGGAAACGCTGTCCTCCTATCCGTTGACGCTGGAAACACAGCACATGGACGTGGGTACGCTGATGTCCACCTTCATCGCCTCGGCGGAATCGGCGGGTGACCACGAGAACGATGGTGTGTATGAAAAGCCGGTGCTGCAGGACCTGGTCAACGCCCTGAACAGCGCCGGTGAGCATCAGAATGACCTGAAGGCGTTCAAGAAGTATCTGGAAGCGGAGCTGGCCGATCCGAACAGCACCTCCGGCTTGCACGATGCGGTGACGGGTGTACAGTATACCTACGATATGGATATGATCGTTTACACCAAAACCGAGGACGGCGTGATCCGCGAATCCAATGCCCAAAAGCTGATTACCTCATTGCTGGCGGAGTACCCAGAGCTGATTCCGGACAGCATGCAGATCGATGCCGGTCAGTCCTCCGGCGTGGTTTCGATGATGTCGAAAAGCGGCATGGTGTCCTCCACATGGCAGGAAATGCTGTCGGGCAGCGACGGCGAGCTGATCAATCCGCTAATCAAGGAGCAATACGAGCTGATCGAGGGCGGCCGCTGGCCGACCGCCTACAACGAAGTGGTGCTGGTGCTCGACGAAAACAACGAGATCGACGACATGACGCTGTATGCGTTGGGACTGATTTCCGAGGACGAGATCAAATCGCTGGTTCAAAAGGTTCTGAACAAGGAACAGCTTCCGGAGGCTAACCGGCAATGGAGCTATGAGGATATTTACAGCATGGAATTCCGCACAATCCTCAATGCGGATTGCTACAAATGGAATGAGATGACCGGCACCTATGTGGACGTGCGCGAGATGGCTGCCACCGGCGATGATCTGAACAACATCGAGCTGGAAATGCTGTACGAAAACGGCATCACGTTGAGGGTAACCGGCATTGTGCGTCCGACCGAGGAGACGATGCAGGGAATGCTGACCGGCTCGATTGCGTACACCGGCAAGCTGACCGAATATCTGGCGCAGGAGGCCAAGCATTCGGCGGCGTTGCAGGCACAGCTGGAGTCCCCGGATCGGGACGTTTTCACGGGGCTGTTGTTTGCCGATACCAAGGCCGACGATGAGCTTACCGACGAGGAAAAACAGGAGCGGGCGGAAATATTCCGTTCCTACATTGCAGAGCTGGATGACGACGGCAAGGCCGAGGTATATGTCAGGATTGCCGGCCTGCCGACGCAGGAGGAGCTCGACGCGGCGGTGTCCGCGCAGCTGCAGGCTACCGACCGTGCAACACGCGAAGCGATGGTCGCCCAGGCGTTTGCTCAAATGAGTGGCACGGGACAGGAT
The DNA here is from genome assembly GCA_964415745.1 of uncultured Eubacteriales bacterium. Lineage (GTDB taxonomy): Bacteria > Bacillota > Clostridia > Oscillospirales > Acutalibacteraceae > RGIG3009. Next base: position 24,090 of record CAYQBP010000006.1, read on the forward strand.
GAGATCCTGTCGTACGTCTCCACCATGTCGGAGGAGGACCTGAACACGTACTTTGCACAGATTGTTTCCGCACAGGTAGCGGCGAGCGATCTGGAAAAGGCTCAGCAATCCGTTGCGGGCGTGCCGGCGAGTGCATTGGCACAAAGGCTGGACGCGGAGCTGCCTTCGTTTGACACGGAGACCTGTGCCGCGCTGTACAGCGCCGTAATGGAATTCTCCGACGCCACGCTGGACGACAATTTGGCGGCGCTGGGGTACGTTGACCTGGATGAGCCGTCTACCGTCAATCTGTATGCGGCTACCTTCGAGGACAAGGACGTCATCGAAGCGGCAATCGACAGCTACAATAAATCGGTCGACGAGATTTCCCGGATCGGATACACCGACTACGTCGGCCTGATGATGTCTTCGGTAACGACCATCATCGA
>CAYQBP010000007.1:0-1929 GCA_964415745.1 uncultured Eubacteriales bacterium
CCGGTACCGTACGGACGGTGGCTCACCTTTTCCGGCTCGGCGCAGAGCCAATCCGGAATACGGTAATCATCGGCAAAGCCGCTTGCCCGATACCCGTCCACCGCCTGCCGATACGCATTGGTGATACCGGCAACATAGAACGCCGCTTTGGCACGACCTTCGATTTTGAAGGAGCTGACACCGGCCCGACAAAGCTCCGGTATGTGGTCGATCATGCACAGATCGTAGGCATTGAGCAGGTGAGTCTCCCCCTCCTCCTCCACAACGGTGAGCGGCTGATTGGGGCGGCTGGGCTCCACCAGATAGTATCCCCAGCGACAGGACTGAGCGCAATCGCCGTGATTTCCGTCGCGACCGGTAAGATAGGTGGAAAGCAGACACCGTCCGGAATACGCCATGCACATCGCCCCGTGCACAAACGCTTCCAGCTCCAGCTCCGGCGAGGTTTTGGCGCGAATCTCCGCGATTTCGTCCAACGACAGCTCACGTGCCAGAACCACACGCTTGGCGCCGAGGTCGTACAGCGTTTGTGCGGTAACATAGTTTACCACGCCGAGTTGGGTGGAAACGTGAAGCTCGCAATGCGGTGCATACCGTTTTGCCAAAGCCATGACGCCCGGATCCGCCGCAATTACGGCATCGACCCCGATATCGTCGAGTAGCTCCAGGTATCCGGGAAGCTCCGCCATTTCCTCGTTGCGAGGCAGGACGTTGCAGGTAACGTACAGGCGCCGTCCTGCTTGATGACAGGCCGTGGCGGCGGCACGCAATTCGTCGGCGGTGAAATTGGCAGGGGCACGACGCATACCGAAGCGTGTGCCTGCCAGATAAACGGCGTCTGCGCCGTAGAGCAATGCCGCCTCCAGCCGTTCACGGTCACCGGCCGGTGCCAGCACCTCCGGCATCATTATCGCATCAGTCATGAATATCATACGCATCGCAGAACCGCGAATGCCCCTCATTGGTCGTGTGGTAGCCGGTGATATATTTTTCGGTCGTCTTATCGTAATAGGTGGCAAAGAAGTACATCGTCTTGCCGGCCGATTCGGTGCCGGAATGCTTGATTCCCTTTTTCGAGCAGGTGCAGGACAGCTCATCATCGTCCGCCGGCCACAGCACAGCGCGAATGGCGTCCTCGCCGGGGCAGTTGATGGCGCCGACCGGTAAGCCCTTACGGTTGTAGGTATTATAGGAATAGTCGCTCTTGACCGCATCGGCATTATTATTCAGCTTGACCAAATACTCGCCGGTCGCGTCACTTTCCAGGCACGGAAATACGGACGGATTGGCCAGGCGGTTGAAAAAGACGCGCGCGACCCCCGACATATCGTCGGGATTATTGGCTTCACCCTGCACGATCGAAGCCAAAATCACGACTTGGTCGATCGTCAACCCCTGCTCCTTGGCGGCGGCACGGAACTGCGTGCTCATGCGGCTGTCAAAGTTATTCAGCATACGACGAACCACCGTTTCACCGGAGCAACCCTTGTAAAAGTCGTATGTATCCGGGAACAAATAGCCCTCCAGCAGGTAGACACGCTCCTTGATATCCGATTCGGAAACCGATTTGAGATCGGCTATAAAGTCATAGTCGGCACTGTAATCCTTATCCAGAGCCGTGATAAAATCGCTTTCCGTGCACACACCCTTTTCCTCCAGGCGTTGGGCAATCTGCCGCACCGTAAAGCCTTCGGGAATGGTTACACGCACAACATCGCGCGAGGCGGCGGTTCTCAGACGGCTGGACAGGGTTTGATACCCCATGTTGGGCGACAGCGTGTAGGTGCCGGCCTGCCAGTTGCCCTCACCCTTGACTAATCTGGCATAGATACGGAAAATCCAGCTCTCGTCGATCAGCTCGGCGTCCTCCAGCAGGCCTGCCAGCTCGGCATTGGAAACATCGTCCGGCACGGTAATATCGATGAGCAC
>CAYQBP010000007.1:2029-3139 GCA_964415745.1 uncultured Eubacteriales bacterium
CAAAGCACCGGTACCGTACTCATCGTCCAAATTCAGGTGCAATTCAAACGGATGAGCGTGATCCTTTTCGGCGGTATTCTTCGCGTCGGACGTGTTTTGGACGGCTTCGGGAGCCACGGTATGTATCGGTGCCTCGTAGATGCGAACCTCCTCGGTCTCCGGGACATCACCGTACTCATCATCCAGATTCAGGTGAAGCTCAAACCTCGGACGCGATTTTTGAGGAAGATCGTCGGAGTGCTCCGACGGCTCGGTCGTTTCCGCCTTTTTTAACCCATCGGTATCGGCTTCACTGCGGATTTCTTCCAGCAGTGCATCGATATCGTATCGTTTCTCGTCATCCAAGCTCATTTCCCCCTTGCTTCGCTGTTCGTTACGCGGTTGGTGCGACGAATGTAGTTTTCCGTTACCAGCAGCTCTGCCGGTCGGTCAAAGCGGCCGTGCGGCAGGGTGCGACGAACGCAGTTGCCATAGCAAATGCCGATCAGGCTTCCGCCGAAATGCGGTAAAAAGCGATCGTAATATCCCTTTCCGTACCCCAGACGATACCCGGCGTAATCATAGCAAAACGCCGGAATGATGCACAAGCCGTGCGACAGGTCCTTTACCAATCGATCGGGGTGCGGATCCGGTTCATACACGCCAAACGAGCCCGGCTTCAGCTCCTCCGGCGATGTGATGTAATAAAACTCCATTTCCCGCGTATTGGGAATGCATCGCGGCACCGCCACACGCTTACCGTCCTCCAACGCGCGCTGAATGATCCGCCGCGTGTCAACCTCGATCGGGGTGGATACATACACCAGTATCTGACGAGCGCGGCGGTATTGCCACAGCTTACGCACACGCGCGGCAATGCGTTCGTCGCACTGCTGACGCGTTTCCGGCGGCATCACGGCACGTAATGCGCGGTAATGGGCACGCAAATCGGTTTTCAGTTGTCGAATGTCCGTCACCGACATTGCATTGCTTCTCCTAACTTCACGGCGGTCTCCTCCGAGACCAGACGCGATACAATAGCCAGCGCAAACGGAAGCGTAACGCCCGCTCCGCGCGCGGTAATACGATCGGCGGCAACCGCTACCGGTTCATCGGTATACACGGCACCGC
>CAYQBP010000007.1:3239-12598 GCA_964415745.1 uncultured Eubacteriales bacterium
CTGCCAGAATTTTTTATAGCTGGCATACCGGTCTACCGCGTAAAACGAGGAAGCGGCATACGCATTCACCGCATCCGGGGAGCCGCCGAATTCGCCGCCGAGGTATTGCTTGACCAATGCTGACGACGGTTGAGCATAATCCGGGAAGCTGATTTGCCGGTAGTGTACACCGTTTTCGCGAAAATACGCGTCCATACACGCCAGTTGGGTGGATTTTCCGCTACCGTCCAAGCCGTCCAACACGATCAGACTCATTGCTTATCCTCCTTGAGTCGACGGTATTTTTCGCGCATTTCCACAGCGCGGCCACAGCCCATTTTTCCCTCCGGGCACGCTCCGTTTACACAGGAGGGACCGGCGTTTTTGAACAAATGCGGCGCCACTGCCACACATTCCGCCAGCATCAGCTCGGCCAGCTCGCGAATTTCCCACTGTGCCCGATTACAGCAACGGTGATGGAAGAAATTCTGCAAGCTACGCGCGTTCATGGTCATAATCAGCTTTGTGGTACAGGCGTTCGGCAACACAAAGCGTGCATCCTCAATTGCTTTTTTCTCGGCGGCACGGTCGGCGGCCTTCTCCTCCATTCCGGCGGCGAGAAAAGCGGTACGGTGCTTTTCCTTCAGCAAGGCAGTCAGCGCTTCGTAGTGCTCCTGATCCTCCGCCATGGCACGACGATAGCGTTCTGCCGCCTCCGGAATGGCGGCGATCTCAGGCGGAACCACGTATTCAAAATGCGATTCCGCCACGTAACGCTGACTTTGTACACTGAACGAAGCCATGCGGTGACGGGTCAGCTGAGCCAGCAGAGAACGCGATACGACCTCCACGCCAAAAGTAAAGGAGGCGTGCTCGATCGGGCTTTCATGACCGATTTCCGCCAGCATATCCACAAAGGCGGCCGTCTTTTCTTCGGTCAGCCTTCCGCGTACCTCATCAATGGTAGCCGGTGAATAGCACAAACGCGCGGCAGAAGCAACCGTATGCTCCGGAAATGGCGTATGTGTCAGCAGGGTAACTTTCATGCGATAAACTTCCCTTCCATTGGGCATTATAGGTACAGTATAACAGACTTTGCCGATAACTTCAATGCTTTATTTTCACGTTGTCGTTTTTTCAAAAAAATTTTTGCTATTTGTCATACAGTGTGCTACAATGTCATTGAAGCGTGAAAAACTGTGGGTGCTCACAAAGAGGGGGCTTTCTTATGGCACACAGCACCGATGAAAAACAGTACCTACGGCGTCGACGGATCGTCGCCCTGATTTCGCTCGCTGTCGTTTTGGCGCTGGCGACCTGGCTAACGCTCTTTTTCGTTCGCAAATTTTCCGCCTTTGGCAGTGATCCGGAAAAATTCAAGGCCTTTATCGAAGGCTACGGCTGGAAGGGCTGGCTGGTCGCTCTGGGAATTCAGATACTTCAGGTCGTCATCTCCCTTATTCCCGGCGAGGTGGTCGAGGTAGGCATGGGATACGCCTTCGGTTGGCTCGGCGGAACGGCGCTGTGTCTGCTGGGAGTCGGTCTGGCCTCGGCCGTCGTATTTCTGCTGGTACGTCGCTGGGGCATCCGCATGGTCGAGCTTTTTATTCCGCGCGAAAAAATCGATCAGCTTCGCTTCTTCAACAGTGAGCAACGCCTGAAGCGTACCGTGTTCCTGCTGTTTTTTATTCCCGGCACCCCGAAAGACCTTTTTACCTATTTCATCGGACTCACACGGATTCGGTTACACGAGTTTCTGATTATCACGCTGATTGCGCGCATTCCTTCGGTCGTATCCTCGACCATCGGCGGCAATCTCATTCAGGGACAAAGCTACGGCAGTGCCGTCATTCTGTTTGCCATTACCGGTGCCGTCAGTCTGACCGGTATTTTTATATACAACCGACTGGTTACGCTGTGGAACCGACGCAAAGAGGAAAAAGCCATGGCCGCCGAAAAGTAACCGCTCAGAACGATCCTCCGAAAGGCGTCTCCGATATACGGGGACGCTTTTTTGCAGGCATTCGCGGAAAATAACCTCTGCATTTTTGAATATTCGGTTGCAAAAGCCCTATCAACATGATAAAATGACATAAAGTAAAGGAGGCTTACTATGAAAACTATTGATTTTCAATTAGGAAACACCGTTGTTCGATATTTGATCGACGACGATCAGCACGTTGCTCTGCGTCTGATTCCGGCAGATACCGATTCTCCGGAGCAATCACCGTGGGAGGTGGACAAGCCTTCCTTCAGCCCTCGTGCCGATTACAATCACGACTGGCAGCAGGGAACTCTGGTGAATTTTCACCTGTCCCACCAGCAGATTATGTCTCCCGGACTGACCATGCGATCGGCTTTTATCGATCAGTCGTTGCACTTTGTCGATCAATCCGTGCAAAACGGTGACGGCTTTCAAACGATCCTCACCACGCTGAAAAGCGACGAAGGTTATGTGATCGAGCACGCCCTGACCTATCGCCGCGGACTTCGCGGTCTGGAGATCGTTACAACCTTTATTAACGAAAGCGAAGCCGACGTGGAATTGGACCTTCTCTCCAGCTTTGTGTTGGACGGCTTGAGTCCTTTTCAAATCACCGATGCGCCTAACACCTATCGGCTGCACCGCTTTATGGCCGGTTGGAGTCTGGAGGGCAAGCATCAGTGCATGACGATCGAAGACCTGGGACTGGAAAAGTCGTGGGTCAGCTGGCTGATTAACGACAACTGCGAAAAATTCGGAAGCTACGGCAGTTATCCCGTGGAGCGCTACTTCCCCACCGCCGTATTTGAGGACACCGAGCACCACGTTTTCTGGGCCGCTCAGCTCGCTCACAATGCCACCTGGCAGATGGAGCTGGGACGTGTCGGCAACTATCTGGCACTGTCCGGCGGACTGGGGGATCACGATCGGTGCGGCTGGAAAAAGCACATTTCCCGCGGAGAACGCTTCACCGCTCCCACCGCCTTCGTCGCCGCGGTGCAGGGTACGCTGGAGGACGCCTGTGCCGCCATTACCGATATGCAGAAGCCTGCCTATCGAGCTTACGGCGAGAAGGGGATTCCCACTTCGTTTAACGAATACTGCGCCACATGGGGCACGCCGACACAGGAAAAAATGCTGAATTTCTGCAGCTGTGTCAAGGAATTCGGCGTGAAATATCTGGTGATCGACGCTGGCTGGTGCAAGGCCGGTTGCGAGCAGGCCGGTAACGGTGAATGGGAGCCCGACCTCTCCATCTTCCCGGATATGAAAGCGATGAACGACGAAATCCGTCGCAATGGCATGATTCCGGGCATCTGGTTTGAGATGGAGGTCACCACGCAGGGCTCTCGCCTGTTTGAAGCGGATTACGACAAGATGAAGCTGAAGCGCGACGGACACGTGATCAAAACCAACAACATCCGTTCCTACTGGGACTTCCGACGTGCCGACGTGCGCGAGCATCTGTACAAAAAGGTGATCGCTTTTCTGAAGGAATACGGCTTCGGCTACATCAAGATCGATTACAACGCCAACATCGGCACGCAGGCTGACGGTGCCGAATCCGGTGCCGAAGGCTTGCGTCAGCACATGGAGGCGGTTCGTAGCTTTTTCGAGCTGATGAAGCAGGAAATTCCCGACCTCGTCATTGAAAACTGTGCTTCCGGCGGTCACCGCCTGGAGCCGTCGATGATGGGCGTTTCGGCGGTCTCCTCGTTCTCCGACGCCCACGAAGCCATCGAAATCCCCTACATTGCCGCCAGTCTTCACAAGCTGATGCTCCCGGCGCAGGAATTGATCTGGGCAACTCTGCACGGCGACGACAACCGCGACCGTCTGATCTACTCGCTTGCCGCTACCTTCCTCGGTCGCGTTTGCCTGTCCGGTCCGATTTATGAATTGGATGCCGATAAACGAGCAATCGTCAAGCAAGGCATGGAGTTTTACGACAAGCTGGAGGGTATCATCATCAACGGCGACAGTCGTCTGTACGGTAACCGCGGCAACAACACCCGTTATCCCACCGGAACACAAGTCATGGTGCGACGCACCGACAAGGAGATCCTGGTTGTCTGCCATGCCTTCCGCGATCCGAGCGATACCATCTGCATTGATCTCGGTGCCGACGTGACCGTGAAAGAGGTATTCGGTGACGCCGAGGTGTATGCCGAAAACGGTCGGTTAACCGTAAAGCCGATGCGTCCGTTAACAGCTCACGCTGTTTTGTTTGCCATTCAATAATTTATTAAAGGAGTGCTTCACGTGATCATCCGTCAAGAAGTTAAAGATTTTGAAAACCTCGGCTTCGGTATGTTTGTCCACTTCGGTGCGTACAGCCTGCTGGCCAAAGGCGAATGGGCTAAATTCGCCCTGAAGATCGACCACGAAACCTACGAGCCGTTTGCACACAATTTTAATCCCAAGCCGGATTGGGCACCTCAGCTGGTTGCCGCCGCCAAAAAGGCCGGGTGCAAATACATCACGCTGACCACACGTCACCACGACGGCTTTTCGCTGTATGACACCTGTGGCCTGAACGAGTATGACGCTCCGCATTTCTGCGGTCGCGATTTGGTACGCGAGTTTGTGGACGCCTGCAATGATCAGGGAATCATCCCCTTCTTCTATCACACCCTGCTGGATTGGCACGAGCCGAGCTATCAAAACGACTTTCCCGCCTATTTGAAGTATCTTCGCGACAGCATCACGGTGCTGTGCACCAAGTACGGAAAGATCGGCGGCTTCTGGTTTGACGGAAAATGGGACAAGCCCGACGAAGACTGGGAAGAAGACGCCTTGTACGGTACGATCCGGAAGTATCAGCCGCACTGCATCATCATCAACAACACCGGCCTAAACGCACGCGGTGAAGCCGGTCATATCGAGCTGGACAGTGTTACCTACGAGCGCGGTATGCCCACCAAAATGCCGGAGGAAGCGCCGAAGTATTTGGCGGGCGAAATGTGCGAGGTCATGAACAGCCACTGGGGCTATGCCGCCGGTGACATCGCTTACAAGGCTCCGGCCGATATGATCCGCACGCTGGCCGGTTGCCGCCGTTACGGTGCCAACCTGTTGCTCAACATCGGCCCGATGGGCGACGGCTCTATCCGCCCCATCGATGCCGCCTTCCTGGAGCTGATCGGTGAATGGGTCGCCCTGTACGATGAAGCGATCCGCCTGCCGCGTCCCACGTATATTGAGGTGGAAAACAAGCCGGACAACTTCCTGCTGAAGCACGAAAACTGCTACTACCTGTTCTGTGACCACCTGCGTCCCAGCGCCGACGAAAACGTTACCATCGCCTCGGAAAAGGACGCGTATGTCAGCACCTTCGTGCTGCCCGAACAAGTACGCTCCATCGCCTGGCTGGATACCGCGGAGCCTTTGGAGTTTTCGCAGAAAAACGGTAAAGTGGTGGTTCAGACGCCGCCGTTCCAGTATGGCCGCGACACCGCTGTTCGCGTAGCAAAAATTCTGTGTGACTAACGAACAGATGATACAAAAAACGGATGCTCCGACGGAGCATCCGTTTTCAATTTATATTGCCGTTACCACGGGACTGTCGTTTTCCACGGAGATTTGGATAGCGGTTAACGTCGCACCGCGTCGCTCAACCAGCAACCCGGCCAAGCGATCCTCCACCTCCCTGCGAATCACGTTTCGCAAATCGCGCGCACCGCGCTTTCCGCCGAAGGCGGATTGTGCCAGCCACGTCGGCACCGATTCCTCCCAGTGCAGAGCGATCCCGCGTTCCGCCAAAACGTCCTTGACCTCGTTTAGCATGAGCACGGCAATCCGGCTGAAATCCGTCTCGGTCAACGGATCAAAATACACGATCTCGTCCACGCGACTGATAAACTCCGGCCGCAGGAAATCGGAAAGTGCTTTGGTTGCGCGATCCCGCACCGCCTCGGCGTTGTTTTTGCCGAAGCCCATCAGATTTTCACGGAACTGACTGCCGGCGTTGGAGGTCATGACGATGATGGTGTTTTCAAAATTCACCACGCGTCCCTGAGCATCCGTCACACGGCCCTCGTCCAATATCTGTAAAAGAATGTTCAATACATCGGGGTGGGCTTTTTCGATCTCATCAAACAGCACCACGGAATACGGCTTACGCCGCACCTTTTCGGTGAGCTGACCGGCCTCGTCGTACCCCACATAACCGGGAGGTGATCCGATCAAGCGCGATACGGCGTGCTTTTCCATGAACTCGGACATATCCAAGCGAATCAGCGTGTCCGGCGTATCGAAAAGCTGTGCCGCGACCACCTTGACAAGCTCTGTTTTTCCGACACCGGTGGGACCGACAAAAATGAACGATGCCGGGCGACGGCGCGGACTGATTTGCACACGACTGCGGCGAATCGCAGACGAAACGATAGAAACCGCCTCGTCCTGTCCGATGATATGGCGTTTCAGCTCGGTCTCCAGATCGGCCAGCTTTTCCAATTCATTTTCGCGGATTTTGGAAGCCGGGATACCTGTCCACAGCTCAATCACGCCGGCCAAATGCTCCTCTGTCACCGGAGCGTTGATCGCCTGTGGACGAATTTCGTCAATCTCCTGCTCGGTTTTTAACAGTTCGGCACGTAAATTGGCAAGCTTTTCATAGTCCACCGACTCCTGCGAGGTCAGCTCACCCTCCTGATGACGCAGAGCATCGGCCGAAAGCAACAGCTGTGCATACCGGTCGGCCGCCGTGTTTTGCAGTGCGGCGGCGGTACAGGCCTCGTCCAACAGGTCGATGGCCTTATCCGGAAGAAAACGGTCGGTGATGTACCGCTCCGAGAGCACAACCGCCTGACGCAGAACCGCTTCACTGACGGCCACTCCGTGATATTCCTCATAGTAGCGGCGAATTCCACACAGCATTTCCACCGTGTCCTGTATGGTGGGCTCCTCCACACGAATCGGTTGAAAACGGCGCTCCAAAGCGGCGTCCTTTTCGATATGCTTGCGATATTCCGTAAAGGTGGTAGCACCAACGACTTGAATTTCACCGCGAGACAACGCCGGCTTCAGAATATTGGCCGCCGACATACTTCCCTCGGAATCGCCCGTTCCCACCAGCGTATGCACTTCATCGATAAACAGGATAATATTCCCCTGCGCCTTGACTTCTTCGATCAGCCCCTTGATGCGGCTTTCAAACTGACCGCGGAACTGTGTACCGGCAACCAAAGCGGTTAAATCCAGAAGATGAAGCTCCTTGTTTTTCAGCTTGAACGGCACATTCCCGGACGCAATACGAAACGCAAGTCCTTCCGCAATCGCCGTTTTTCCGACACCGGGCTCACCGATCAGGCAGGGGTTGTTTTTGCTGCGACGGCACAGGATTTGTATGGCACGGTAGATTTCCCGATCGCGTCCGATGATGGCGTCCAGCTGACCGTTCCGCGCCTTCTGTGTCAGGTTGGTGCAATAGCTGTCCAGAAACTTGCGCTTCTTTTCAGCACGAGGCTTCTCCTTCTTTGGTGCGGAGGCCTCGGCCTCCTCCCCTTTGCTTTCGTTTTTGGCGTTGTTGCCAAACAGATTTTGCAAAAACGGAAAGGTTGCCGCACCGCCCGGCACAAAATCCTCGGCATCGGCATTTTCGCCCATCGCCATCATTTCACCAAGCTGTTCGTCCATGGCCTCCAGCTCGTCCTGACCAATGCCGAATTTGTTCAACAACTCATCCACCGGCTGGATGCCCAGCTCCTTGGCACAGGTCAGGCACAGGCCTTCATTTTTTGTTTCGTTCCCCTCCATGCGTGTAATAAACACAACAGCGGGACGTTTGTTACAGCGAGAACAAAGCATACGGTCTCCTTCAATCATTTCACTTGGGTTACGGGTTGTTTTTTGGACATACCGTTTTCACGGCGCAGTTGAAAATAAAACGACAGGTACATGAAAAATGCGAAAATCATGGTTGCCGCAACCAGCGCAACCAAGGTGAACATCAACCACGAGGGCATATCCTGCCACAGGGCGATTGCCAGCATCACAACGTAGAACGTAAAGGTGGACACCTTTCCAAACCATTTAGAACCGCGGATGATCTCCTTGCGGGAGAACAAAATCCATCCCCCGATGGCCTGAAGCAACTCCTTGGAAAAGCAGACAACGGCAAGAAGCAATAGCTGCGGATTGCGGATCGTCAGGCAAATCAAGACCACTACCTGCGTCAATTTATCGGCAAACGGGTCCAACAGCTTTCCGATCTCGGTAATTTGATTGAATTTTCTGGCGATCATACCGTCAAATAAATCGGTCAACCCCGACAACGCCAGCGCGAGCAGAGCCCATTCCAAATGATCCTTCAGATACAGCACAGAAAAAACCGGCAATAGCGCCAGTCGCACCAAAGAAAGCACATTGGGAATGTTCCATACAAATTTTAAGCAAGCCATTTTTGAATCATATCCTAACCGTTGAAAAATCAAAAGAACGTGGTGAGCGGATTACAGTCGGCAATCCAACTGACAATCTGCGTATCCTCGATTGTTTTTTGCGTAATCGCGGCATCGGGTGAAGAGGTGGCAACGACGATCTGAAGCACGGCAACAACCGCGAAAACGCAAATCGCGCCCTTACACGCTCCCAACACAGCGCCCAACGTACCGTCCGCCTGACGAATGATCGGAATACGCGAAACCGGCTTCAGCAGCTTTTTTACCAGCCGTAGCGCAAACAGCAGTACCACAAACAGTATCAAAAAAACGATAAACCGCAACAGTGTTACCGCCACCGGACGCACAATATCGGTTACCACGGAATGTGCCATGGCCTCCACCGCGGCATTGTCGGTTTCGCTCAATGTATCGAACGTATCGCGAAGCTCGGCATCGTTTTTCAAAAAAGAGGATACGGGATCCGGTAATTTTTCCAGCAGGGCATCCCACTGCTGTGAGGAGGAATGTGAGTCGGTTGCCTGCAGAGATTCGCACAAACCGGATTCGAGCTTTTCCGCAAACACGCCGTCGAAAACCGCTCCGGCGATCGGAGAACTGAAGAACATCGCAACCGCAAAGGAGACGATCCACACCGCCAGCTGTAACATCGTCTGTATAAAGCCGCGGCGATATCCCAAAAACATCGCAATCAGCAGAATCAGTATGATAACCGCATCCAGAACCAGCGCCACAACAATCCCCCCGTACCGTACAATTTGTTTTATTGTAGCATGAAATGTATTAAAGTACAATAAATTTTCTGTTAATTTTCCAGCCTTTTCAATTCACCGAAGGTCAACAGCATGGGATCGTCGCCGTAAAGCACCGACAGCACCGCATCCGACGGGACGGTATACTCTTTTTGAACACCGGCGGTCGTCATCTCATACAGCGAGCTGTCCGTCAGCAAAATCACTTCTCCGTCACGTGCGGAAACGCATCGCACCTCGCCG
>CAYQBP010000007.1:12698-17357 GCA_964415745.1 uncultured Eubacteriales bacterium
GCAAGACGCAAAAGGAGCTTCAGCCACGGACGATAATTCACGCGCCGCCCGCGATGCCGTGTACGGGTCTCCGCCGTCTGACGTTCGCTCATAATTGCACCTCCGCCCGATAAAATACATCTACCAAAAACAGGCCGCGCGCCGGAGCGGTAGCACCGGCATACGCCCGTTCTCCGGTTGTGAGTGCCAGCCGCACATCGTCCACAGACAGGCGACCGGCGTGCACGTCCAGCAACGTTCCCACCAGAATACGAACCATGTTATACAGAAACCCATCCGCTTCCACGGTATATGTCACCAGATCGCCGGATCGTTCTACCACCGAATGCGTGATTGTGCGGCACTTATCCTCGACCGAGCTTCCCGAAGAACAGAATGCCGAAAAATCGTGCTTTCCCAGGAAAAGAGCGGCGGTTTCGTTCAGTCGGTCAATATCCAACGGCGCACGCACGTAAAGGGAATGATCCTTCCAAAACGGAGAACGAACACTGCCGTTCCAAATTTGATATTGATACCGCTTCCCGGCGGCCGAATAGCGCGGATGAAATTCCGGCGGAACCGCACGGCAGGACAGCACGGCAATATCCTCCGGCAGAACAGCGTTCAGCGCCTTCTGCAATTTGTCGGCACACCAGTGCTCCGGACATTCGACGGTACAATAAAAGCGCAACGCGTGCACACCGGTATCGGTGCGACTGCACCCGGTCACGCCGGGGCGCTGACCCATCACACGCTCCAGAGCGTTTTGCAGGGTTTCCTGAACAGTGATCCCGTTGGGCTGAACCTGCCAGCCATGATACGCGGTACCGTCGTATTGAAGCGTCAATAAGAGTTTTCCCACGGTCTCACCTCTTTCAATTAAATTACGGTCGGTAAATACCGATTGGACGCAATCAAAACGCCCGTCAGCAGCACCATAACGGCGATCGCCGCCATATCACCACAGCGTATGTGCAGCTGCTTCATGCGTGTCCGGCCGTCGCCGCCGTGATAACAGCGGCACTCCATAGCAGTAGCCAGATCGAAGGCACGGCGGAACGAAGAAATAAACAACGGAACCAGCACCGGAATCAACGCCTTGACACGTTGCAACACATTGCCGCTCTCCATATCGGCACCGCGCGCTTTTTGAGCGGACATGATTTTATCCGTTTCCTCGATCAGCGACGGAATAAAGCGAAGCGCAATCGTCATCATCATGGCGATTTCGTGCACCGGAACACGGATAAACCGCAACGGACTCATCAACCGCTCCAGTGCATCGGTCAAGGTGGTCGGCGAGGTGGTATAGGTCAGCAGGGAACTGGCGGCAATCAGGCACAGGATACGCAGAGCAATAAAAACTGCCTTGTAAATGCCTTCCCACGTGATGGTAAAAATCCAAAAGCTGACCAGTACCTTGCCCTCGGCATAAAACAGATTGATTACCGAGGTGAAAATCAAAAGCGGTAAAATGGGCTTAAAGCTCTTGGCAATGACCTTGAGGGGGATTTGCGACAGCAAAATACACAGTGCGGAGAAACCGACAGACAGACCTAAGCCGAGCCAGTTTTTCGGGAAAAAGATTACAATGATGTACACGAAGGTCAATGCCAGCTTGACACGGGGATCCATTCGGTGCAGCACCGAGCGTCCGGGGAAAAACTGACCGATGGTAATATCAGACAGCATCGGCGGTTCCCCCTTTCAGCAGACGCAACAGTTCCTCTTGCGCCTGATCCAACGTATATACCGCGTCGGAAACATCGATACCGCTTTTACGCAGTTGTGCAAAAATTTTGGTAACGGCCGGCACCGACAATCCCATAGTGGCCAGCTTTTCCGCATGGGTAAATATCTGTGACACCGGTTCCAGCATGGCAACGGTGCCGTGATTTAATACCAACACCCGATCGGCAACGCGGGCAACGTCCTCCATGCTGTGTGAAACAAGCAGTACCGTGGTACCGTTTTCACGGCGGTACTGTCGAATCATTTCCAGCACCCGTTCGCGTCCGCGCGGGTCTAAGCCGGCGGTCGGTTCGTCCAATATCAGGACACGCGGCTCCATCGCCATGATACCGGCAATGGCGGCACGGCGCTTTTCGCCGCCGGACAGCTCGAAGGGAGACTTGTTCAACAGCTCCTCCTCCAGACCGACCCGTTGTGCCGCGCGAATAACCCGCTCGTGAATTTCCGATTCGGTCAGTTCCATGTTGCGAGGGCCAAAAGCAATGTCCTTGTATACCGTTTCCTCAAACAACTGATATTCCGGATACTGGAACACCATGCCCACCTGAAAACGAATCCGCCGGATTTCCTTGGGAGACGCCCAAATGTCCTGACCGTCCAACAGGATTTTTCCCTCCGTCGGCTTCAAAAGACCGTTCAGCAGCTGCACAAACGTAGACTTGCCGGAGCCGGTGTGTCCGATAATACCGACCAGCTCGCCTTCTTCAATGCTGACAGATACATCCGAAAGTGCCGCTTTTTCAAACGGGGTGCCTGTCGAATATTTTACACTGCAGTGTTGAGTTTCAATAATCGCCATCGTATTTCTACCTTACTTTTTACTTTGCAACAGCTTCAGCAATGCTTGCGTGCACTCGTCCACCGTTAAAATGCCCTCCGGTAAAGCTACACCGCATTGTCGCAGACGATGACACAGCTCGGTAGGCTGTGGCACGTCCAGCTCGATACGGCGTAGCTCATCCACGTGCGAAAACACGGTATGAGGTTCACCGTCCAGCACGATTTCACCGCCGTTCATCACCACCACACGGTCGGCACGCACCGCTTCTTCCATGTAATGCGTGATCAGCACAACCGTCATGCCGTAATCCCGGTTGAGGCGCAGAATGGTATCCATGACCTCGCTTCTTCCGCGAGGGTCCAGCATCGCCGTCGGTTCGTCCAGTACCAGACATTCCGGCCGCATAGCCAGCACACCGGCAATGGCCACGCGCTGTTTTTGTCCGCCGGACAGCTTATGAGTATCGTGATCGCGGTATTCGTACATACCGACACACCGCAGAGCTTCATCCACACGGGAACGGATTTCCTGCGGCGGTACGCCCAAATTTTCCGGGCCGAACGCCACGTCCTCTTCCACAATGGTGGATACCAGCTGGTTATCGGGATTTTGTAAAACCAAGCCGACGGTACTGCGAATGTCGTACTTACGGTCCTCGTCGGCGGTGTCCATGTCGCGAATCAGCACCTGGCCGCCCAGCGGCAGCAGCATCGCATTAAAATGCTTCGCCAGGGTGGATTTTCCGCACCCGTTATGCCCCAAGAGCGCCACAAAAGAGCCTTTTTCAATGGACAGGTTGAGATGATTCAGCACCACGGTCGGCCGATCATCACCGTCCTCATAAGAAAAGCGCAGGTCCTTGACCTGAATCATATCCTCCATGTATTATCCCTCCGCTTTCCACCAGGTACTTGCGCCGCAAGGCAATACCAGGCCGCTTTGCGAGACCGGTAAGCCGATCTCATCCGCTTCGGTCACGCCGCCGAATCGCGGTGTGATCAAAGACGCCAGCATATACTGCATGACCGACGGTGACAACCCCGTCGTGTACGAATTGATCAGGAAAAACAGCGGCGTATCGGACAGCAACGTGAGGCATTCGGATACCAAAGCGTAGATTTGCTCCTCCAGCTTCCACACCTCACCGCCGGGTCCGCGTCCGTAGGACGGCGGATCCATCAAAATAGCGTCGTAGGTATTGCCGCGCCGTTGCTCACGCTGTACGAATTTCGTGCAGTCGTCAACCAACCAGCGCATCGGACGGTCTGCCAGGCCGGAGGCGGCGGCATTTTCGCGTCCCCAAGCCACCATGCCCTTGGAGGCGTCCACATGAGTCACGTGAGCACCGGCCGCCACACACGCCAGCGTGGCACCACCGGTATAGCCAAACAAATTCAAAACACGGATCGGACGGCCTGCCGCATGGATCTGACGTGCCATTTCGTTCCAGTTTACCGCCTGTTCGGGAAACAGGCCGGTGTGCTTAAACCCCATCGGCTTCAAACGAAAGCGCAAGCCCTCCAGGCCGGATCGCGGCGCATCGTAGCCGATCTCCCACACCTCCGGCAACGACCGATAGGCTTCCCAGTGACCGCCGCCGGTCGCGGAACGATGATACCGTGCGTGTGCCTTTTTCCACAAAGGGTGAAGGCGTCCCTGACTCCACACGATCTGCGGATCGGGACGAATCAACAAAATATCGCCCCAGCGCTCTAACCGCTCCCCATCGGTGGCATCCAATAATTCATAATCCTTCCAGTTTTCAGCCGTTCGCATACGTCTGCTCCTTAAAATGACATCTGATACTCCAGCCCCAAATGCTCGTAGGCCGCCGGCAAAACCACACGACCGCGCGGCGTGCGGTTGATAAAGCCAAGTTGCATCAGATACGGTTCATACACATCTTCAATCGTAATTGCTTCTTCACCGATCACGGCCGCCAGGGTATCCAACCCGACCGGGCCACCGTTATAGTGCTGAATCATGGCCAGCAGCATACGCCGATCCACCATATCCAGCCCCAGCTCGTCGATTTCCAGGCGATCCAGCGCGATTCTTGCCACCTCCGCGGTAATTTCGCCGTGGTTCAGCACCTGAGCAAAATCGCGCACACGCTTCAGCAAACGATTGGCAATACGCGGCGTTCC
>CAYQBP010000007.1:17457-24066 GCA_964415745.1 uncultured Eubacteriales bacterium
CCCTTGCCGTTGATAATGTCGATGGCAAAGTCCTCCATCGCCGGGTACAGGATTTCTTCCACCGTTCGCGGCAGACGATGAATTTCATCAATAAACAGGACGTCGCCCTGTTCCAGGTTGGTAAGCAGCGCCGCCAGGTCACCGGCGCGTTCCAACGCCGGGCCGGAGGTGATTCGAAAATTCACGCCCAGCTCGTTGGCGATGATCGCCGACAACGTGGTTTTTCCCAAGCCGGGAGGGCCATACAGCAACACGTGATCCAACGGTTCGCCGCGCAAGCGAGCGGCATTGATAAATACCGACAGATTTTCCTTCACCTTTTCCTGACCGATATAATCGTCCATGGAACGCGGGCGCAACGGATTATCGCCTTCGTCCTCCGGAAGATATTCTGTTGACATCATACGGTTTTCAAAATCCATTTCGTCCATGCCGTCCCCTCCTTAACCGCGTTTTCCCAATTGCTTCAACGCCTGACGCACCATTTCCTCCACCGACAGCGCACTGTCCAGCTTGCCGACCGCCGCCGAAGCCTCACCACTGCTGAAGCCGAGCATCGTCAAAGCATTAACGGCATCAACAGCACTCTGTGACGCATTGACCACGCCGACGGAAGGATCGGCTTTGGCGGCAATGCCCTCCGTAGCCGACGGCAGACCGACCTTATCCTTCAGCTCCAGCACGATCCGTTGCGCCAGCTTCGGCCCGACGCCCTGTGCACGTGAAAATTCCTTGTGATTACCCGAAGCGGCCGCCAGAGCTACGCGCTCCGGCGTCAGCTCGGAAAGAATGGCCAGCCCCACCTTGGGACCGACGCCGCTGACCGAAGTCAGCAGGCGAAAGCAGTTCAGCTCACTGCGATCGGCAAAGCCGAACAGCTCCATCACGTCCTCGCGGACATTCAGAAACGTATACAGCATGGCCTCCGAGCCGATATTGGGAAGCTGTCTGGCGGTATTGGCAGTGATAAAGCATTGATACCCGACGCCGCCGCATTCGACGACCGCATAGTTCATTTCACGGTGGATCAGTGTTCCGCGCACACTGTAATACATTTCGTCAGCCTCTTTTCATGATTTGTCGCTTCAACAGCGTTCCACCCATTTGTGCATGGCAAATGGCGATCGCCAGGGCATCGGCCGTATCGTCCGGCTTGGGAACCTGCGGCAGCCGCAGCAGGCGCCGCGTCATTTCCATGACCTGCGGCTTTTGCGCCTGACCGAAGCCGGTCACCGCGCTTTTTACCTGTAACGGTGTATATTCATGCGTGGCAACACCGGCATTTTGTGCCGCCAACAAAATCACGCCGCGCGCCTCCGCCACTTCGATCGCTGTTTTCTGGTTGTTTTGAAAATACAGCTTTTCGATGGCCATGGCGTCCGGGCGGTGAGTCGTCAACAGCAGCGACAGCTCGGTGTAAATCGCCTGTAACCGCTCGGAAAATGGTGTCCCGGCCTCGGTGGTGATTGCGCCGAAGGCCATCGGAGCAAAGCGTCCTCTTTCGTAGTTTAACAATCCCCAGCCCACGATGGCGTATCCGGGATCGATCCCCAAAATCCGCACCGGCGCACCTCCCCGACAAATGCGTATCAATAATAGAATAGTATATCACATTTTTCTGACCGACGCAACCACTAATCGACGAATTGCCTCGACTGCTGTTTTTGCGGCGTTCTCCGTGTTTTCGTCCTGCACATTGCTCATACCGGCCGCCTCGCGTTCCTGATTCCAAACCGTATGCAACACACATCCGGCGCGTATTCCGCGCGCCGCCGCGACCGTGTACAGCGTGGCCGATTCCATTTCCGATGCCAGACAACCGCCCTTTAACCAGGCGTTCCATTTATCCGTCAGCTCCCTGCCGACCGGCGAGGTTTCCGGCGCGTGCTGACCGTAAAAGGAATCCTTGCACTGAACCACGCCGGTATGCACGGTGTAGCCGAGCGTTTCACCGGCCTCCTTCAGTGCCACGGAAACCGACAAATCGGCGACCGCCGGGAACTCGATGGGCAAATATTCACGCGAGGTCCCCTCGGCGCGGATAGCGGCGGTTGCCACGACCAGATCGCCGCCGCACACCGGCAAAGCCATGCCACCACACGTTCCGACACGGATCACGGTACGCACGCCGCAACGGTACAATTCTTCCACGCAGATCGCCGTGGAAGGGCCGCCGATTCCATGCGAGGTCACCAGGACGCGACGCCCTTCCAGCTTGCCGCTCCACGTGGTATACTCCCGGTTCGAGACGACAAGCTGCGGCTCGTCCAGCAGGGCGGCTATTTTCTCCACGCGCCCCGGATCACCGGTGATGATGGCAAATTCCGCACCCTCCGACGGCAACAAACCGATATGGTACATACGTTCCTCGTTCAATGTCATCATGATCTCCACTCCCTGAAAATCTGTTATTTTTAAGTATACCAAGAAATGACTTGTCATACAAGAAAATTCTTGATATACTTATGTAAAAGTTTTGTAAAGGAAATCCGCTTATGACCGCCCTGTCCGTTCACAATCTTACCAAGCACTTCGGCGACCGTTGCTTATTTGAACGGTTGTCTTTTGATATTGCCGAGCATGACCGCGTTGGTCTGATCGGCTCCAACGGCAGTGGAAAAACCACCCTGTTTCGTCTGCTGATCGGTGACGAAGCACCTGATTCCGGCGATATTTTATTATCCAAGGGGGTTCGGATCGGTTATTTGGAACAGCACACCCTGACCGAGGATGTCACCGTATGGGAAGCACTGGAAAGTGTCTTTGAGCCGTTACGCCGCATGGAGCGGGAGCTGGAGCATGTCAACCACGAGCTGACCCAAAACGACGATGCGGCTTTGATTGAACAGCAGGCACACCTGCGGGAACGCTTTGAAGCGGAGGACGGCTTATATTTTCGCAGTCGCATCGCTTCTACATTGACCGGCTTGGGGTTTGACAACTCCTTTTATTCGCGTTCCGTCACCACGCTGAGCGGCGGTCAGCGTTCCAAGCTCGCCATGGGACGTCTGCTGCTCTCCGGCTCGTCCCTGCTGCTGTTGGACGAACCGACAAACCATCTGGACATTGACTCCGTGGAATGGCTGGAGGGATTCCTGCGTAGCTACAACGGCGCGGTCATCGTCATTTCGCACGACCGCTATTTTCTGGATCGCGTTACCACGCGCACCATGGAGCTGACGCATCACAAGCTGTACGCCACCAACGGCAACTACACCGAGCACAAGGAACGCCGCGAAAAGGACGAGGAAATCGCACAGCATCACTACAAAACCACCGAACGCGCGATAAAAAAGCTGGAGGAAAACATTGCGCTGCTGAAGCAGTGGAACCGCGAAAAATCCGTTCGCGCCGCGGAAAGCCGGGAAAAGCGTCTGGAGCGCTTAAAGGAACAGCAAATCGAACCGGAAAAGCGCGAAGCGACCTTGAAGTTCGGCTTTACAGCGGCAACGGCCAGCGGCAACGAGGTGCTGACCGCCGAAAATCTCAAAAAATCCTTCGATCGGCCGCTGTTTTCCGACGTCTCCTTTCAGCTCCGTCGCGGAGAGCGGGTGTTTCTGCTGGGGCCGAACGGTTGCGGAAAAACCACGCTGTTTCGCCTGATTACCGGCGAAACGCCGCCGGACAGTGGTTTGCTCCGTTTGGGGGCACGCGTTTCGATCGGATATTACGACCAGACGCAGGCACATTTGGATTACGACAAAACGGCGATCGATCAGCTATGGGACGCCTATCCCACGCTGACGCAAACCGAGCTGCGAAACGCACTGGCCACCTTTCTGTTTTACGGCGACGAGGTGTTTCAGCCGATCCGTCAGCTGAGCGGCGGCGAGCGCGCCCGGTTGCTGTTGCTCAAGCTCATGCTCGCACACGACAACCTGTTACTGCTGGACGAACCGACCAATCACCTGGATATTGCTTCACGCGAGGCGCTGGAGGCGGCCATGGAGCACTACGACGGTACGCTGTTTGTGGTATCGCACGACCGCTATTTTATCAACCGCATGGCCACGCGTATTCTCAAGCTCTCCTCCACCGGCTGTGAAAGCTATTCCGGCGGCTACGATGATTATGTGGAGCACAGTCGTCCATCAGATTTACCGGAAATCGTCAAAGCACAACCGGTCAAGGAAAATGCCTATCAAAAGCGAAAGGAAGCGGAATCACGAAAGCGCAGGCTGACGACACGAGTTCGCCGTTGCGAAGAAGCAATCGCCGCAACAGAAGAACGGATCCGCGCGCTGAACCACAATTTGGAGCAACCGGAGGTCGCGTCTGAATACGACAAAATCATGGCGATCACCGAAGCGCTGAACGCCGAAGCCACCCACCTGGAGGAGCTGATGCTCGACTGGGAGCAAGCGCAAATCGAGCTGGAGGCCTTGGAATAATACTTGATCCGTTTCATCGACAATCACTTTTTCAGGCCTCCAAAAAATTTTTTCACAATTTCCCGTTTTCCTCTTGACAAGCAGTGCGCTTTTCGGTATAATACAGCATGTTCCGCGTTTGCGGTACATGGACGTTTAGCTCAGCTGGTAGAGCATTCGCTTGACGTGCGAAGGGTCAGCGGTTCGAGTCCGTTAACGTCCACCAAACCGGGTCTGTTATTACAGACCCGGTTTTTTATACCTTTTCCCTTTCAAAGCAAAAAGGCTTCCCGTACGGGAAGCCTTTTTTGTCTTTATAAAACGATCTCAAACTGCTGATTCGGCGTCAAATCAACCACCGTGCAATCGTTGGCGTACGTGCACTCCGGCAGAATAATCATAGCGGTAAGCTGTTCTTTATTTGCCGGCAACGGTGCCAGATGCCAAATGGCGGCATTCAGCTTGACCAACGTATGCTTGGGAACCACAAACGCCTGTGCCAGCTCGGTAACCGGTGTACCGCCGGACGCCGGTGCCACGTGCAGGATCATATCGTCGTCCAAAGGCAGGATCATTTCCCACGTGGTCGTATGATATTCCTGCTGTGTAATAATCATGCGCTCCGGCCGTTTCACCACGATCGGGGAATATCCGACGCGATGCTCGCTGTCCGCCACCAAACGATCCGGGAAAAACCGATGAATTTCACCGCACAGAGCATACCCCTGCGGCTGATCCATGGTGTAAAACTGACCGAAGGGTGCAAACGCTTCGTGCGAAAGGGACACTGCCGTAATCTGCTTCATAGCTTACTCTCCTATCTTGAAAAAAGAATCGTCCAACAGCTCCGAAAAATCATAGATATAGCGGTCGGCAACCGCACGAATTTCTTCGACGTATTCCGCCGAAGAGGCATCATAGACACCGCAAACCGTCATACCGGCCTTTTTGGCGGTTTTATCCGCATCGAGATTATCATCCAGGAACAGAACCTCGCCTACCGCAACGCCCAGCTCATGAGCCGCCCGGAGGTAAATATTCGGGTCTGCCTTGGTGGTATGAAAGTCGTCGCACGACCACACATGGTCAAAAAGATCAAATATTTCCAGCCGCTTCAAGCACGCATCCAGCGTGATATGAGGACTGGCTGTCAGCACATTCAGACGAGCACCGCGGCGCTTCAGCTCCCGCAAAACGGGAATCACGTGAGGCTTGGCCGGAATCCGATACCAGTACGCCTCCAGCATATACTCCCCCATCTGCCCGATCAACGCCTCGGTCGTCATATCCACGCCCAGAGTCTCGCGATAATACCGCGCTGTCCCCATCAGGCCGAGCGGCGTAATGGTCTTGACGATATCTTTTTCGTATGCGATACCGTGTTCGTCCAAAATACGCAACATGACCTCGACGTATATCGGCATGGAGTCCACCAGTGTCCCGTCAAAATCAAACAGAAGGGTTGTCACACATATATCTCCGTTCTATTCCGTTTGGAAGCACCCTCGGCAACAGCGCACCCGTGAAGAACTTACAGCTTGGAAAAGCCGTGACAGTTAACGAGCGCGTCCAGCTTCACGCCGGCCTTACACAACGGGCATTCGTGCGCCGGGTAGCTTTGATAATCCGGCAGATCGTTTGGATCAAATACCGAACGCACCGGCAAGCCGCCACACTCCTTGGCGGTGGAAAAAATCGCAGAAATGCCGGATACCGTGCCACCGTAATACCGTACCGCATCGATGGCGGCTTCCACGGTTTTTCCGGAAGCAACCGACACCGCCAAAATCATCACATGCTTTCCGGCAATCATCGGCACGAGATTGTCGCGGAACAACAGCTGACTGCCACCGGTCATTTCCGGCGCAACCACATAAATCGACTTATGTGCGTTCATATTGATAATATCCGCCTTGGCCAAAGAATCAGCCAGGCAGGCGCCGATCACCTCTGTTCCATCCAAGCACAGAACGGTATCCACTACCGTATCCGCATAATAGTAGGAGCTGAGTTCCTCGGCAACGGCTCGCGCTTCGGACAGACGTGCCTTTTGCGCCGCCACATCAATGTAATAATTGCTGTGACAATGACTGGTAGCAAAATGACCCAGCGCAACACGCAAAAACAGGTTGTTCCTCTTGGTAGCGTACTTCATTGTGTGCAATGTAGGCATGACAGTTCCTCCTTGTGTTGGATTTGTTACCTACATTGTAAACGATTTCGGAACAGATGGCAATAG
>CAYQBP010000008.1:0-2367 GCA_964415745.1 uncultured Eubacteriales bacterium
TTGGCCACGCCGTCCTCCACCAGCTCGTAGTGCAGCTCGACGTGAACCCCGGCGGGCGAAAACAACGACAGGTCGTGCGACCCCGTGTAGCGGTAGGTATAGCCCAGCTGCTCCGTCAACGCCGTCCGCGCCCGTTCCCGATCGGTCGGGTGCACCAGCACGTCGATGTCACAGCTCGTTCGCATCCACGGCTCGGGATAGTACGCGCGGAGAACCGAGCCCTTCAGCGGCAAATGCGGAATGTGCGCCTGCTCCAGCACCCGGCACACCTGCTCCAGCTCGTACTGCTGACCCTCGCAACGGCAAACCGCGCGCCAAATCTCCTGCTCCGGTGCGACGGCGCCCGACGGCAGGCAGGCATTGAGCTTCAGCCCCCGCGCCACCAGCTGGGCGATGTCATGTCGCCGTGCCACGGCGAGCACCGCCGTGACCTCCTCCGCCGTAGCTGTCTGTGCTTCCCCGGCGGTCAGTGGCTCGCCGCTCATGGCACTGCCGAGCAGTGCGAACAGCAGTGCGGTCGTATTCGGTTTCACGGTGCTCACCCCTCTTTTCTGTGCTCCGGCACGGAGCCTGTGCTTTACACCGGCGAAGCGGTGCGCTTGCGCCGCACGTAGCGGTAAGCGAAGCGCAGTCCCTCTTTTTCGATCAGCAGGGTCGGGATCAGGAACACCGCGAACAGCACGACGACGCACAGCACGCCGTACACGGCGAACGTGAGATACGAATGAATGTGCCAGGTCACGTTGCTTGCCACGTACACGGCGGCGGCAAACAGCAGCAGATACGACAACAGACAGGCATACGATTTTTTGGACGAGCGATGCAGAATGTGCCGGTTGGCGTACAGAATGATATCGTTCATGCGGTACAGCAGGGCGATCACCGTGCCCAGCAATACGCCGTAAATATCCAGGAAATAGACCAGCACGACGGAAAACACGATGTTCAGGATCATTTCGATCAGACTGCGGTTTTGCGTGCTTTTGGCGTGGCCGGACACGGAGATGAGACGTTGCGGAATGGCACGGGCACCCGACATGACGTTGATGAGGCCGAACAGCGCCGGAACCCACTTGACGATGTAATTGACGTCGTCGACCCCTTGCGTATACAGCGTGACGAACGGGATGCTCAGCACGGTCGCCGTGGTCATCACCACGAAGGTGGCGAAGGTGTACAGCGTGGAATACACGTCGAAAATCTGACGTAGCTTTTCGATCGGCTTGTCCAGGTTGCGCCCAAGCACAAAGCCCAAACCGCCGTTGGCGGTATTGAGCAGGGAGTTCAGCGATGAGAAAATCATGTTGTAGACGGTGTAGATGCTGGCCGCCTCAAAGCCGCAAAACACCGAAACAATAAACACGTCGGTGTTGAAGAAGATGGCAGACGCCACCTCGTGCACGATGAACGCCGAGCGCTCCTGCAACAGGTTTTCACCATCGGCTTTGGCAAAAGCGAGCCACGGGTACTTGCGCTTACAATATAGTATGGTGATGGGGCTCCTCAACAGCCAAATGACACAATAGGCCAGCTGTACTGCCACGATGTCGAAGCCACACAAAATCAGGGCGATTTTTGCCGCTGACATGAAAATGTGCAATACCAGCTGTACATTTTCCGATACGTAGTACTTGCCGTCCGCCGTCAGCAGTTGATCGTACACAGCACGAAAATAATAGCCGATCACACTGGGCGCCCCCTGCAGGAGGATCACCTTAATCATCAACGCCTTGTCCAGCGTGGACGGCATGAGGAACGGGTACACAAAGGCAAACAGCAGCACGCAGACGACGTACAGGGTCGTGGCCTTGCGATAATACCGGCGCGCCTGTCCCGCCACCCGATTTGCCTGAGCGTAATCTTGCTTTTCCAGCGGCGAGAAAAAGGCATTGATCGCCGAATTGCCGATGCCGGCCTCCAGCAATGTAAAATAGGTGAAAATTTGCGAGATGGTCGACAAAAAGCCGTTCAGCTCCGAGCCATACGACACAATGACGATACGGGGAATGATGACACCCAGCACCAGAATGATGAATTTACTGCCGAAGCCGTACAGGATGTTTTTGAGCGCCAGAGTCAGCTTTGCGTTTTTGGTTTCCGTGGTAAACAACTCCTATTCTTTGGCAACAACCACCGCTTCCATTTGTCGGAGGGGAATGGTGACCGGATATATCACTTCACGATCCACATGGGAACGCCGGCGTTGACTAGGTCCGAATTAACGACCAGCAGGACGTTCTTCTTGCGGTTCATGCGCCGCACCTCCCTTTTGCGGAATACCTGCCAGCAAAATCACGACCAGCAGAGCAAACAGTCGGTCGCGCAGGCGGAACAGCTGGGTGGACTGCACCAGCACCGTGAACACGA
>CAYQBP010000008.1:2467-22503 GCA_964415745.1 uncultured Eubacteriales bacterium
TCGGATTCAGCTTGGCCACCACGAAGCACCCCAGCGCCACCAGCAGGATCAGCAGCAACCGCCGCACCCACATTTTGGAGGACGTCCACGAGCCGACGAAGAAAATCATCAGCACGACGATCAGCACCATGGAGATCAGGAAGGTTTTGGAGATGGTCAGCGTACCGGCCAGCAGGGTGATCGCCATGGCGACGTAATACAGCTTATGGCGGTAGCCCAGCATGACGAGCGTTAAGCAGAACACGATGGCGAAGGAACAGCTTTGCCCCACCAGGTTGGGGTCGGCCGCCATGGTCAGCTTGGTGCCGAGCTGTTCCGCATAGCCGAAGCGGAAGGTGCCGTCGGTGAAGCGCAACAGATCGCCGCGGAACACCTGCAATGTTTCCACAAACACGTGGATCACGCTGACGACGGTGCCGTAGACGTAGCCGTTGACCACTCGAACCTTATCCTGTGTGTCGTAATCGGTGAACAGCAGGAAAAACAGCAGGGCGTATACCGCCGCGTAGCGCAACAGCTCCGTCAAATCGTCGGACACGGAGGTGACGGCCATGTGCGCCAGCTCGGCGGCGACGAACACCACGGTGGCGATCAGCGGAAGCGTTTTCAGCTTCGCATTTTGGCGAATCAGCAGGGACGCCAGGCACGCCACGGCAATGTAGGCGACCTGCACGCCGGTGCCCATCATGGCGAAGCCGACGATGTATGCCGCGATTTCCGCCGGCTTCAGGAAAAACGGCATGACCGCGGCGGCGCCGAGGATCACCATGTCCGGCACGGTGTCGGCGCGAAACGCGTTGACCAGCAGCAGGAAAAAGACGATGCTTTGCGCCACGATCAGCCGATGCTCCGAGAGCCGGTTTGTTTTTTTATCTGTTACCGCAGAGGGTGTCATAAGCTTGTTCATACTGTTCTGCCATCCTAACCGAGGAATACTCGTTTACTATCTGTCGGGACTGCTGTGCCATGCGGTCATACTCCGCCGGGGAGGCGTCTGCCAGCCGCTTCATGGCCGACAGCAGGGCGTCGTCATCGCCGTCGGGGATCAGCACGCCGTTTTGCCGCACCACGTCCTTCAGACCGCCGACGTCGGTGGCGATGATCGGCAGACCGCTCGCCATGGCCTCCAGCACGGACAGCGGCATGGCTTCGCGGTGCGAGACCTGCACGTACACGTCCGATACGGCGTACTGCGTTTCCGGGTCCGGCACGTTGCCGGGAAGGACCACGTGCTCCGTCAGTCCGCGCGCGGCGACCTCCGACTGCAGCATGGCGTGACACGGCCCGTCCCCCACCAGTCGCAGGGCTACGTCGTATCCGTCGCGCCGCAGTGCCTCTACAGCCCGAACCAGCGCGATCTGGTTTTTATTTTCGTCCTGCCGCGCCACGTTGATAAAGGTGAACCGCTCGTGCGGTGTTTTATAAAAGCGATCGAGGCTGACGCCGTTGTTGATACAGCGGCTTCGCTGATCGTTCAGGCGATAATATGCCTGCACCAGCGCCAGGTTTTCCTGCGACACCGCCACCATCGTCAGCCGGACGAGGTGCTTTGCCGCGCGAAGCATGCGGTTGTTGAGCGAGCTGAACGCCTGCTGTGGCCGGGAATGAACGGTGATGCACAGCGGCGTGCGGTGCAACAGACACCACGGAACGGCGAATGTGACGCCGCCCTGATGCGCGTGGATCACGTCCGGTCGGCTTGCCCGAACGGCGGCAAGCACCTGCTTCATCGCTCCGAGGGTGATTTTTCCGGTGATGCCGAGGTAACGCACGGGGCACACGGCCTCCACCTTGTCCTCCAGCGTGTTTCCAAAACGTGGGCCGTAGCACAGCACCTCCGGCACGTACCGCTCGCGGTCGAGCGCGCGTACCAGCTCGTAAATCATGTGCTCGGCACCGCCCATGCCCAGACCGTTGACCAAAATCAACAGCCGTCGGGGGGCTGTTTTTTGTTCTTTCATGGGCGCTCCTTACCTGCCCGTGGGGGCAATACAGCCTTCAACATAGGATCTCCACTCCGCAAACACCCTATCGGTGCGGTAGCGGACAGACCGCTCGCGCGCGATGCGCCCCATTTCGGCGGCGCGGTCGGGCGAGGACAGCAGCTCGTCCAGCGCCTGTGTCAGCGCGTCGCAGTCGTTGACGGGAATCAGGCGGCCGTTCACGCCGTCCTCGATCAGCATACGGGGGCCGCCGCAGGGACAATCGGTGGACACGGAGGGCACGCCGATCGCCAGCGCCTCCAGCAGGGCATTGGGCATACCCTCGTAATCCGACGACAGCACAAAGCCGCGCGCGTGGGACAGCACCGCCGGCGAGTCGGTGGTGAGCCCCTTCAGCAAAATGCGGGACTCCATGCCGTGGGCGGCAATTTCACGCTTCAGCTCCGCCTCCAGCGGGCCGATGCCGTAAATCAGCAGGTTGGTATCCGGGTGCTTGTCCGCCACCCGGCTGAACGCTTCGATCAGCAGACGGTGATTTTTCTGCGGAGTCAGCCGCCCCAGCGTGATGATGTCCCGACCGCCAACGTATTCGGTCTCAAAAAATACGTTGTCCACGTCGTTGAAGATGACCCGTGACTTTTTCTGCAACGACTGTGGAAACCACTGCCGCGCCTCCTCGGTTTGGAAGACACAACCGTCGGCGTGGGGCAACAGGTGCTTGCCGACAAAGCGGCCGAGCCGCCCGGCGTATTCGCGGTTGGGGTCGTTGCGAACCGAGACGATGGTTTTGGTGCGGCAACCGACGGTGGCCAGCACGGCGCGCATATTCGGCTCCGCCATGAAGGAGATGACCGCCTCCGGGCGGAGCTTTTTGCAAAGTGACCGTAGGGCGCGGATACGGCTGACATTGCGCCGGACGACGTTTTGCCGGTTCGGCTCGTCCTCCAGCGTCAGGCGCTCCACGCCTTCGGGGATCGGATATTCGTTCTGATCCACGAAGGAGGTCACCAGCACCGCGCGGTAGCCCGCCTCGGCAAAATGCTTTGCCAGCTGCAGGATCACGCGCTCGGCGCCGCCTTCGTGAATGGCGTTGATATAAAACAGCAGGGTACCTTGACTCATGTACTCACCTTCTCGCAAAATACAGCCTTTCCAGCAACCGATCCCAGCCGCCCGGCGCACGTTGCGTTTCCTCGGCGGGGAACGGAATAAATTTGTGCGAACGCTTCCGCAAAAAACGCTCCAGCTCGGCAAATGCCTTCTCGCTCATCGTGTTGGGGTGATAGCAGAAGGTGACGACGGCGAACGGCAGGGGGCGCGCCCGACCGGACTGCTGCGGCACAAACGTCATGCCGTAGCGGCGGTACGGACGGTTCGCCACGGTGTCGGAGATCACGGTGATGCTGCTTTTTTCGCGCAGGGCGCGGAGCGTGTTTTCGTCAAACGTGTGCGACGGTGCGAAAAACACCTTCGGCTCGATGCCGTGCGCGCGGAAAATGCCGACGCCGTCCTCGATTTTTTGCCGCTGAACCGCCAAGCTCTCCCCGGCGAACTCACTGCGCGCGTTGACCGGGTTGAGGCCGCCCTCTTTGGTGCTGTACACATGATTGTAGCCGTGCAGAGCCATCGTCCAGCCCTTGGCGATCCACCGGTCGACGCGACTCCAGAACTGCTCATCGGCGGCGTACTGCGCCATCATGGGGTCCTCGCAATGCGGAATGACCCCGACCAACGGCCGAACGCCGTATTGATCCAGCAGTCGCTCCATGCGATCCCAGTTGGCGACGTTCCGTCGCTCGCAGGCGTCGTCCAGACGCAAAACGTACTTACTCATAAATACTCCCGTAAAATTCCGTTAATTCTTCGGCACTGCGGTGCACATCGAAGCCGGCGCGACGAATGTCGTCGATGACATCGAACCGTTTGCCGACGGCGGCACGGGCGGCTTCGACCCAGCAGGCAGTCCCCCGGTCAATCGGCAGGTAGGTGACCGCCGCGGAAACGGCGACCTCCTCCGTGACCGTATCTGACACCAAACACGGCAGGCCGGCGACCTGTGCCTCTACGACCGTGACCGGCAGACCCTCCCACAGGGAGGGAAACAAAAACACGTCCATGGCGCTCAAGAGCTGTGGCACATCGCTGCGCGCGCCGGTCAAAATGACGCGGTGCTCCAGTCCCAGCTCCTTCACCTGCGCCTCGATGGCGGCGCGACAGCCGCCCTCACCGACCAGCAGCAGCACGGCGTCCGGGTTTTCCGTCGCCAGCTCCCGAAACACGCGCAGTAAGAAGGGGTGATTCTTCGGCTCGGACAGGCGACCGACGTGTCCGTACACCACGGCGTTCTCCACACCGAGCGCACGGCGGGTCTGCTCGCGCACAGCGGCGGACACCCGATATCGCTCGGTATCGATGGCGTTTTTAATCATGCGGTAATTGGGGGCTTCGACGGCGCGTTTGCCGAACAGCCACTCCCCCGAAATGCGCGAGCACGCGAACAGGTAATCGGCGCGTTTCCGCAACGGCCGTTGCAGCAGTCCCTTGACGCGCGCCTTGGCGCCGCTCCCGTTGGAGGTGCTGTGGCTGTGCACGATGGTGGTCAGTCCGTGCCGTCGGGCTATGCCGAGAAACACCACGGCGTAGCTCCGCACGTGGGAGTGCAGAATCCGATACTCCGGGTGCTCACCGAGAAAGGTGTCCCAGTGCCGCCGATACCGCCGCACGTTTTTGGCGGTCAGCCGGGGAAACACGTACACCCGACCGCCCAGCGCCTCGATTTCCTGCCGGTAGGCGTTTTCCTTGGGGCTGTGAATGATAAAATCGAACTGAACCCGGCTTTTGTCCACGGCACGGTACAGGTTCATGACCATCGTTTCCGCGCCGCCGCGGTTTAAGCCGCCCAGCACCTGTAATACTCTCATCGGTTCCATGCCATCACTCACTTATCCTATGAATCAGCTCCCGGTTGATCCGGTACACGTCGAATTTTGCCTCCGCCAGTGCGCGTGAGGCTTGCGCCATGCCGTCGATCGCTTCCGGGTGCTCGATCATCCAAATCATTTTTTCCGCCAGCGCGTCGCTGTTTTTTGGCTCGATCATGAAGCCGTTCACGCCGTCCTGCACCGTTTCCTTACAGCCGGGAGTACGGCAGGTGATGATCGGACGGCCGGTGGCGATGGCCTGGATCGCGCACCGCGGCACTCCTTCGGGGTAATAGGACGGGTACACGAAGAACCGGCAGGTCGCCAGCCACGCAGGGACGTCATCGGTGGCGCCGTGGTAGTTGACCGTACCGGCCTCCACCGCTTTTTGCAACGCGCCGTCGTTGGCGGTCTCCACCGCCGTGTCCAGTGGCCCCACGATGTCGAATACCGTGTCCGGGTAGCGCCTCTTCACCGCTTCCGCTGCGCGAAGGTATTCCGCGATGCCCTTGGAGGGGGTGATGCGCGACAGGAACAAAAACCGATTTTCCGACGGCAACGCCTGCTGTGGAAAGTGGCTCAGATTGACGCCGGAGCCACCGGTGACGAAGCACTTGTCGGTGTCCTTCACCAGTCGCTTTTGCACGAAAAGCGCGCGGTCATCGGCATTTTGAAAGCACACGGCGCAGGAGCAGCGATACGCGATCCGCAGCATGGGGAACGAGACGGCGCGCAACAGCCGCCCCTTGAAGCCGCCGACGCGGAACAGGTTGCCGCTACCGTTCACCACGCACAGCACACGCCGGGCACCGCCCAGCCGCGCACCGATCGCCATGGCGGCGTGGTTTTTCACACCGTACACGATGGCGGCGTCGACGCCGTTGGCCTTGACCGCCTTTTTCACGCTCCGCAGGGAGCGCAGCTCCACCAGCGGATTGGTGTTGCTGCGATTGGCAAGAATGGGAAAGCAAAGCGCGGTATCCGCGGAATAATAGCTGTTGACCGGGCCGTCGAACACACGGCCGAAGCACGGCTGAAGGCCGGCGCTGTGTAATTGCTCCACCAGCTCCGGACGGTCGGTTTTTTGCGTGGCGGAAACATTGCATAATATAGCAACCTTTTTCACGGCTTGTTTTCTCCTTTTCGGACGCCGGATCGGCGCGACTTACTTCCCGAACACCTCGTTTAACACCTGCTCGGTCAGCTCGCCGAAGAGAGGCCCGTTATTAAACTGATGGAAATTGATTCCACCCTTACGCATATTGGCTTCGATCAGCACCGGGTCGCCGACGTCGTCGATGGCGATGTCCCAGGAAACCAGCCGAAAATGCCCGATCAGCGGATGCGCCTGCTTGACCAGCTCCACGGCCTTGTCAAAGGACGGGATACGGAAGCCCTCAAAAACCAGGCCGTCCGGATGCTGCTCGCACACGTCGCCGGCGGTGTAGCCGTGCGCCTGCTTTTTCAGACAGCCGTTTTCGTCGATGCCGCACGACATACCGTCGTACCGCGCATTGTCCGTGGTGGCGGTGGCGTTGTCCACCTTGCTGTCACCGAAGCCCATGCGGAGCACCGCGGACAGCACGTGGACGCCGTCCTCCAACAGCAGGGTGCAGATTCGGACACAGTTGACCGAGCCCTTATGTACCCGATCCAGCTCGCTGTGCTGACGAATCAGCCTTTGCACCACGTAATCGTCGTACGAGGCGTCCGACACAAAGCGGTCGATCATCTCCGGCTCGTTGCGGTTGAAGAACAGAATACCACGCCCGGAGCCGCTTTCCTGCGACGGCTTGCAGATCACTTCGGCGTTCTCCATGAGCTTGGCTTTGGCCTCCGCCGGTGAAAGCTGGCGGTAATCGGCGTCAAACAGGAGGCTGTTGATCTTTCGCACGACCACCTCCGGCTGCTTGATGCCGGCAAAAATTCGGGCATAGTAGTTTTTATCGTTGAAGCCGTAGCCCAGCTTGCGGCTGTTAAAATGCTGGTCGATTTTGGTGTAATACAGGTCGTGGGGAATGTAGCGCGGGTCGAACTGTCCGTTTTTTGCCGTGTAGTACTGCGCCCACTTCGGGGACACGCGGCAGTAGGGCTTCCAAAATTCCTTGATTTGGCGCTTCTGCTCCTTGGAAAGCGGCACGCTCCGCACGGGGTTTTTGCCCCAGTTTCGATGTGCCTGAACCCGTTCGATGGTATTCGCCGCGAACAGCTCCGGCTTTTCAAAAAAGCTGAAATAAAACTGCTTCAGTTTTTTACTGACCGCCATGCTTACTCCTCTTTTCCGCCAACGGCTGTGGTTTCGGGAACGCCGACCGCTTCGGCGCCGCCCTCGTCGTTGGTATACACATTTTCACGTTTTAATACGGTAGCCACCGTTTTGAACAAAATTTTAATATCCAGCCACAGAGTGACGTTGTGGGCGTACCACGCATCGTACAGGCGCTTGTCACGGACGCCCAGATTGTTGCGGTAATACGCCTGCGTGTACCCGGTGATGCCGGGCTTTACGTCCATTTTGGCGATTTCGTCGTCCTGATA
The DNA here is from genome assembly GCA_964415745.1 of uncultured Eubacteriales bacterium. Classification (GTDB taxonomy): domain Bacteria; phylum Bacillota; class Clostridia; order Oscillospirales; family Acutalibacteraceae; genus RGIG3009. The sequence continues at coordinate 9,870 of CAYQBP010000008.1, forward strand.
GGTATCCAGCGCACCGGCACCGCTCGCCCGCGGGCCGATGAAGGTCATGTTGCCGATCAGAATGTTGAAAAACTGCGGCAATTCGTCGATGCTGGTTTTGCGGATAAACCGGCCGACACGGGTGACCCGTGAATCCGACGAGGAATTGTAGGTGCTGCCGTCGGCGTTGGTCCAGTTCGGCGCGTCCACGATCATGGAGCGGTACTTATACATGGAAAAAATCCGGCTGCTTTTGCCGATGCGCTGTGCCTTATAAAACACCGGGCCGCCGTCGTCCAGCTTGATCGCCAGCCCGACGATCAGCGTGATGATGACCAAAAAGGGCAGGGCGCAAAGGCCGATCAGAATATCGAAAAACCGTTTGACAACCACGACGTAAAAGCTCCTGCTTTTCATGCTACCGTCTCCTGTTACTCTTTTGAAAGAATGATGTAGTCCTTCAGCCGCTCACGTGCCCGGTCGGCGCGGCACTCCGCTTCGTCCGGCGTGGCGCCCTCCGCGATCACCCAGCCGCAGGTGTCCGACTTGTCGCGGTACTCGTTCTGGCGGTCGCCCACATGCTTCCGCATCACGATGTCCACGATGCCGTCGGTGCCGATGAGGGCGGACATATCCCGAATCTCGGTGATGACGCCGGGGGCGTAGACCAGCAGGCGCGTGGCGATGCAACGCTTCATTTTCGGGGCGGCGTCGGCCGCTTCGCCCAGCACCAGATGGATGGTATTGTCCAGCACATTGACGCCGCGGGAATACGGGACGATGTGCGAGGAAATCAGGTTTTGCGTGGCGCGGATGCCGCAGTCGATGATGTAGGGCTTGCCGTCGGCTTCGCACAGAATGATGTCGAAATTCACGGTGGCCATGGTCACGTTCAGCGCGGCGATGGCGCGGCAGGCTTCGGCGGCGATGGCCTCCTCCACCTCGTCGGGCAGACCGGTGGGTGTGCGGTGGCCGTAATGAAGCTCACCGTCCGCCGACCGCTCAAAGGTGGTTTTGATCACGACGTTGACGTACGGTGTGCCGTTATCGACAAACGCATCGATGCAGTATTCCTTGCCGGGGATCAGACCTTCCACGTACACGCGCCCGTACCGGGCGGCGGAAAAGGCATAGTCCAGCGCCTGCTCCAGCTCGTCCGGCGTGTACACCATGGAAACGCCCTTACTGCCCGATCCGTCGCACGGCTTGACCACGCACGGGTAGATGAACGTATGCTCCTCGGCCTCCGCCGGTGAGGTGAGCTCGAAAAATTCGCCGTATACGTTACAGCCGTGCTCCGCCAGCCGCTTTTTGAGCTGATATTTATCGCGCGACAGCTCCGCCGTTTCCATCGGCAACGCCGGCAAATGCAGCTGCTCCGCGATGTAGGTGACCGTGGGCTGAGGCAGGGTGGCACCGTAGGTCATCACGCCGTCGATGTGCTTTTCGACGGCATACGCCAGGCAAGCCTCGCGATCCAGCACGTCGATTTGGCGATACTCCGACGCCACCGCAAAGCCGGGAGCGTTCGGGTCGCGGTCAACGCACAGCACGGTGTGTCCCATCTCACGCGCCCGTTGAATGGCCGGAGCCTGATAGGCACCGCCGCCGACAACCAAAAGCGTTTTCATAATATCACGTTCCTTTGTGAAGAAATTCGATATTTCCGAACCGTCCGGCGAAAAGCGCGGATAAAGGTGACGGTTTTGATCGGTACAAATCCGACCTTCGTCAGCCCCCGATCGGAGGAACGGTTGGAGGTGTACGCTGAAATGAAAAACTCGTCATACTGTGGGGCGGATTCCACCAGACAGCTGATGACTGCCGGATAAATGTCGCGTCCCCGGTATTCGGGTGCCGTGTAAAACTGAGAAAGATACGCTGTCTCTTTTCCGATTCGATAAAAGGTGTCCCCGGTTTTGTGGGTTTTCAGATGGCCGTAGGCGACAATGTCATCCCGGACAAACGCCAACGCCACCCCCCCTGCTTTGCAGAAATGTGCTATTTCTTTTGTTCCTTTATGTAACATTTTGCTTATTTGCTCACCGTATTTTTCCAGCAACGCCGTATCGAGCATGACCGTCCGGAAATTCTCCGGCAGACGATCGCTCTGCGCGTAGGAGACAAAGTCGGAGCGTTGCAGGGAGTACAGCACCATGTCGTATGCCTTGAAGGCTCGCTTTATGAAAGAACGAAGGATATGCAAGGGGTTCCCTCCTCCTGTGCTTTCTGCCGCGTGGCCGTGGCAGAGCTCGGTTTACCGAAAAATCATGTCCCGTATCCGGCGGAGCACCGCTTCGGCGGTGTCTGCCGCCGCGGCGGCGGTATCGGCGGTGGCGACGATGTAGCCGCAGCCGTCCAGGTTGGTATGGTAGGCGTGCACCGTCTGACCGGGTGCCAAATGGTGGTAAATCTCCACGCCGTATTCGCGCTCCAGCGCCGCAAAATCGGTCAACCGGCGCACCTCGGCATCGTGCTCAAATGCCAGCAGGCGTGTGGCGACGGCGCGGTGCGCGGTCGGTGTGAGATCGACCACGTCCCCCACGGCGTTGCGAAGCATGCTCGCGACGTAATCGACACCGGTGCCGTACGGAATGACGCAGGGGCCGATCATGTTGCCGCCCATGCGCGCGCCGACGTCGACGATATGTACACCGCCGTCGGCGGTAATCAGCATATCCATGTTCACCGAGCCGCAATTGACGCTCAGTGCCCGGAGCGCCTTTTCCACGCAACGGACGGCCTTGGCCTCCAGCTCCGGCGGCAGGTCACACGGGATCGCGTGACCCAGCTCGGCATAATACGGCGGCGCGGTCATCCACTTTTGCATGATGCCCAGCACGTGCGGCTCGCCATTGATGACCAGGCTTTCCGCGCCGTATTCGCGACCGGTGATGAAGCTCTCGATCTCCGCCCGATGAGTGAGCGACGACGCCATCGCCGCGCGGCAGGCGTCTGCCAGCTGCTCCGGAGCATCGACGCGGCCGGCGCCGCGACTGCCGGAGCCGTCACACGGCTTGACCATGACGGGGAACGTGAGCTGTGCCGCCAGCGCCGCGAGGTCGGTGCTGCCGTCCACCTCGTACGCCTGCTCGGTATCGTCCACGTGTGCTTCAAACAGGCGCTTGCGAACCTGATATTTGTTTTTTATCAGCCGGGCGACCTCATAATTCAGGCCCGGCAGGTGCATCTCGCGCGCGATGTAGGCGGCGGTCAGCACCCCGTAATCGGTGGCGGCGGTCAGCACCCCGTCCACCTGCTCCTGCCTGGCATAGTCCAGACAGGCGACCTCGTCCACAATGTTGATGACGGCGTGCCGGTCGGCGTACCGAAACCCGACCGCATCGGGATCGGCATCGACGGCGAGCGTCTCGTACCCCAGCTGCCGGGCCCTTCGGATCACGAAGCTCTGTAAAAAGCCGGCACCGATAATCAGTATCTTCTTCATGCTTCTCCTCAAAGTGCTTTTCGCATTTTCAGCTCTGTATATTTCCGCGTTTGTGCGGTGCCGCACACCATGTAGCCGCAATCAGCGCAGGTACGGCTTCACGATTTTTGCATAGTTTTCCGCGACGTAGGCCACGTCGTCATCGGTCAGGCAGGTGTGAAGCGGCAGGGTGATCTCGTTGGCAAACTGCGCGTACGCCTGCGGATAATCCTGAATACGGAAGCCGAGTGCCTTATATGCCGTGTGCATCGGCAACGGTTTGTAGTGAACATTACAGGCGATGCCCTGCTCCGCCATGCGGAGGATGATCTCGTTGCGCTGCTCGGCGGAAACGCCGGGCAGGTGGGTCAAGTACAGGTGTCCCGACGACGTGTGCGTGTCGGTATAATGGTTCAGCGTGCGGATACCGAGCGGCTTCAGTGCCGCATCGTACGCTTCGATGATCGTGCGGCGGCGGCGCAGCAGCGACGGGTACCGCTCCAGCTGTGCCAGACCCATGGCGGCGGCCACGTCGGTCATATTGCATTTGTACCACGTGCCGACGATGTCGTATTCCCACGCGCCGAGCTTGGTTTTCGCCAGCGCGTCCTTCGACTGGCCGTGCAGGGACAGCAGCTGTACGCGGCGGTACACCTCGTCCGAATCGATCCCCGGCAGGGGGCGCCATGTCAGCGCGCCGCCCTCGGCGGTGGTGAGGTTCTTCACCGCGTGGAAGCTGAAGCTGGAAAAATCTGCCAGACTGCCGCACATGGCCGCACCGCGCGAGGCGCCGAAGGCATGGGCGGTATCCGCCAAAATCGCCACGCGACCCAGTGCCGCCTGCCAATCGCTGTTCGGGCGGAACAGCGACCGCTTGCCCTCCGCGATGGCGAGCAGACGGTCGTAATCGCACGGCACGCCGCCGAGATCGACGGGAATGATCGCCTTGGTACGTTCGGTGATGGCCGCCTCCACGGCATCGTAATCCAGCTCGACGCTGTTGGGCAACGAATCGACCAAAACCAACGTTGCCCCCACATGGCACACGACCGACGCGGAGGCAGTATAGGTATAGGCCGGGACGATGACCTCATCGCCCGGACCGATCTGTAGCAGGCGCAACGCCATTTCCGCACACGCGGTTTGGGAATTGAGACAGCACGCGCGCTCCACCCCCACGTAGGCGGCGATGCGGCGCTCCAGCTCCTTGGTTTTGGGGCCGGTGGTGATCCAGCCGGAACGCAGGGCGGCGACGACCTCGTTGATCTCGGCGTCCGAAATATCCGGCGGTGAAAACGGAACGGTACGCTCCACGGCAGACTGCATGGCTGATGACCTCTTTTCACGGCGGCGGTGCGGGTGTACCGACGCACAGCATAAAAAAGCAATAAATTCCTATATATATTATAAGCAAAAAGGACAAGACTGTCAACCTATTGTATAAAAAAACACCCGACAGTATACTGCTGTCGGGTGAGAGGATCACATGCTTTCGGGAGCCTCGATTTTAAGCAGGCTGAGCACGTTTTTCAGGGCGATGCGGGTCGCCAGGCACAGTGCCAGACGCGCCTGCTGCAGGTCGGCTTCGACGCCGCGCACACGGCAGGCATTGTAGAATTTGTGGAACAGGGTGGCCAGCTCCAGCGCATAGCGTGTCATACCGGCCGGGTCCTGTGCCTTGGCACAAGCGACGATCTCCGCCTCGTACGACGCCAGATGACGGATCAGCTCGCGCTCCTCCGGTGCCTCCAGCAGGCACAGCGTGGACTGCGCGGTATCGGTCAGCGTCACGCCGTCCTCCGCCAGCGTGCGGAAGATGGAGCAGAGGCGCGCGTGGGCATACTGCACGTAATACACCGGGTTGGAGGACGACTGCTCAATCGCCAGACCGAGGTCGAAGTCCATCTGGGTATTCGCTTCGCGCAGGTTGAAGAAGAAGCGCGCGGCATCCACCGGCACCTCGTCCAGCAGGTCGGCCAGCTGGATCGCCTTGCCGGAACGCTTGGACATACGCACGACCTCGCCGTCGCGCATCAGGCGCACCAGCTGCATCAGGGTGACCTGCAGCCTTTCGCCATCCAGACCGATGGCGTCCATGGCGCCCTTCATGCGCGCCACGTGGCCGTGGTGGTCGGCGCCCCACACGTCGATGCAGGTGTCGAAGCCGCGGGCGAATTTGTTGCGATGATAGGCAATATCCGCCGCAAAATACGTGGGATTGCCGTTGGCGCGCACCAGCACCTCGTCCTTGATGCCTTCCTCCACGCCGTCGCGCGTCGTGTGCTTTTTCGCCTGATATTTTTCGCCGTATTCCCCGGCGCGGTACCACAGGGCACCGTCCTTTTCATACGTCAGACCGCGCTCGGTCAGCAGGGCGATGGTTTCCGCCAGCTCGCCATCCTCGTGCAGCGTGGATTCGGTGAACCAACGGTCGTACACGATGCGGTACTTCGCCATATCCTGCTTCATTTTTTCAATATTCAGCGGCAGGGCATACGCCACCAGTGCCGCGCGGCGCTCCGCCTCATCGGTGTCCACGTAGCGGTCGCCGTACAGCTCGGCAAAGTGCCGGGCGTGCTCGCGGATATCGTCGCCGTGATAGGCGTCCTCCGGCATGGTCACGGCGTCCTCGCCGCGGTACAGCTGTAAATAGCGCACCTCCAGCGACAGGCCGAACTTATCGATCTGATTGCCGGCGTCGTTGATGTAAAATTCGCGCCACACCTCATAGCCGGCCGCCTCCAGCACCGCCGCCATGCAGTCGCCCAGTGCGCCGCCGCGTGCGTTGCCCATGTGCATGGGGCCGGTGGGGTTGGCGGAAACGAACTCCACCATGACCTTTTTACCGGCGCCGTAGTCACTGCGGCCATAGGCGTCGCCCTGCTCGATCACCGCCGCCACCGCGTCGGCATAATACGTCGGGGACAGGAACACGTTGAGGAAGCCGGGGCCGGCGACCTCGGCACGCGCCAGATAGGTGCCGTCCAGCTTCAGGTGGGATACCAGGCAGTCCGCGATCTGACGCGGTGCTTTATGAAACGTGCGCGCCGACACCATGGCGACGTTCGCCGCCAGGTCGCCGTGCGAACGGTCGGCCGGTACCTCGACGGTAAACTCCGGCAACGGCGCGTCCGGCAATTCACCGGCGGCCACCGCCGCCTGCAGGGCGGCGTTCAGCGCATCGCGCAGCTGTTGTTCGGTTTGTTTGGCAATGGGGTTCATTCCGACACTTCCTTCAGTGTAATTTCCAGCGTGGTTACCGGGGCTTCGGCGCCCGGCGTGTTAACCCGATACCGGGCAAACAGACGACCGCCACGCGCGGTCAGCTCATTTTCCAGTGCCTCGCACCGGGTGTGCAGGTTCAGTCCGCCGTACAGCGTATCGTAGCGGAAGGGATGGCACTGCCCCGGCTCCAGCGTCATGCGGGAGCTGACCGTGGTGCTCTGCCGCTCGACGATCAGCCGCTCGCCGCACACGGTGGTACGCACCGCCGCGCCCTCGCGCTCCGTCGCCTCATCGGGCGGCTCCACGTAACGCAGGCACAGGCCCTGCTCCGTTTCGTCCAGCAGACCGGTGACGGAAAAGCGAGTCTCCCCCGTTTCGCCGTCCGCCTGCTGTCGGGTCAAAAATTCCACCAGCACCTTCATACGCAGTCCACATCCTCCACATCGACGCGGTGAATGTCCTGCTCCACGCGGCGTCCCAAAAACATATCCGCCACGGCGGAAAAGCCCTGCGGACGGTCGCTGACATAAAAGCGGCAGGCGCCGTCCCCGTCCCGGTCGGACAGGGCATCGTGCTCACGCAGCCACTGCTCGCACCGCGCGGCACACGCCGCACCGGCGTTAATCAGGGTGACGCCCTCGCCCAAAATATCCGACAGCACCGGGGTGAGCAACGGGAAATGCGTGCAGCCGAGAATCACGGTGTCCACGCCCTGCTCGCGCAACGGCTGTAAATAGCGCCGCGCCACGGCCACGGTGGCCTCGTTGTCCCGTTCGACCCAGCCGCTTTCCACCAGCGACACGAACAGCGGACACGCCTGCGAAAACACCTCGACGGGGCGGCGGGCGGTCATATACGCTTCAAATGCGCCGGAGCGCACGGTGGCGGAGGTGCCCAGCACGCCGATCCGACCGTTGCGGGTGGCCGCCAGCGCCGCGTCCGCCGCCGGCTCCAGCACACCCATGGCAGGCACGGGCAGTGCGGACAGCACCTGCGGCGCTGTGGTGCTGACGGTGCCGCACGCCGCCACGATGAATTTGACACCGTGCCGGAGCAAAAAGCGGCTGTCCTGTTCGGCGTAGCGCGCGATGGTTTCGGGGCTGTGGGGGCCGTAGGGCACGCGCCCGGTGTCCCCGAAATAGACCAGCTCCTCCTGCGGCAGGCGGGCGAGCAGCTCGCGCACGACGGTGAGACCGCCCAATCCGGAATCGAATACGCCGATCGGCCGATTATCCATAGCTCACCCTCCTTATCCCTCTAACTTTACCACATTTTATGAACGAATACAACCTTTTATTTACAAAAAAGAGCGTACACCGCAATGTACGCTCCCGATGTTCCTGTCAAAATCACGCCAAGGCTGCCCGACAGCGCCGGGTGATCTCGCCCAGCTGCTCCCATTTGGCCTCCATGTCCTGCACCAGCCGAATCTGGGTACGGGCCCGTACCAGATTGTGATCCGGCGCGTCGATCTTGAAATACAGGTCGCCGTTGAGATAGTCGGTCAGGAAGCGCACCGCCAGCTCCAGGGTCATGACCTTGACGCTTTGCAGGAGAAGCTCCTCCTCGTTGTCGTCCAGCAGGTCGTTGGCGCCGCGCAAAAAGCCACGGGTGAACTGCTCGTACAGATTGACGTCCAGCGACACCCTGGACAGGTCACGCTCGTCCTCGGCGGCGGTGGAGGCACCGTAGCGCACGGCGTCCCCGAAGTCGAACAGCGAGGTGCCCGGCATAACGGTGTCGAGGTCGATGACGCAGATCGCCTTTTGCGTATCGGTATCGAACAGAATGTTGTTGATTTTGGTGTCGTTGTGGGTGACGCGCCACGGCAGACGCCCGTCGCGCAGGCCGTCCATCAGCACGTGACATTCGCTCTCACGCGAAAGCAGAAATTCGATCTCCTCCTGCACCGCGGCACGGCGGCCGTCGGCGTCACGCTCCATGGCGGCGTACAAATCCTGATACCGCACCGGGGTGTCGTGAAAATGGGGAATGATGTCGTGCAGCGTGGACGCCGGAAAATCCGACAGCCAGCCCTGGAACTCCCCGAAGGCATACCCGGCCTCGTAAAACTGTGCCGGGGTCTGCACCATGTTGTACGCATGGGAGCGATCAACATATTCGTACACACGCCAAAAATGCCGCTGGCTGGTGTAATAATACGGCTTGCCGTCCGTCGCGCGCAAAAAGGACAGCACGCGCCGGTCGTACGAGCCGGTCTCCTCCAGCAGCTTCTTTTTGATATGCTCGGTAACGTTCAGAATATTTGCCATCACCGACTGCGGCTTCTTAAACACGTAGGAATTGATACGCTGAAACACGTACTGGCGCGTGCGATCGGCGCCCTGAACGGTGATGAGATAGGTGCGGTTGATATTTCCGGAATGAATTTCTTCCTGTGCGATGATCGGATCGGTAATTCCAAAGCAGCTTGCGATCTGCTGAAAAACCATGTCATCCCTCTTTTCCAAAATAATGCGCGACCTGTAATCCGCAGTATACCAAAGCTGTGAAAAAAAGTCAAGAAAATTATCCGTTTGTGCCAAGCAGTGCAAAAAAGCAGCCGCCGAAGCGGCTGCCCACGGTCGGAGCCGTTATTCCTTATAGTCCAGCGTACCGTTGGCGGAGGCGGTGAGATAGGCGTTGATAAAGCCGTCGATCTCGCCGTCCATCACGGCGTTGATGTTGCCCATTTCGTAGCCGGTGCGGTGATCCTTGGCCAGCGTGTAGGGCATGAACACATACGAACGGATCTGACTGCCCCACGCGATCTGCGCCTGGGTGCCCTTGATGTCCTCGATGCGATCCAGGTGCTCGCGCTCCTTGATCTCCATCAGCTTCGCCTTCAGCATATTCATGGCGGTGTCGCGGTTTTGGAACTGACTGCGTTCCGTCTGGCACGCCACGACGATGCCGGTGGGAATGTGGGTCAGGCGCACCGCCGACGACGTTTTGTTGATATGCTGACCGCCGGCGCCGCTGGAGCGGAACACGTCCATCTTAATGTCCTCGGGACGAATCTCGATCTGAATACTGTCGTCCAGCTCCGGCAACACCTCCACCGCCGAAAAGGAGGTGTGGCGACGCCCGGCGGCATCGAACGGCGAGACGCGCACCAGACGGTGCACGCCGGCCTCGCCCTTGAGATAGCCGTAGGCGTTTTCGCCGGTGATCTGAATACAGGCGCTTTTGATACCGGCCTCGTCCCCGTCCAGATAGTCCAGAATCTTATAGGTGAAGCCGTGCTTTTCCGCCCAGTGGGTGTACATACGGTACAGCATTTCCGCCCAGTCCTGCGCCTCGGTTCCACCGGAGCCGGCGTGGAAGGTCACAATGGCATTCTTTTTATCGTATTCGCCGGTGAGCAGAGTGGCCAGCCGCTGGGCCTCCAGCTCGCTTTCCACATGGGAGACGCCCTCCTCGCACTCCGACAGGAGAGACAGGTCCTCCGCCTCGTCCGCCAGCTCGATGAGGGTGAGCCCGTCGTGATACGCCGACACCAGCCGGTCGTACCGCTCCAGGCTGTCCTTGAGCGACGCCGCGCGCTGGGTGATCCTCTGGGCGTTGTCCATGTCGTCCCAAAAGCCCGGCTCGGCGGCACGCATATCCAGCTCCGCCAGCTCCTTTTGCATCGCCGCCACGCCGATGGCCGCGGACAGCGCTTCGATCTTCGGCAGGCTGTTTTCCAGCCGGAGCCGCAATTCTTCAAACTGAAGCATAGTCACAATCCTTTCCGAAACGGGTCATACGGGTCTATTATATGATAGGAAACGCCTGCGGTCAAGAAATTTTTTTCAAATTCCCTCTTGACGCCGGTGGGATAGGTTGTTATAATATTGTGGTGCTTTTCTGTAGTGAAAGGCCGTACAGATTCCTTGCCCCTTCTGTGTGAGGGGGCCATAGACCAAGAGGAGGTGCAAATCATGCCCACAGTAAAAGGTTCCTACGAAGCCGTCTTCATTTTCTCGCTGTCTCAGGGAGAGGAAGGCGTCCCCGCGATGGTGGAGAAGTTCAAGACCCTGATCGCGGACAATGCCGAGCTGGGCGATGTCGATGAATGGGGCAAGCGCCGTTTGGCGTATCTCATCAACGACGAGTCCGAAGGCTACTACGTGCTGTACAACTTCGTCAGCGGTCCGGATTTCCCGACCGAGCTGGAGCGTATCAGCGGTATTACCGAAGGTGTCCTGCGTTCGATGGTCGTTCGCAAGGACAAGTAAGGAGGCTGCATCATGAACGTTGTTTGCCTGCTGGGCCGCCTGACGGCGACCCCCGAACTCAAGACAACCCAAAGTGGTGTGTCGGTGACCAGTTTTTCGGTCGCCGTAGACCGCACCTATCAGCCGAAGGGCGCCGAGCGCCAGACCGATTTCATCAACTGCGTCGCCTGGCGGAACACGGCGGATTTTATCTGCCGCTATTTCCAGAAGGGTCAGCGCATCGCTCTGCAGGGCTCTCTGCAAAGCCGCTCCTACACCGACAAAAACGGCAACAACCGTACGGTGTTCGAGGTCGTGGTTGACAACGCCTTCTTCGCTGAATCCAAGGGCAACGCCGGTGCGGCTCCCCGCTCCGATGCACAGCCCATGCCGGCCTATACCGAGGCCGCGCCCGCATTTGTCACGGCTACTGCCAGCGATTTCGAGGAGATCGTCGGTGACGATGACCTGCCCTTCTAACATCGCAATCCGTACTCTTATTTTAATTTGAAGGAGGATCGCCTCATGTCCGATAAAGTCGAAAAGAGCGAACGCTTCGAGCGTCCTCGCGGAGGCCGCAAGGGTCGCCGTAAGGTCTGCAGCTTCTGCGTAGACCGCGTGGAAAGCATCGATTACAAAGACGTGGCCCGTCTGCGCCGCTACGTGTCCGAGCGCGCCAAGATTTTGCCGCGCCGCGTGACCGGCACCTGCGCCCGTCACCAGCGAGAGCTGACCGTCGCTATCAAGCGCGCCCGTCAGATCGCCCTGATGCCCTTTGTGAGCGACTAATCACAAGCCGAAACGACCGATCGTGTGATCGGTCGTTTTTTTATGCCGGATCCGGTTGACAAATCCCACGCGCCGCTTTATAATGACACAGAGATAGGGAGGTCTTGACATGGAGCTAAACGGAAAAAAGATCGTATTTTTGGGTGACAGCATCACCGCCGGCAGTGGCACCAGCGACATCAGCCACGTGTACTGGAACGTACTGGGACGGCTGTCGGGTGCCACCTGCGTCGGCTACGGCATCGGCGGTCACCGCATCGCCCGTCAGCAGAAACCGGAGGACACCGGCCGCGTCCCCTTTGCCGACCGCGTGGACACCATGGACGCCGACGCCGACATCGTCGTCGTGTTCGGCGGCACCAACGATTTCGGCCACGGCGACGCACCGCTCGGCACCATGAGTGACCGCACCCTCGACACCTTCTACGGCGCCGCCCACGTGCTGTGCGAGCGTCTGCTGCAGCGCTACCCCACCGCGCTCATCGTGTTTCTGACGCCGACCCACCGGATCAGCGAAGCCGACGGCCCCTACAACGAGCGCGGTATCCGCCTGCAAAGCGATCTGGAGGGCTACGTCAACCGTATTCAGGAGGTCGCCGCCTACTACAGCTTCCCCGTGCTCGACCTGTTCCGCACCGCCGGTATTCAGCCGCGCGTGCCGATCCAGCGTGAGCGCTTTATGCCCGACGGTCTGCATCCCAACGACGCCGGAAACGAGCGCATCGCGCGGCGGCTGATGGCGTTTTTGCAATCGCTGTAAGCCACGGCAACCGGCGAAGGTCACCGCCGTCCGGCAGGTGTTCATAAAACCGTTGATCCGACCTATGGTTCGCATCCTAGGTCGGATTTTGTGTTGTTCACCGGCAGGGACGCCAAAAGCATAGCGGTGCTGTCGTTTTTTTGTTGTCATATCTCCGTGCCGTGTGTTGCTACGGGAACTGCGTATGGTGTTTTGAGCGTGTGGCAGACAATCCCTCCGTCACGGCTTCGCCGTGCCACCTCCCTTTACACAAGG
>CAYQBP010000009.1:0-13099 GCA_964415745.1 uncultured Eubacteriales bacterium
CCTTCTTGGCAAAATAGCCGTCCAGGATCGAAACCAGATTGTCCACGCGCTCGGCTTCGGTTCTGCCGAGCGCCTCCGGCGTGATGGAGAAGGTGTTGGACACGCCGTCGCGGCAATCATCGTAGCTGATTTTCGCCACCGAGTTCAGCGAGGCCAATGCACCGTGTTCCTCGCGGTTGTGCATCGGGTTGGCACCGGGCGCAAAGGGAGCGCCGGCTTCACGTCCGTCCGGCGTGGCACCGGTGTGCTTGCCGTACATGACGTTGGAGGTGATGGTCAGCACCGACAGGGTGTGAATGGCGTTGCGATAGGTCGGTGTTTTGCGAAGCTCGGTGATAACGCGGTGCGTCATGTCGCGGGCAATCATATCCACGCGGTCGTCGTCGTTACCGTATTTGGGGAACGTACCGACCGTGTTAAAATCGGTGATGTAGCCGTCCTCGTTCTTCACGGGGTGCACAGCGGCAAATTTGATAGCACTGAGCGAGTCGGTGACAACGGAAAGTCCGGCGACACCGAAAGCCATGAACCGTTCGACGTCGGTATCGTGCAGTGCCATTTGCGTTTTTTCATAGGCATATTTGTCGTGCATATAGTGAATGACATTCATGGTGTTGACATACAGCTTGCTCAGCCAGCCGATGTAGATGGCATAGCGCTCCATGACGGTGTCAAAATCCAGCGTGTCACCGGCCAGAACCGGCATTTGAGGGCCGATGTGAATACCGCTGGAGGTGTCGTAGCCGCCGTTGATGGCAATCAGGAGCAGCTTGGCGAGATTGCACCGTGCGCCGAAGAACTGCATTTGCTTGCCCACCTTCATGGCGGAAACACAGCAGGCAATGGCATAGTCGTCGCCGTACAGCGGACGCATGAGGTCGTCGTTTTCATACTGAATGGAGTCGGTGTCTGCAGACACCTTGGCACAGAATCTTTTGAAGCCCTCCGGCAGAGCGGTGGACCACAGCACCGTCAGGTTCGGTTCGGGCGAGGAGCCGAGCGTGTAGAGCGTGTTCAGAATGCGGAAGCTGTTTTTGGTTACCAGCGTTCTGCCGTCCTCGCCCATACCGCCGATGGCTTCGGTGATCCACATGGGATCGCCGCCGAACAGCTCGTTGTATTCCGGCGTACGCAGGTGCCGTGCGATGCGGAGCTTGATGACAAAATCATCCAGCAGCTCCTGTGCCGCGGCCTCGGTCAGTGTGCCGTTTGCCAAATCGCGTTCGATGTAAATATCCAGGAAGGTGCTGACACGTCCCAACGACATGGCGGCGCCGTTCTGCTCCTTGATGGATGCCAAATACGCAAAATAGGTCCATTGGATCGCTTCGCGCGTGTTGGCGGCAGGCTGGCTGATGTCGCAGCCGTACATGGCCGCCATTTCCTTCATAAAGCCGAGAAAAGCGATCTGCTGGAACAGCTCCTCGCTTTGGCGAATGTGGTCGGCGTCAAACGGCATATCCGCCAGGGCACGCTTGTCCTTCTTCTTTTCTTCGATCAAATGATCGACGCCGTACAACGCCACGCGGCGATAGTCACCGATGATGCGTCCGCGACCGTAGGCGTCGGGCAGACCGGTGATGACGTGGCAATGACGCGCCAGACGCATTTCGTCGGTATACGCGCGAAAAACGCCGGTGTTGTGGGTGGTGCGGAACAGAAATTCCTTTTCCACGGTGTCACTGAGCTGATAGCCGTAGGCGGCACAGGCCTGCCGGGCCATGCGAATGCCGCCGAACGGGTTGACGCCGCGCTTCAGCGGACTGTCGGTCTGCATACCGACGATCAGCTCGTTTTCCCGATCGATATAGCCGGGGGCATAGCTGGTTAGCGAGGACACCGTTTCGGTATCGATGTCCAGCACGCCGCCGCGCTGACGCTCCAGGGCAAACAGCTCCTGCACCTTGCCCATCATCGCCTGAGTGCGCTCCGTGGCACCGGCCAAAAAGCTGCTGTCGCCTGTGTAGGCGGTGTAATTCTGCTGGATAAAATCGCGTACGTTGATTTCATCCTGCCAGGCACCCTCGTGAAATCCGTTCCAGTTTTGATGTCTCATATTTTCTCCTCCAAGACTGAACCAAAAATAAAGGACAATTCAGCATGTGTGCACTGAATTGCCCAGACGGTCGGCAGATATTTCTTTACACTCCCCTGCGGTAAGCCGCAAAATCCGTCAGTCATGCAAAGAACGCTACCATTATACAATGCACGACGGCGTTTGTCAATCGAAAAAAGCGGCTTTTTCTCAATTTTCGGGAATGCTACAGGGGCAGTCCGTAGGAGTACGTTTGTGGATCACGAAACAGGGGAATACGCGGTGGGGCAAAGGTGAACAGCACAAAAATCAGCGCGATGAACAGCAGTAAGATCAGCGCCGCGGACGACGAAAGACGGTACGCACGGCGGCGCGACAGCCATCGGGTCTCGGACAGAAGCACGACCGCGGCCGCGATGAAGAAAATGGCGATGTTGAACCAATCCGCCGAGGTGCCGAGCGCGCCGGTATAGGTGTAGTACAGCACCGGGATCAGGCACAGCCCGGTCAGCGCACCTGCCAGCTTGATGCACCAAAAGGAGGGGTACTGCCCTCCGATCGCTCGGTTTTCGATGGCCGCAAACAAAAGCAAGGGGAAAAACAGGAGCTTGTTGTGCTCCCAAATGGATTCATTGACCGCGGAAAACAGTGCGAAAAACGGGGCGTTGCCGCTCCATTCGTAGGCAAAATGCAACAGTGTTCCCACGATCGAAGCAAACAGAAAGCCGCCGATTTGCCAACGGTACAGTGAACGCTTCATAGACAGACCTCCGAATACGGTTGTATTTCAAGTATATTTCGTTTGTCGCAAACTATGTGCCGGAGCAGTCGGGGACGGAGACGGTGAAGGGGAAACCGCGCCGGGTATATTTCGGGGAGAGAACGCGATACTACCTACGGAGGGATCGGTTATGCCGGAAAGAATCGGACAGTATACGATTTCGTTGTCGGGCCGTCCGCGCGTGCTGGGCTACGCCTCGGCCGTGGGGAAAAAAGAGGGAGAGGGCCCACTGGGCGGCGGCTTCGATCTGGTGTTTGAGGATTCGCGTCTGGGGGAGAAAACCTGGGAAAAGGCCGAAAGCCGCCTGCAAAAGGAAGCGTTGAACCGTGCACTGGATAAAGCAGGATATTCGCCGTCGCAGGTGCAGGCCCTGTTCACCGGCGATCTGCTCAACCAGAATATCGCCTCCACGTTCGGCGTGCGTGAAACCAATATCCCGTTGCTCAACCAATTCGGCGCCTGCTCCACCATGGCGCAAGCCCTGAGCCTGGCGGCGTTGTTCGTGGACAGTGGCGCGGCGGATGTGACCGCGGCGGTAACCTCCTCGCATTTTTGCACCGCCGAGCGGCAGTTTCGGTTTCCCTTGGAATACGGCGGTCAGCGCACGCCGACGGCACAGTGGACAGTGACCGGCGCCGGCAGTGTGCTGGTGGGAATGGGCGGCAACGGCGTGCGTATTTCGGCGGTGTGCATCGGTCGGATCGTGGACATGGGCATCCGCGATATGAACAACATGGGCGCCGCCATGGCACCGGCGGCCGCCGATACGCTGATGCGGTTTTTAAGCGACACCGGAACGGTGACCGGCGATTACGATTTTATCGCTACCGGCGATCTCGGTGCCGAGGGAAGCGCGCTTCTGAAAATGCTGCTGGCGCAGGAGGGTTACGAGCTTGGCGGCAATTACTTCGACTGCGGCTTGCTGATCTACGATCGAAGCACGCAGGACGTTCACGCCGGCGGCTCCGGCTGCGGTTGCTCGGCGTCGGTGCTGTGCTCCTACATTTTGGGAGGCATGGAGCGCGGCCGATGGCACAACGGGTTGTTTATGGCGACCGGCGCGATGATGTCACCGACTTCGTCCCAGCAGGGAGAAAGTATCCCCGGCATCGCTCATTTGATCCATTTACAGTGCGATATGCCGTAACGGCACCGCTGTCAGTACACAGTGAAAAGAGAAGCGTGTGGCGGTTGACGCCACACGCTTTTTGCTTTTGTTACCAGATGTTTTTATATTCGATTACTGTCGGGCAGTAGTTTGTTGTTTTTATACGTCCAAGTAAAACATATATCATTGGGACCGTATTTGTTTTGAACACATAAATGCTCGCATAATATCAAATAAGCAGCAGCTTTTTTTGCATCTTTTTTGGATGCAGCATGAACAGATTTTGTAAGACCGCTTTTGGCATTGATTATATGGCAAGTGCATGACCATTTTGGGTTACCATCACTATCATATCCAATGTGTTCCGGTCCGCAAAAATCGTATTGCGGCATCGAACATTGACCGCTTTCTGCCAGCTCTTTGAGAACAGTTACGGCACTATCAATATCAAACAGTCTTACTTTGGTATCGCTCTCAATCATTGCTTTAATTGTTTCGTCAATCTTCAGCGTTTTTGAAACGGCAATTTCAAGAATTTCAGGGTTCCACTTGCTTTCTACCGCAATAGCACCGATAACTGCTTCCAGCAAATCGGCTCTTACTTTAGGCTCTTTCGCAACATCGTTTTTTATATCGCTCTTTCCCAAACGCAGGTATTTGGCTATATCCCAGTCATCAATTATTTTTGCAAGTGTTTCGTTGTTGACCAGAGCTTGTTTGATTAGTGTAAACCGGTTTTCTCGAATTCTAAAGGTGTAGTCGTCCATTATACCAAGAGAACCACATTTTTCTGCAACCAGTTTAACAACATAATAGCTCAAAACCTGATCACCGATGAATTCAAAGATTTCATTGCTGTTTTGTCCGTTTTCAGCCGCAAATGAACTTCTTCTGAAAATTTGATTTAGGATACTGGTGCTTCTGACGAAATATCCTGTTTTTTCTTGAATGACCCTCCTTGCTTCTGAATCTTCTTTTCCGTTTAGATACATCATGTTTTCCTCCGATCGATTTATTGCGTCAAAGGAAACAAAAAACCTTGTAGCACAAATAAAGCTCACCAAAAACGGGAAGCCTTGATAAGTGTTCAAGGTTTCAAACATATTAAAATAATTTTTGTAATACTTTCTGCTTTTCCCTTCCACTTGTACAAGAGGTAAAAACAAATTATATTACGCAACTACTTCAAAATGCTTTTCCTTGACAGCTTCAGTATAAATCATTGTTTGAAAATAGTCAAGAACAATTCTTTGATCGATATTGTCTTATCCGGTGCTATTAGCAACCGGCAGGGGCGGATCGCCTTTGCCGGTCGCTCTTTTAGGAGATTATATAATATTTTCCGGCGCCGGTTTTTCCTGTTGCCACAGGTGCTCCAGCATCAAGCGGCAGCGCCGCGCCTCGGCGGTAAAATCACGCGGTTCGCCGTAAAGCAGGATCAAGGGGAGGCTGGCGGTGCTTTTTTCCAAATCGGTGAGCGCCTGATGCGACATAAACAGAGCGAAAATGCGGGTGCGCCTCGGATATTCGGCGGCCAACGCTTCGGCGGCCTCCAGCGCCCCGTCCACGTCGCCGTCGCGGTAGCAATCCTCGGCGGTTTGCGCCAGGTGGATCAAATAGTTAAACTCCCGCTCACCGGTGAGAAAGGAAACAACACTGCCGCCCGTGACCACCGCCAGCAGAATCAGTGCCACGATCACACGCTTCATGAGGAGGCCTCCCGTCGAACGATCCATACCTTGTGCGACTTATCCGCGGTCATCAACAGCACGTCGCGCAGTGCGTAGCCGCGCTTTTTCAGCTTGTCCTGCACCCAGGCCGCCGAAACGCCGCACACCGCCAAGCCCCAATCGACGAGCCGACCGTCGCTGACGATCGGAACGGGGGCGCCGTCGTCCGCAATGCCGGCCTGTACATCGGCGCGGGTGGCAGGCTGTGCGCTCGGCTTCAAAAACAGGCTGATTTTCCCGTTGGTTTCCGCAATCGCATATTGTACATCGCGTGGGTCGAATACCTCCTGCTGGCGCAGGGTTTCCATCAAGTCCTCGACGGTGAGGCGGAGCTGCTTCAGTGCTTTTTGATCCAGCACGCCGTCCCGAATGATGACAACCGGGTTGCCGCTGATCAGTCGTGACAGCCAGCGCCATTTCAGCATCAACGCCGAAAGAATCAGCTCCAGGGCGACCAGCACGGCGATAGGAACCAGCCCGTTGAGCAGGGGGATGCCGACGTCCTGCATCGGCACCGAGGCGAGGTCGGCAATGAGCAGGGCAACGACCAGCTCGCCGGGCTGCAGCTCGCCCAGCTGGCGCTTTCCCGCCAGCCGCAGGGCGGCAATGATCACTATGTAGATGATGACGGTTCGCAGTGCCGTAATGGCCATGATGATCCACCTCCTTCATCGGTAGTATGCGCCGATCGGTGACGGATATTCCGGGCGCGGCTGGATATGCTGTTGAAGGGAGGGTGATACGGTGAGCAGTCAAACACCGCTGTCCATGTCGTTGACAGAAAATCTTGCCCTTTTGCGTGAGCGATTCGACGTCAGCGCCGATTTGGTGATCCGCGAAATTCGGGTGACAACCTACCGCGCGGCCGTGGTCAGCATGGAGGGCATGGTGGATCGCCAGCTGATGGCGGAGGCGGTGATTTTGCCGCTGATGAAAATGCAGGGCCGTTATCCGTCTGCCGCGGTGCTGATGCACGAGATACGTGAAACGGTGCTCGGCTTTGTCGACCTGCTGGCGGCGGAAACGCTGGAGGAGGTGATCGGTCTGATTGTTTCCGGCTTTGCCGCCGTTCTGGTGGACGGAGCATCGAATGCCGTGCTGGGTGGCCTGCAGGCGTACAAAATCCGCGGCGTTTCCGAGCCGTCCACCGAGGTCGGTGTGCGCGGCTCGCGTGAAGGCTTTACCGAGGCTCTGCGCGTCAACATTTCGATGGTGCGCCGTCGTCTGAAAACGCCGAAGCTGACCTTTGAAATGACCAAGGTGGGCAGTGAGAGCAAGACCTCGGTGTGCTTGTGCTACCTGCGCGATCGCGTGTCGGCGCGTCTGTTGCGTGATGTGCGGCGCCGGTTGCGGCGTTGTACGTTGGAGATCGTGCTGGATTCCGGCTACTTACAGCCGTTCCTGGAGGGGAAGCGCCGCTCGGTCTTTACCGGGGTGGATACCACGGAGCGTCCCGATACCCTGTGCGGCAAGATCGCCGAGGGACGGATCGGCGTTTTGGTGGACGGTACCCCGTTTGCACTGGTGATCCCGTACCTGTTTTCGGAGCATTTTCAGTCGATGGACGACTATACCCAGCCACCGTTGTACGCCAGCTTTATCCGCCTGATAAAGTATGTCTCCTTTTTTGTGAGCTTATTACTGCCGGGACTGTATGTGGCGGTTGGCACACATCACCCCGAAATGCTGCCGTCGGTGTTTTTGTTGTCGTTTGTGAATTCAGATCGGTCAACCCCCTTTTCACTCATGGGGGAAGCACTGCTGATTCATTTTGTGTTCGAGATCATGCGTGAAGCCGGACTGCGGTTTCCCAAATCGGTGGGGCATGCCGTCAGCATCGTTGGTGCGCTGGTGATCGGGGAATCGGCGGTGCGTGCCGGCTTGGTCAGTGCGCCGATGATCATCGTGGTGGCGCTGACCTCGATCAGCGCGTTCGTGATCCCCAGCCTGTACGGCGGCATTGCGATTTTGCGGTTTGCCTTTATCGTGCTGGGTGGTGCTTTTGGCATTTACGGTGTCACGCTCGGCACGCTGCTGCTGACGGTCAGCGTGTGCTCCTTAAATATTCGGGGCATCCCCATAACCGCGCCGCTTTCGCCGTTTAGCTGGAGGGCCATGCGCGATGTGTTTATCCGTTCGGATTGGCGTGTGTTGTCCCGACGCCGTTTTTTGGTGCAAAACGTGGTCGGCTCGCGAATCGCCGAGGGAGAGGAGGAACAGCCGAATGCCGAGGGCATCTCAAATCAGTAGCGGTCAGCTGGTGATGCTGTTGCTTGCCAGCCGGTTGTCAAGCTGTCTGTTGCTCCTGCCGGAGGAGCTTTCGCAAATTCATTTGACAGAGCGGCTGTTGACCGTGCTGTGCAGCGGTGTACTACTGTTCGCACTGTTTCTCCCGACCGTGCTGGCTCTGCGCCGGTTTCGCAGTGACGGGCTGATCGACCTGGCATATCGGTACAGCCGCCCGATGGGGCGCTGTGTGTGCGTGGCATATTTGTGCCTCTGCCTGTTCATCCTTTGCATGGACGTGGCTCAGTTTTATGATTTTGCCGCCAAAAGCATGAAAACCGAGTTTTCGGTATCGGCTCTGACGGTTGCCATCGTTGCCGTCGCGTTCTTTGCCGCTTTTTACGGGCTACAGGCGCTGGCGCGCACCGCGTTGCCGGTGGCGCTGTTTTCCGCCGTGTGCCTGATCGTGTTCGGTGTGGCACTGATACCGGAAATGCGGTGGCTTCATTTTTCACCGACCGGCGAGGGCGGCAGTGCTGTGCTACGGCAGGCGGTGCTGGAGCTTCCCCGTACGGCGGAGATCGTTTCCATCGGAATGCTGTATCCGTACATCGGCGGCTCACGCCTGGGCGCCGTGGCAGGCTTTTCCGGGCTGACGGTGCTGTTTACCGCGCTGGTGAGTGTCACGGCAATGGGCGTGCTCGGTGATTTTGCCCTGCAGGTCTCCTATCCGTATTATGTTGCCGCTACTGCCGTACAGCTTGGTGTACTGCAGCGTCTGGATATTTTGATCGTGACCGTGTGGCTGAGCACGTTCTTTGTGCGATTCACGCTGTTTTGCACTCTGTTTTTGAACGTGAGCAGTCGATTGTGGGGGAGGCGGGCGCGTGTTCCGGCGGCCTTGATCGCCACCGCCCTGCTGACGGGCTTTCACCTTCTGTTCAACATCGGCATGCCGAGCGGCGGCAGACAGGTGGTGACGGTGCTGTACTGGTGCGCCTTAGGCGCCTTTTGTCTGGTACTGCCGCCGTTGCTGTGGGCGCTGGTGCGGCTGAAACGGAGGCGCGGCTCATGAGACGGGTTCTGCTTGTCGTCGTGCTTTTCCTGACGGCATTGTGCGGCTGCTCCGCCAAGTCGTCGATTTCCGACCGGGTCATCGTGACC
Organism: uncultured Eubacteriales bacterium; assembly: GCA_964415745.1. Taxonomy (GTDB): domain Bacteria; phylum Bacillota; class Clostridia; order Oscillospirales; family Acutalibacteraceae; genus RGIG3009. The sequence goes on from CAYQBP010000009.1 coordinate 9,045, forward strand.
GGACTGGGGATCGACTGCCGCGACGGACGCTATGTGCTCTCGATTCAGGCGATAGAAGCACTGAAGACTGCCGGCAGTCTGTCGGAGCAAAGCGAGACGGCAACGACAGTGTATACGGCGGAGGGCGACTCGGTTGCCGAGGCATTGCAGGAGTTTTTGAACGAGACGGGGAAAAGCACCTATATTCTGCAAAATCAGGTTTTGGTCATCAGCCTGGCGCAGTGCCGGGCGGAGTCGCTGTTTGCCACGCTGGACTATTTCATTCGCAACCAGGAGGGGCGAACGCTGGTGGACGTGGTCGTATGCCGCGACGATCCGGCGGCACTGCTGGGAATTTCGAGCGGCAACGACGCGATCCCGGCCAAGTACCTGTCCCAGCTGCTGGAGGAGGGAAACGAATACACACGTACGGTGCGGACGCGCTTGTTGGATGTCGAGCGGGCCTCCGGCGGTATGTATGACGCGGTTCTTCCGATTTTGGAGCTGCGCGACGGTACGCCGACGCTGTCGGGTACGGCACTGTTTCGCCGGGGACATCTGGCAGACGAGCTGAGCGGTGCGGAAACAACGGGTCTGCTGATTGCAGCCGACGATGCCGGGCAATGCCTGTATTCCTTCGATACCGGAGCTGTGCGTTGCGAAAAGGTGCGTACACGGCTGTCGGTACAGCGTCGGGATACCGGTTGGCAGTACCGCTTCGAGGTGACGGCGGCGGCACAGATCACTGAAAAGCGGCATTCGCTGTCCGCCGGGGAGTACCGGGCGTTGCTCCGTCGGCTGGAGGAAGCGATTGCCTCCGATACGGAAGCGGCGCTGAAAAAATTACAGCAGTCCCATGTGGACGCACTGGGACTGGCGCGGCAAACGGCGCTTCGTTACCGCCGAAGCGGCGTGAGCGCGGAGGCGGTGTCTCAGGCATTATCGCAAAGCGAGGTTGCCGTGTCGGTGACGGTGACGCTGTCGGACGGCGGCTTGCTGAAATAGCACAAGCCGGAAGCGTGCTTCCGGCTTGTCAGGTCAGCTTCGTTCAGCTCAGGGCGGTAATGATGGCTTGAACACATTCCTCGGCGGACAGCCCGTAGCTGTCCACGGTCACGTCGGCATACCGCTCGTACAGCGGCGTGCGTTCGGCGTATAGCTGTTCCAGGGTGACTTGCGGCCCCATGGCGATACCGCGCGTGGTGATGTTGTTGATCCGCTCCTCGATCGTGTGCAGGGGGAGCTTCAGGTAGACCACCGTACCGGTTGCACGCAGGTGCTCCATGGCTTCCATGCCGTACACGGCACTGCCGCCGGTGGCGACAACACAGCGGTCACAGGACAGCTCGCATAATACGCGATTTTCAATCGCCTTGAAGGCTTCCAAGCCGTGCTTGGCTAAAATATCGCACAGACTTTTTGACTGATCGTGCTGGATCAGCAGATCGGTGTCCACAAAGCGATACAGCATCGCCTTGGCAAGCAGTACGCCGACAGTGCTTTTTCCGCATCCCGGCATACCGATCAGAATGACATTACTCATAGTGTCTCCTCCACACGAATGGTACGGTCCAGTACAAAGGAATACAGCAGGCATTCCCGCACCGGCATATCCAATGCTTTGCTCAGCGATGCGCGATACGTGTTGAGCTGTGCCGCATAGCGCTCCAACAGCTCACGGTCGGTTTTTACGCGGTCGGTTTTGTAATCGACGATGACCAGCTCATTTTCCTCGACAAACAGGCAGTCGGCAATGCCCTGTACGACCACGGCTTCGTCCGTGCCCGTCAGGGTCGGGTCAAGCAGGGAGGCTGGGCATTGTGCGGTAAAGGGGAATTCGCGCAGGCAACGCGGTGAGACGCACATACGCCGGTACAGCGGACTGCGGAAGAACGCCGACAGATGTCCTCGGTCGATCGCCGCGGCTTGTGCCGCCGTCAGCAGACCGTTGTGCACCAACCGTGTGATTTCCGCCTCCAAATCGACTGCGGCGGCCGCGTAATCGGCATGCAGCATGAAGCTGTGCACGGCGGTTCCGCGCTCGGCAGGGGTCAGCTTATCGTTTGCCAGAAAAGCAGGACGCGCCTGCGCCACAAAGCGCCGTTGTACCGTGTGCCCGGCGGCTTGGGAGGCCGCCAGCTTGGCGGGGATACGTGCCAGCGCGGCGTGGGGATACTCATACGCCATGTTGCGGCGGATTTCCTCCACCGTCGCCGGGTCGGCTTCGGCGATCGACGGTGCCTCCGCTTCTGCGGTTTCCGCGGAGAAACGGGCGGTTTCCCAACGGAATACCCAATGTACGGCGCTGGGCAGAATCGGCAAATCCGTGCGTTGGATCCTTTGCCGCCATTCCGACGCGTCGGGGTGACGAAGCAGGGCGGCCAACAGCCATTTTCCGATGCAGTCGGCGTCGCGAACCATAAAGGCGGGTAACGCCTCATTGTCGGTCAGGGTGGCCGCTAAAGCGGACAGCGTTTTGGAGGGGTCTTTGATGGCCATGCTGACACACAGCTTTTCACGGGCGCGCGTCATGGCGACATAAAGCACACGCAGCTCCTCGGCGCAATCATCGTCGTGAAGCTTTGCGGTAAGCGCACGACGAGGCAGGGTGTCATAGCGATTGCCGGTGCGGAGATCGCGTTGCTTGATTCCGGCGCCGAGCTCAGCGTGGAGCAGCAGGGTATCGGTCTGATCGTTGCGGTTGAACGAATGACCCAATCCGGCCAAAAAAACGACCGGAAATTCCAAGCCCTTGGAGTGGTGAATGGTCATCACGTGAACGGCATTTTCGTTTGGAGAGGGCGCGGCGCCATCCGGCTCGATCCCCTGCGCCTGCAGGCGATCCATGTAGCGAATGAACGAGGACAGACCGCGGAATCCGTTTTGGTCAAACTGACGGCAGTGCTCCTGCAGTAATTGCAGATTGTGACGCCGCCGCTCGCCGTCGGTCTGTGCGCTCATCAGCTCCTGCAAAGCGGTTTCCTCGTACAGACGGAGCAGTAGCCGATCCACCGTCATTTGACCGGCCAGCGTACGGTACCGATCCAAAAAAGCGACGGCATCGCGGCAACGCTCTGCCAGCAATGGGTCGGTCACCTTGGTACGCGCGGCGGTCAGGGCATTGTACAGCGCCGTTTTGGGACGGCACAAGCGAATGGCGGCCAGATCGTCGGGCGAAAATCCGCACAGGGGTGACATCAGCCAGGCGGTCAGCGGCACATCCTGCAGGGGGTTGTCGATGCAACGGAGCAGGGAGAGCGCCAGACGGATTTCCGTGGTGTTGAAAAACGAACCGGCGTCGTCCGCCGCCACGGGGATCCCCTGCTTCTTTAAGGCCTGAATCAGTTCGGGACGGCGGGCACGCAATAAAATGCAACAATCGCCGTATTGCAGGGGGCGCGTGCCGTCCTTGCCCTTCACGGGAAGGGCGCCGACAAGCTCGCGAATACGCTTGGCGAGAACAATGGCTTCGGCCGTGTTGCTGTCCGGCTTGTTGTCGCCGTCGTGGCTGTCGATGTCCACCAGAAGTATTTCCGGCTCGTGCCCGTCGGAGGGCGGATAATCCGCCTTGCATACCAGCGCTTCGCTGTCATCGTATGCCATGTTGCCGGTTTCCTTGCTCATGAGCTGGCGAAACACATAATTGACCGCTTCGGTCACCTCGAAGCGACTGCGGTAATTATTCCCCAGCATCACGGTGCCGGGGTAATTCGTGCCGTCAAACAGCGGATATTGATGCCGACGCCGCAAAAACAAATCCGGCATCGCCTGGCGGAAGCCGTAGATGCTCTGCTTGACATCGCCCACCAGAAACAGGTTCGTTTCCCGACGGGATAGAGCAACGTACAGCGCATCCTGCAACGCGTTGGTGTCCTGGTATTCGTCCACCAGAATTTCGTCAAACTGGGAGGACAGCTCCTGTGCCAGGGCGGAGGGTGACGTGTTTCCGTTTTCATCGGTGTCCGTCAGTAGACGGAGTGCATAATGCTCTATATCCGAAAATTCAAACAGGCGTGCCGCCTTTTTCTTTTCGGCAAAGCGGTCGGAAAATTGCCGGGTCACGCGGTACAGCATCA
>CAYQBP010000009.1:13199-21798 GCA_964415745.1 uncultured Eubacteriales bacterium
TTTTTCTTTTCGGCAAAGCGGTCGGAAAATTGCCGGGTCACGCGGTACAGCATCAGGATCAATCTCCGGGTGTCGCGTAAATCTCGACGGCACTGCTCCTCGGTGCCGCAAAGGTAACTCGCCTGTTTTTTTATGATTTTCAGGGCATCCGAACGCAAGGCCTTTGCACGATCGCACAGGTCGGTGTCGATCAGCTTTTTGCGCCCCGGTGTACCTCCGGAAAAAGTACACAGTGCCGCAAGCAGGGCATCCCATTTTCCGTCGTGGCACAGACCGAGCACGGCTTCAATTTGCTCCAGAGCGCTTTTCAGAACCGGCCCGTAGTTGTCCTGAAGGTTTTCTTCGCCGCTCATCACCAGCTCCAGGGCGTGCCGAAACAGCTGCTTGGCCTTGTTTAGGTTGACGGAAACGTGCTCCAGCACGATTTGCCCCCAAGGGCTGTTTGCTAGCTCGTCCGGCTCCTCGTAGGCCGAGGAGCGTTCCTCCAGCCATTGGTTCGGATCGGGGTGTGGCTGTAAAAAATCGTACAGGCGATCGACGGCTTTTGTCAGTGCTTCATCACTGCGGCCACTGCTCAGCATGGCGGCAAGGTCGGCAAAATCCGGATCGTCGGCGGCGTAGAACTCTCCCAGCACTTCAAAAAGTGCTTCATTTCTCAGCAACGAAAGCTGTTGCTCATCACCCACGCGGAATTGCGGCGGAATGTCCAGCAGATGAAAGCTTTGGCGCACCAGTCGGTTGCAAAAGCTGTCCACGGTTTCGATAGCGGCTCGCGGAAGCAATAGCTGTTGTCGCTGGAGATGAATGTTGTCCGGGTCTTCGGCGATCCGCTTTGCCAATTCGTTGGCCAGACGTTGCTTCATTTCGGAGGCGGCGGCGCGAGTGAAGGTGACGACCAGCAGACGATCGATGTCTGTTGGGTGTGCCGGGTCGGTGATCCGGTCGAGAATACGGTGTATCAGCACCAGCGTTTTTCCGGAGCCGGCGGCGGCGGATACCAGCAGGGTGCCGTCGTGCGAATAAATACACTGCTTCTGTTCTTCACTGAATTCTGTTTTGGCTTCACTCATCGTTACTCACCTCCGAAGTCATGGTATCAAGCGCGGCCAATGCCTCTTTTAATGAAAGATTATCAAATTCGTATGAGCGATCTTCATTTTCATGACCGCAAATATCCCGGAAATCGCAATACCGGCAAGGACTGTGCGCCAGCATATCGGAAATCGAGGAGCGATGCTTGATTTTGGGGATCGCCTCGATCCGGCCGCTGTGAAGCTGCTCGACCATGGTGATCAGTAGCTGCTGAATGTGTCGCTGTATCCGACCGAATTGAGCCAGCGAAGCCAAGGGGGAGTCTTTTGCCGGTTCGCCGCTTTTGGTGAATTTTACGGGGATAAACGTGCCTTCTCCGTCCGGCTCCATGGCATACAGAACCGAATCGTGGTCTAACAGCAGGCCGTTGGCACACAACGCGGAGAGCTTTTCCTTCTCCAGCTTTTCCGGCGCCGTATCGCGAGACAGGCTCAGCGAGGGAATATCGGCCGGCTGATACAGCACACCGGCAGGAACGATGCGCTTGCCGCGTGCTTTCCCGTTTTCGGACAGCGAAAACAGATAGATCAGCATTTGCAGGTTGATACCCTCCAGAATATCGGCCATATCAAATTTTGTGTGACCGGTTTTGTAATCCAGCACACGAAGGTAGGTCGTGCCGTTTTCACAGTAGGTGTCCACACGGTCGATTTTGCCGCGAATACGAATGGTGGCACCCTCCGGCGTGGTGATGACCCAGGACGGGATACCGCCCTCGTCGGGACAGCCGATCGGCAGTTCAAATTCCACGGGGCGGAAGTAGCTGTCGCGTAGCTCGCAGATCACGTGCCACATCAAATTCTCACATAACAGATTCAAGCGCTTGAGCTGTGCCTGAAAATGAGCGTCCTGCCGGTCGTGGCCGTTGATGGCGTCGTGAACGTATTGCCGGACGGCACGACGAACATCGTCGGCAATGCCTTCGCGCGACAGCTGTTGAAGGTCGCCCTGGCAGTAGCCGGGCAACAGCACTTGCATAACGTGATGCACCAGCGTACCGGATTCCATAAGATTCATTTCGGCGGCCCGGCGTGTTTTCAGATGCAGACCGTACTGGCAGAAATAAGAAAAACGGCATTTGTGAAAGGTGTCCATGCCGGTGGGGGACAGGGATAAATGCTTGCCGAACAAGCGCTGCGCCACCGACGGGTCGTGAAACAGAAAGTCGTCGTCCAGCTGCTGTATGGTGGTGACCTGGGCGGCGTAATCGGGCAGTCCGGTGAATACCTCCCGATATGAGGCGGCAAGCGGCGTGTTGTTGCGGTATTGCAGGGCGAACGAGGCAAAGGCGTCCGCTTCCGATTCGCTGTCAACGGCATAGGGGTGCGTCGCCGTATCCTTTTTCGCGTTTTCCAACAGACGGTTGATCGTGCTCACCACGGAGGACGGCTCCGCCTTTTCTCCATTGCGGTTGAGGACGTAGGTGACGACCAGCCGCTTGGAGGGGGCGGCGACGGCGGCATAGGCATAAAAGCGTTCGGATGCGGTTTCCCAGTCGGCGTCGTCGGCAACGGTTAATCCTACTGCCTGAAGCTGCTTGCGTTCGAGATCGGTCAGCAGACTGTTGCCGGCCGGGTAAGCGGGGAAAACGCCTTCGTTGGCTCCCAATAGGATCACCGTGTGCGGGTCGGCATACCGAATCCGGTCGGCACTGCCGATGATTACGCCGTCCAGCCCCTGCGGAATACTGCCGAGGTCATCGGACGAGACGATCAGGTGAAGCAACTCGGCAAAGCGTTTGGCGGTCAGCCTGGATTCCGGCAGAGCCAGCGCAAATTTATCCAGCAGATTGATGACATGATCCCACAGCCGTTCCTGATGGTCGGCCAATTCATGCTCCTTGGCGGCGTCCAGTCGTGCCACCTGCAGTCGCAGGACGCGCGGCACACGCATCTCCTGCAGATAGCGGAATATCGCTTCGGCAAATTCACGCCCGGTGATGCGCCCGGAAAGACGGTCGCGCAGACGTTGCAACGGGCGGATCAGACGGCGACGCAGTATTTCCAGATAGGCGAGCTGTCGCTCGGTGGCTTCACTGCTTTTCGCACTGAGGCCGTCGGGGTTTAGGGTGAACGGTGACAACCACGCCTGTCCGCGAATTTTCCAGACGAAAACATAGTTTTCCAGCAGAGAGGCGGACGTCGTGGAGAAGCCTGCCAGTCCGGATTTGACAATGCGTAAAATATCGTCACTGCTCCAGCCGTTGTTGATGGCGGACAGGGCGGATTCCAACAGAGTGATGAGCGGTTGTGTCAGTATCGGTTCACGCCGGTCGCGGCAGCAGGGCAGCCCCTCGCGCCGCAGAGCGCTCTCCAGCAGGTCGGCGTATTCGTCGATGTTCCGTGCGACGACGGTATAATCGCGGCTGTATCCGCCGTCCTCACGCAGTCGGCGTCGGATAAAACGGGCGGCGTAGCGACATTCCTCGTAGCGGTCGGCACAGGGAGTGAGGCATACGGCGTCGGTGGCTTCGGTGTACGGCACGCCGTCGGCGGCGAAGAAGCCGGCCTCCAGTGCGAGCAGAGCCGGGTCGTCAGTACGGTGGTTTTGCGTTAAATGCCGGACGGCGGCGACCGGTGTATGTGTGCGACGCGCCATGTCACGCAGGCAACGGGCGGTTCGGGTGGCGGTGGCGAAGCGATCGACGACTTGCTCCGGACGTTCGGTGACGCTTTCGGTGCACAGAGCGACCGTCAGCCTTTCCGCACGCGGCATCAGCTTTTCCAGCACGGACAATTCCTGCTGTGTAAAGCCCTTGAACCCGTCCACATAAATCAGGGCGCGGTCAAACAGGCGACTTTCCGGCAACCGCTTGGCCAGCAGGGTCAGGTCGTCCTGCGGATCGATGAGGGAGGCCTGAGCCGTTAACGCCTCGTATGTGCCGAACAGGAGCGCCAGATCGCTGATTTTCCCCTTCAGCAAGCCGTCGGGCAGGGAATGGGCGGTCTCCTCCAGACGGACAGGTGTCACGGCGCCTTGCTTACATTCCGAAAGCATGGCCAGCACGGCGTGGAGATAGTCGGGATCGTCAATATGCTTTTTGTAAACGACCAGTCGATCGGCGACTGTGTGTATTGCCTCGTTCATCAAAAGCAGGGACAAGGTAGTATCCATGCGTCGGCCGGCGGTGCCGCCGATCTCGCGAAAGACGGTCTCCGCCATGCGCGTGAAGCTTAGCACCTGCACGCGCTGGGAAAGCACCGGTCCCAGCTCCTCCAGCAGACGGCGCTCGTTTTCAAAGGAGGCCTGCTCCGGCACCAGCAGGAACAAAGGAGCCTCACCGGCGGCTTCGGCCTGCAATTCCCGATAAATGGTGTGTGTTTTTCCGGAGCCGGAACGGCCGATCAACAGCTGTAGCATGGCGATACTCCTTTCAAAAATGAAATAGCAGTTATATTTTATCAAAAAAAAGCGCGTAAAGCAACAAAAAAGAGAAGCTTCTGTCGAATGGCAAAAAAGTTGTGTAAAACAGTTGACAAACTCGCAAAAAGTGGTGTAAACTATAAATAGCTTATCTTGGTTTTACTATATTTATTTTAAGGAGTTGGGTTTTGTGAAAAAGGTTATTTCCCTGTTTGTCGCTTGCCTGTTGCTCGTCGGCATGATGGCTGTGGCGGGTTTCTCCGCGTCCGCCGCCACCCCGAAGGAGGAGATCGTCGCTACCGCGAAGGAGCTGATTCCTTCCAAGTATGAGGCACAGTATCTGCCTGCTTTGGAGAACGTGCTGAGCCAGATTGACGTGACTGCCGATCAGGCGGAAGCGGTTATCGGCTACATGAAGGCCGCCAAGGCTGCTATCAAAGAGGATAAGGGCAGCACGCTGTCGAGCTATACCAGCGAAGAAGTAAACGCTGTGCTGGAGAACTTCGGCAAGGCTTGCGAGGAGCTGCACCTCACCTACGAGCTGGTCGATTCCGAGAACCCCCAGCACAAGGGCGACGTGACCTGCATTGTGTATCTGGAGAACGGCACCAAGATCGCTACGATCGACGGTGACGCTGTGAAAAAGACCGACGCTCCCGAAACGAACGTGATGCTGATGATCGCGCTCGGCGTGGTGGCGCTGGCGGTAGCCGGTTCGGCTGTGTACGGTAAGAAGCTGTTGGCTTCTCGCTGATCGTCGAAATATGATGAAGCGTGTCTTTTCGGCACTGAGAAAAAGCCCTTGCTACAAGGGCTTTTTCTTGTTGTTGCCCTATTTGCTGTCGGTGGCGCTCATAGCGGGAGGCGTGACGTTGGCCTATCGCGAGCTGGTGGCCTCCTCCGGATATTATCGGGTGTTTACCGGCAATGCCGACACCCGAAGTGACGGCGACGATCTGCAGGACCCGTCGGAGGTGGAAACGGACGAGGGACATATCCCGGTGGCGATCCCCTTTGAAAGTCAGTGGGCGACGTTACGCGTTGATGGCTGGAAGGAAAGTGAAATCCCTGTTTTTTTCGGGGACAGCAATGAAATTTTGAAAAAAGGCGCCGGTATGTGGTTCAATTCGCGGTTCTGCGGTCAGGGCGGAAAAACCGTCCTGTCGGCTCATGTGACGCGCCATTTTTACGAAATCGAGGATACGCAGGTCGGCACACGCATCACGATGGATACGGTGTACGGGGAATACGTCTACGAGGTTTCGGAGATCAAGGTGTTTCACTATCAGGATAACTCGCTGATTAAGCAGGACGACAGTAAAAATACCTTGGTAATGTACACCTGCTATCCGCGCAAAAACGGATACCAAACCAAAACAGAGCGCATCGCGCTGATCTGTACCATGGTGAGCGGAAGGGAGTGGGCGACTTATGGGTAAACGGGTGGCTCTCTCCGCGGGACGTGCGGTCGGGCTCGTGCTGTTGACGCTCTCGCTGGCCGCTACGGTGCTGTTGTTTTGTGTGCGGCATATTCTCCTGAACGAGTCGGTGTATCACGCTGTGCCGGAGGCCGCCGGATTTGTCGAGGGAATGACCGGCTTTGTGCTGGAGGACCTCGGTCATGAATGTGAGCTTTACGAAAACGGCGAGCAGCTATACAGCCATCTGAAAACGGCGGTGTCGGAGGAATGGATCGCTTCGCTGTCGCGCCAATACGCCGAAGCGGTGTATGAGGCACTGATGACGGGCGAAGCGTTACAGCCGGTCACGGTTGACCCGGCGGCATACCGGCAGGCGATCGAAGCGTTTGCGGCGACCCTGCCGGAGACGGAACGCCCCGATACGGACGCCGTGGCAGGCATGGCACAGGAGCTGGCGGACAGCACCGCCGATGTTCTGCAAAGCGGCCTGGTGGATCGGGTGCTGCCGTCCGCGCACCGCTATATTTACGGCAATGCCACGGTGCTTCGCCTGTCCGCGCTGTTCGGCTGGTCGCTGGGTGCGACCGTGTTGCTGATTGTGCTGAATATGATTTGGGTCGGCAGTGATCCTCGCCGCCGTGCCTATCTCACGTCCGGCGCGCTGTTTCTGGGCAGTGCGCTGGCAGCGGTGCCCTTGTGGATGCTGTGGCGGCACGGCTTGGCGGAGCGGCTGGTGCTGGGTGAGGGCCCGCTCAAGCTGTATGTCAGTGGCGTGGTCAACGGACTGATCGACCGCATGGCCAACGCCGCCGGGTGGGTGTTTGCCGTCTGCGCGGTGCTGTTGATCGCCGCGGTGGTCTGGAATGTGTACCCTCCCGGAAAACGGAAAACAGAAAAGCAGGAGTCGAACGGTTGAGCTCGGCTCCTGCTTTTTTTGGATCGCAGACGAAATCAGAGTAACAGGTGATAGACCAGCACCTGCGCGATGATGATGACCGGAAGTCCCAGCATAAAGCGCTTGTGCTTGGTTTTGTGACGGATCAACAGCATGGTCAAATACATGAACAGCGAGCCGCCCAGCAACGCCAGAATAAAAAAGAGCTGCTCCGGCACACGCCGCCGATGATGGCCGGCCACCGCTTTGTCGTAGACGGTCAGTAGGACCGATACCGCTTCAATGATGAGCAGGCAAATTTCCAAAGGCTTCATACGCACCTCACAAGTGTTGTAACGCGACAGCTTCCTGCAGGGCGACAGCACCGTGATTGTCGTTGCAGGTGATACGCGCTTCGGCTTCGGTCAATGTGATCGCGGCGCCGGTAAAGCCGTCAGGAGCATTTTCGCAACCGACGGCACCGGGACGGCACGAGACAATGACGGGGCAGGGCTGTCCCTTGTTGTCGGTGACCTCGCCCTCGCGGAACACGGCGTTTTTGTGCAGATGGCCGCAAAGCATCAGGTGCGGCTTGACGCGCTCGCGAAGCAGAGTCGCCCACTCGGTGTACAAGGGGATTTCGATGTTAAACGGCTCCCTCGGCGTATAGGTGAAGGGCGTGTGACAAATCACCAGCCGATACCGAACGTCCGGTTCGTCGTAGCCGGTAACCGTTCGTAAAAAATCGGTTTCCGCCTCGCGGAGTGCGTGACAGCAGATCGCTCCGCCGTACTCCTCGTGCTGATCCGGCTTGTCCTCGCCGCAGTCCAAAACGACGCCCCAAATACAGCCGACACGGAAGGTGTAGTAGAACAGCCCGTGGCGGTGCGGCATATAGTCGATCAAATGCTCGGCATACGCGCCGCGCAGGTCGTGGTTGCCGCGCGCGCATACGCAGGGATACTCGCCTCCGGCAACGTCGGACGCCACCGCCAGCATGGTGTGTATTTCCCGATAATCGCCGCAATGGTGGGGCAGATCACCGTTAAAAATCAGCAAATCCGGCTTCCCGGCGATGTTGGCGGCGTCGGCGGCCGCCTGTCGGTTTCCGTGCGCGTCGGAAATTTGATACAGGCGAATGTCCGTTGCTTTTGTTACCGGGTGGAAGTCATACCGATAGTCCTGCGGCTCCCCGATAAGCGGCAGATAAGGGGGGCGCTCCGTGGCACGGCACAGGCGCAGGGTGTAGCCGCCGGCGGCGTCCAGCACCTCCTGCGGAATGGTGATGCGGTGTGTCGGTGTATCCGAGCAACGCACCCCGTTGACGTGGGAGGCGTATTCATGACCGTCGATGATGACGGAGGCATACAGCGGCACCTCGGTGACGAGTAAAAGCTGATAGGTCTTTTCCACGGCGAACACGGCCGGGTGGAACAAAAGAAGCTTCGGGATCATATTCGGCTCACCTCGTGGGAAATTTCAAAACCAGTATAGCGTAAAAGCGTGGGATTTTCAAGTGGCAGGAGCGCTTGCGAACGGTTATGCGTCCGGTGAAAGCCGGTCAAAGCCCAGCAGCTCGTTCGGCGTGATGCTCAGGCACCGGCACAGAAAGGCCAGCTCGTAGTCTGTGACCTGCCGCTTGTTTTTTTCGATCTTGCTGATCATTTGCTGATCCATGTTGACATTCATCGTTTGCAGCTTGGCGGCGAGATCGCTTTGCGACAACCCCTTTTCCTCGCGTAGCTCCTTCAGACGATGACCGATGATATTCTTGTTGTCGTAATAGTAAATTTTCTTCATGCTCCGTTCTCCAATACGTCATATTAACGTATTGACAATAGCACGAAAC
>CAYQBP010000010.1:0-7945 GCA_964415745.1 uncultured Eubacteriales bacterium
GCGCTTTTCGGAGCCGGCGGAGGTGCACGTCGCCGCGCTCACCGTTTGCCACGACTCGTAGGAGTGGGACGTATGCTTTTCCACATAATACAAACGAATCCACCCGGAATTGCCATCGTATGTCACATAACCCCAACGACCGTCGGCAGTATACTGTGTTACAGTGACATACGTATCGGCCGGTATATTGCAGACCGCCGACGAGCTTGTCGAGGCACTGCTACGAACAGTTTGATACCCGTCCGGCGAAGTCAGCTTATAGATATCGCTAACCGGTTCAGACGATGAGCCTGCAGACGGTTGTACCCCACCTTGCCAGCCCCAGCCTAAATAACAATTATCAAAATACCAGGTCATTGACGATTCCACGACCTTGCCGACGCTCGCGCGTGAGTGAATCATTTTGTTATCACCGATATAAAGTCCTACATGACCGTAAGAGCTACCTACCCTTTCGTCAAAATAGACGCACGCGCCGATCGGAATATCGGTCTTACTTGTAGAAACGCCCCATTTTTCCCAAGCTGCGATGGCAGAGGAAGCCGAGCCGTTATCGATGCCACCGGCTTTATAGCATTGATATACAAACGCCTGACACTTCCCCACATACTCCGTACTACCAATTTTGCTTCTGGCAAAAGAGATAATCTTATCCACCTGTGACTGCTCCGCCGCCGCAGTCGGACAAATAGCTACCGACAAAGTAATCAGTAACACCACGCTTACAATAACAGACAGTATCCGCTTCATATTTTCCCCTCCAAAGTTCTTTTTGACATTCGCCGAATGTCATTTATGCGTTTATTGTAGCATATAATTTAGTAAATGACAAGTACTAAATGTCAAAACGGAGAAAAATATGTTTATTAACAAAGCTAAAAACGGAAATAACAACATTTGCGGAAGTCGAATTGCCTTTTTGCGAAAACAACTGAATATATCGCAACGGGTTCTTGCCGATCGGATGCAATTAAACGGTCTGGATATTGACAAGAACGCTATTCAACGAATCGAATCGGGAAAACGCTTCATCACCGACATTGAATTGCTCTGCTTCGTAAAGGTGTTCGGTTGCAGCTTTGAAGAGCTGTATCGCGATGAAGAGACGCAGTAAGGCGACTGCTTGAACGATTTCACATAAGGGTTCAGGTGCTTAGATAATAAAAGACCGGCTGTCGCCGTAGCGACAGCCGGTTATTTTTATGAGATGCGGGGAATCAATACATGCCGTCCATGCCGGCCGGTGCCGCCGGAGCGGGGGGTACCGGCTCCTTCTTATCGGCAACCAGCGATTCGGTCGTCAGCACCATCGACGCCACCGAAGCCGCATTCTGCAGTGCGGAACGGGTCACCTTGGCAGGATCGACGATACCGGCGGCGAACATATCGACATACTTTTCGTTCGCAAAATCGAAGCCGAAGTTAAGCTTATCCTCGGTACGAATCTTATCAATGATGACGCTGCCCTCCAGGCCGGAGTTCAACGCGATCTGACGCACCGGCTCCTCGATCGCCTTCAGCACGATCTTCACACCGGTCTTTTCATCGCCCTCGGTCTGCTCCAGCAACGGCAACAGCACACCGGACGCGTTGATGAGCGCCACGCCGCCGCCGGCCACCAGGCCTTCCTCCACGGCCGCCTTTGTAGCCGCCAAAGCGTCCTCGATACGGAGCTTCTTTTCCTTCATTTCGATTTCGGTAGCGGCACCAACCTTGATGACGGCCACGCCACCGGCGAGCTTCGCCAAACGCTCCTGCAGCTTCTCACGATCAAAATCGGAGGTGCTGGTCTCGATCTGGGAGCGAATCTGTCCGACGCGCGCCTTGATCTGAGCGGCATCGCCGGCGCCGTCAACGATGATGGTGTTTTCCTTCTGCACCTTCACCTGACGTGCACGGCCCAGCATGGCGATGCTGGTATCCTTCAGCTCCAGACCGACCTCCTCGGAAATGACCTGACCGCCGGTCAGAATGGCGATATCCTGCAGCATTTCCTTGCGGCGATCGCCGAAGCCGGGCGCCTTGACCGCCACGCAGGTAAAGGTACCGCGCAGTTTGTTCACGATCAGCGTGGACAGAGCCTCACCTTCGACATCCTCGGCAATGATAACCAGCTTTTTACCGGCCTGCAGAATCTGCTCCAGCAGCGGCAAAATATCCTGAATGTTGGAAATTTTCTTATCGGTGATGAGCAGATACGCATCGTCGATCACCGCTTCCATCTTATCGGTATCCGTCACCATGTACGGAGTGATATAGCCGCGGTCAAACTGCATACCCTCGACCACTTCGGTATAGGTTTCCGCCGTCTTGGATTCCTCCACCGTGATAACGCCGTCAGCCGACACCTTCTCCATGGCCTCCGCAATCAACTTACCGATCACGGCATCACCGGCGGAAATGGTCGCCGCGCTGGCGATATCGTCCGAACCGTTGACCTTCTTGGAATTCTTGGCAATCTCCGCCACGATGGCGTCAACAGCCTTCTGAATACCGCGCTTCACGCCCATCGGATTGGCGCCGGCCGCCACATTCTTCATACCCTCGCGGATCAAAGCCTGTGCCAGCAGAGTCGCCGTGGTGGTACCGTCACCGGCCACGTCGTTCGTCTTGGTGGAAACCTCCTTGACCAGCTGAGCACCCATGTTTTCAAAGGCATTGTCCAGTTCGATTTCCTTGGCGATGGTCACACCATCATTGGTGATCAGCGGAGCGCCGTATTTCTTATCCAACACGACATTGCGGCCGCGGGGCCCCAACGTAATTTTTACCGTATTTGCCAGTTGATCCACGCCGGACTGCAATGCCTTGCGTGCTTCTTCGCCAAACAGAATTTCTTTTGACATGGTTCATTTCCTCCCTATCGTCACTTATTCAACAATGGCCAAAATGTCGTTTTGACGAACGATGGTGTATTCCTCGCCGTCCATCTTGACTTCCGTGCCGGAATACTTGCTGGTGATTACCTTGTCACCGGGCTTCACGTACATGGTAATTTCCTTGCCCTCTACCATGCCGCCGGGGCCGACAGCGATAACCTCTGCCACCTGGGGCTTTTCCTTGGCGGAGCCTGCCAGAATGATGCCACTCTTGGTGGTTTCCTCCGCCTCGACCATTTTGATGACCACGCGGTCAGCCAACGGTTTCATCGTCATAACAAAATCCTCCTTACGAGATTGATTGATACAGATTAGCACTCTTTTCCTCGGAGTGCTAAAACCTATTGTAGCTATTTTTCAGAAAAAATCAAGTCTTTATTTGGTAATTTTCGGATATTTCACGATTTTTTAACAATTCACCGGCTTCGGCGGTCGGAACCACGAAGGAAACCGCCTGCGGAACGATCTCGAAGGTGACATTATCCGTGCGGAAGCATTCCCCGTCTGCCGTCACGACGGCCGGCTCCTCCGCCGTCACCTGCATTTTGGTGCCGCGAAAGGATTCACAGCAGGACAAATCCAAATGCTGACCGTTTTTATATTTTCCCAAAAAGGCCAGCACCTTCAAATGGCTGATGTCCTTAATCAAGACAAAATCCAGCAAGCCGTCGTTGGGGGTGGAACGGGGCGACCCGTGATACCCACCGCCATAGTATTGACCATTCGCCGCCAAAGCAAACAAGTAATTTCCCACGCGCTCCACCCGGCCGCGCTCCGTTTCCATGACCACACGCAGCTTCTGGCTCAGCCGTCCGAAAAAGGTACGCACGATTGCCAAATTATATGCCATCGGCCCATTGACCAACGGCAGGCGTTTATACTGTACCATGCGATCCGCTACGTTGGCGTCCATGCCCATGGAGCACATATTCAGCGAATAGCGGCCGTCACAGCGGATCAAATCCATGTGCTGTGCCTGACCGGTGATCAACGCCTTCAGATCGTGAAACCGCTCCTTGCGCGGAAACGAGCGGATAAAATCGTTACCGGAACCACACGGAACGCACGCCAGCTCTGCATGAGGTGCTCCGGCAATCCCGTTCAGTACCTCCAGCACCGTACCGTCACCGCCGCAAGCGTAAACACGCGTTTCGCCCTCCGCCGTCACTTTTTTGGCATACTCCGTGGCATCGCCGGCATGGGTAGTAATATGGATTTCATGCTCCAGGGTACGATGCGCTTCAAAGAAAGAGGAGATCAGCGGCTTCAGCTGCAGTGAGGACTGATTTTTCCCGGCAACCGGGTTCAGAATAAACACGTGCTTCATAGTGATACCTCCGCTGTTTTAGCGATAATAAATGTAAAGCTGGCATTTCAGCATACCGTTGTACAGCTTGCGCCGCTTATCCGCCTTACGGCCAAAGGAAGCTTCAAACGTTTCGTCCGGGCTGATAATCGCGTAGCTCCACCCTTTTTTCGGTACAAAGACCCGTCCCATGGTACGATACAGCGAGCGCGCCGATTCCACGTCCAGCAGGCGTTCGCCGTAGGGCGGGTTACACAGCACCACACCACTGTCCCCCTCCGGTCGAAAATCGCGCAGGTCACGCTGTACCGCGCGCACCTGCACGCCGACACCGGCCTTGGCGGCGTTTTCCCGTGTCAGGCGCACCGCTTCGGGGTCAATATCACTGCCCAGCGCCGAAAACGAACGATCCAACAGCATTTGAGACCGTGCGCGCTCCCGTTCCTCGTCCCAAACCGAATCCGGAAGCCAGCCCCACTGCATCGCTGCAAACCGACGACGCAAGCCCGGCGCCACGCGACGTGCCGCCAATGCCGACTCGATCAACAGCGTACCGGAGCCGCAACAGGGATCCAGCACCTGTTCCGCCAACCGGGCGCGTGTCACGTCAACAATCGCCGCCGCCAGTGTTTCCTTCATCGGCGCACCGCCGGCATTTTGACGATACCCGCGCTTGTGCAAGCCGGCACCGCTGGTATCGATCAGGAGCATCACTTCGTCCTTCAGAATGGTAAACTGCACCTGCACCGTAGCGCCGGTTTCCTCAAACCAACCGATGCCGTACCGACCTTTCAGCCGCTCGACGATCGCCTTTTTAATGATCGATTGACAATCCGGCACGCTGTGCAACGCCGAATTGAGCGACCAGCCCTTGACGGGAAAGGCATCCTTAGCGGCGATGAACTGCTCCCACGGCAGAGCACGAACCTGCTGAAACAGCTCCTCAAAGCTGGTGGCGCGGAACGTACCCATGAGTATTTGTATCCGCTCCGCGTAGCGGCTTTCGATATTGGCACGGGCCAGCATAGCGGTGTCACCGGCGAACAGCACGCGACCGTTCTGCGGCGTCACCTCGGCGGCGCCCATACGACGAAGCTCATCACCGAGAATCCCCTCCACGCCGAATAAGCAGGGAGCACAAAAATGTAACTGTTGCATATCTACCTCTTTAACCTTCAATACAAGTCATAAAAAACGCCGTTGCCAAGGGCAACGGCTGTATTTTTGTGTCTTATGCCTCGCCATTCCTGTCAAGAGCGCTTGCGGGTAAAGCCGCCGTGCTTTCCGTCCAGGGAGCGCTTGAGATCCAGCATCTTCTCGTCGCTGGTCTGCTTAAAGCGAGACATCATTTCCTCAAAGCTGGCATTTTCTGCCGCACGGGACGGCTGCCATTCAAAGCCACCGGGGCGACCCGGAGAGGTGCGGCGCGGAGCCGAACCGCGACCGGTGCGCGGCGGAGGATCCATGGCCTGCTTGATGGACAGACTAATCTTCCCGTCCTCACCGATCTTTAAGATTTTGACCTTAACCTGCTGATTTTCGGTAACGTGATCCCGAATTTCTTTGACATACGTCGGTGCTACTTCGGAAATATGCACCATGCCCGTTTTGCCGCCTTCCAGTTCGACAAAAGCACCGAACTTTGTGATGCCGGTTACCTTACCCTCGACACACGCTCCAACTTCCAGACCCATGTTGCGGAGTTCCCCCTACTGCTAGAAAATCAATCTTCACTCGGGACTTCGGCAAAAATGCTCTCGCCCGGTTTCGCCATACCCTTTTCGCGTACGCTTTGCTCCACATCGTTATCGGCATTGCTCAGCTTGTCGTTCAAAACAACGATCTGGTCTTTTTTTGCCTGCACGGAATTGGAGCTGTTTTGCAACACCTGCTCCCGTTCGTTCAGCTCCAGCCGCAAGCGGAAAAACGACGCGACAATGTATACGGCGAGTGCCACCAAGGCGATCCGCAACAGAACGCTTTTCTTTTTACCTTTGACCACATGCATCGGCTGGCACTCCTTCCGTAATTTACACAGTAAGATTATACAATAACCTTCTCACCTGTTGCAAGACTTTTTTCAAAAATTTTTTGCATTTTTTCACGTTTTTTCGACACGACTCCGACACAGCGTGTCCTGCGGCTCGCAGGCACGCCAACGGAACCGAAAAAACGCGGGCGATCCGCTCCCCCAGTCGATGTATGACGCACAGTAAGCGGTCGACAAGTAGCACCACGAGGTTCCCCACCGTGTACCGATATGCCCAAAAGCCGACCGCGACCCCCAGCAGAACGTACCAACGAACGGTACCGTCGGTCATCGCCAGCGAAAAGAAAAATACCGCCACCGCAGCGGTAACACAGAAGAAGCAATCCTGAAGGAACACCGCCGCCGTTGACGGACGCACCAGCTTGCGCCGTATTCGGAACACATCATAGTACAGCCCCAGCAGGAAGCCCATGCCACCGGACAAGAAAGCCTCCCACAGCTGTTTGGCATTGGTAAATCCCATACGGCTTTACCGAAACAGCTTTCCGAAAAAGCCGCCGGATCGATCGTGTGTATCGGTATACGTCAACGACTCGACCGTTCCCTCCATCGTCAGATCGCCTGTTTCGATGTTCAGACGGTGAATGTGCAGGCCGGTGCCCTTCACCGTCAGCTCACCCTGCTCGGTATACACGATCACCGCCGTATCATCAAAGCTGTCCACGTCCTGCACACCGGAGACCGACAGCATACGACGATCCGTAAGACTGACCAGGTGAGGCACACCTTGACCTTCGCGCTTGGGTTGCTCTTTCATAGGGCCGCCTCCTTCGGTACACTATATGAAGTGATACCGTCGAATATACGGCCAAACCGTCACAGCACCTTATAGAGCAACGCCGCATCGTCCTTGGCAACCGTTTCCTGCACCGCCAGGATTTCCGCTTTCAGCTCGCGCGTGCCGAACTGAATCGTCAGCACATCACCGGCCTTGACATCATACGATGCCCGGGCGACCTTGCCGTTGACCAGAACCCGCCCGGCATCACAGGCTTCGTTCGCCACCGTCCGCCGTTTGATAATGCGGGATACCTTCAGGTATTTATCCAATCTCATCGGATCACTCCTTACTACAAAGAAGAAGCCGCCCGAATACTGGGCGGCTTCCGGACTTTGGAACCTTATTTCGCAACAGCGTCTTTGAACGCCTTGCCCGCTTTGAAAACAGGCAACTTGGAAGCCGGGATTACGATCGCTTCCTTGGTTTGCGGGTTGCGACCGGTACGCTCGCCGCGCTCGCGAACCTCAAACGTACCAAAGCCAACCAACTGGACCTTGTCGCCAGCGGCAACCGTATCGACAACGGCTTCCAGCACAGCGGCGACTGCCTTCTCGGCGTCTTTCTTGGACAAACCAGCCTTTTCTGCAACAGATGCAACCAATTCAACCTTGTTCATGCGAAAAAACCTCCAACATTTTTGTATTCAAACGGAATAATCCACTTGAATCAATACAAGCAATAGCTTCAATGCATATTGTACTCCACTCCACAAACATTTTCAAGTGGTTTTTGAAAAAATCCATGAAACTATCCAAATTTTGTCAAAAACAACAAACCAGATTATTTGTTTTTGTAACAAATGACAAAAATCAGCTGCGGAGAATACGCTCAGTACACTGCTGTACATGATACCGTATCTTTTCAATATCCAATGTCGTATACGCTCCGTCACGGTACAGAACACGACCGTCCGCCATGGTCAGGCACAC
>CAYQBP010000010.1:8045-12806 GCA_964415745.1 uncultured Eubacteriales bacterium
CGAATCAGCTTTTCGGCCTGAGCAATACCGCTTCCCAGCTTCAAATTGCTTTTGGCGCAGTGCGCTACCGTCGCCCCGTGCTGTGCCAACCGCTCCATGTCCGCCTCGGTCAGCCACACGCCGTGTGCCACGGTCAGCGGATGCTCCAGCACACCGGTGCTTTCCAGCAAAGCCACCGGGGTGACACCGTGCCGCCCTACGCACTCCAGATGCTCCTTCTGTGTTTCGGATACGTGGATTTGCATGCGCAGGCCGTGCTGTCCGGCCATGGCGGCGGCATCGCGCAAAATATCCGGTCGGGTGGTGTACTCGGCGTGCGGTGCCACATCGATACGCACCTGTCCGTCCCCTGCCCCGTGATACTCGGAAATCAGCCCCTTTAATTCGGTGTATGCCGGTAGTTGGCTGAATTGTTTGCTTTCGTCGAAGCAGGAAATGCCCCGGCCGATGTTCGCCTTGATACCACATTCCAGGGCGGCTTTGGCGGTTTCCTCACAAAAATAATACATATCCGTGAAGGAGACGGTTCCCGACGCCAGCATTTCCGCCATACCCAGCAGACTGCCCCAGTACACCGCTTCCGCAAACAGCTTGTCCTCGAACGGGAAAATGCGATCGAACAGCCACGATTGCAGCGGCAGTTCCTCGCCGTATCCACGCATCAACGTCATGGCGACGTGCGTGTGCGCGTTGTAAAGGCCGGGGATCAGCAGGCGGTCTTTGCCGTCTACGCGCTCCCCGAAGTCCTCCTGCGGGGGCAAATCGGACAACCAGACGATGCGGGCGTCACGAACCCCGACGTATTGTGCCGGCAGATATGTACCGTCCGCCTTCAAAACATTGATTTTTTCAAAGAGCATCGTTGTCACAGCCTTTCCAGCACGGCACAGACCAGGGCGCTGAAGCGCTCCGAAGCACGACCGGCCACTTCGTTTACTTCCTCATCGTTAATACACGTACCGGCGATCATACCGGCCGCCATATTGGTGATGCAGGAAATGCCCAACACGCGCATACCGCATCGGGAAGCAACAATCGTTTCCGGCACCGTGGACATACCGACGGCGTCACCGCCGAGCATACGCAGGGCACGAATTTCCGCCGGTGTTTCAAATTGCGGACCACCCATGAAGCAGTAAACTCCCTCGTGCAGTGAAAGAGAAAGCGAATCCGCCGCCTCATGCGCCAGCTGTCGCAACGCCGGGGTGTACGCTTCGGTCATATCAAAAAAGCGCGAACCGAAAAACGGATCGGCCGCCCCGCGCTCCGGACTGTCGGCGCACAGCTTGATATGATCCCGGATCAGCATCAGATCGCCGGGCTGAAACGCCGGGTTCATTCCGCCGGCGGCGTTTGTCAAAATCAGCGTGCGGACACCAAGGCAATGCAACACACGCACATAAAAAGTGACCGTGCGAAAATCATAGCCCTCATAATAATGGAACCGACCGGAAAAAGCGAAAACGGATTTGCCGGACAGCTCTCCGGTGTACAGTAATCCGGCGTGCGACTCCACCGTGGACACCGGGAAGCCGGGAATCTGCTCATACGGGATACAACAGCCGTGCCGTATCCGCTCCGTTAAAAAGCCCAGCCCCGACCCCAGAACGATCGCCGTATCGGGAACGGCAACACCGGCATTTTGCAGGTGCTGTTGAATGTACGCCGCCGCTTGCTGCGCCTGCTGACGCTCTGTACTCATCACAGCAGCTTTTTACCGCACTGATTGCAGAACACGGCCGTGTTCACATTCAGGGTGCCACATTCACAGCGAACCACGTTTTTGCTTTCCATGACTCGATCCTCCAGCTTGGTAAGCTGGCTTTGCAGTTCACCGATCTGCTCCACACACGCTTCCACCATATCGTCAACCGATTCGCCGGAGGTGCGGCTGTCATAAATCAGCCGACCCAGTCCCTCGTACAACGATGCGATCTCACGCCGCAAATCGGCGATTTTTACGCGGGTTTTTGTCTGCTCCACCAATTCCTCCGTTTTTCTACCGGCGGTTTGTGCAACCGACTTGGCACAGGACAATACCTCTTCAAACGCTGCCATGATTCCTCTCTCCTTTTTCTCTGTCTGTTAATTACTATTATAAAAAATTTTCGCTCAAATTACAACCCTTTTCAGCCGACAAATTCCCGAAGCAGGGATTGCGTGGGAAGATATGCCGACGGCAACGGCTCGAACACCGACAGCCGTTGCACCAGCTGCTCCAGCTCTGCCGCATAACGTCCGTTCTTCGGCTGTTCTCGAAGTGTCGGCAACAGCTGTCCTCCCAGCAAGGCCGGTTCATACGCGTGTGCCGTATCAAAATAAATATCCGCCTCGTTCACGTACGGATACAAATACAGCTCCTCGCCGCGAACCACCTGCCGCCACATATCCATGGTATTATCCGGACTGCTGTTGCGAAACCGCAGATCACGCAACAAACGGCGCGTCAGGCGAAAATCACGCGCGGTAAGCCACGGTGCTCCGTTACGTTCCACCTCGGCACACACATCGACAAATATCTTCACCAACGCCTCGGAGGGCAAATGGCGACGGAGCAACGGATTCAACGCATGGATCCCCTCAAAGATCACCACCGATTCCCCGGAAACGGAAAACGGGATTCGATCCGCCTTGGGAGCGTGCGACAAAAAGTCAAATTCCGGAAGCCCGGTTTTCCCCTCGGCGATCAGCTCGCCCATACAGGCTTGGAGCAATGGCAGGTCCAGTGCCTCGATGCACTCATAGTCATAGCTGCCGTCCGGCAGCTGCGGTGCCTGCCCGTAGCCGCGATAAAAATTATCCAGTGAAACGGTGTGAGCATCGCGGCCGGCATCGCGCAAGCGCTGCTGCAGCTTGCTCGCCGTCGTGGTTTTTCCCGAAGCAGACGGCCCGGAAAGCAATATCAGGCAACGGCCGGTATGCCGCTCCAAAATCTGTGTTGCCGCCGCACGTACCGAAGCCTCGTAGCGCTCCTCCTCCGCCCGGATTAGCTGCTCCGGACAGCACCGAAGCGACTCCGAGATATTCTCCACGCACCAGCGGCGCGTCTCCGGCTGGAAGCTCATCCTCTCATCCTTTCGTAAAATTCGCGGGTTTTATCCTTTCGTTTCAGCATTTCCGGCAGGTCGGCAATATATTCATACGGAAATTTGTAATTGAATACACGCTCCAAATATTCCGTGCCCGGCTGTTTCAGCTTGGAAACCGCACCGGCACCGCACCCCAGAATCGTATGAGTTTCGTCCATAATATACACGTTGTACAGACTTTCCCGTCCCGGACGCGCCCAGCCGACATTTTCCTGATTGCCCACGGTGCGGCTTTGCCGGTACAGGTAGTAGGAGTGATACCCGTTTTGCGGCAAAAGCTGTGCCGTGTGCGCCACCATGCGCGCCGCATCGTCTGCCGCACGGTAATCCGCACGCTTTTGCAATGTCAGATTCGAGGCACGCTTCATGGACAGTGTATGTACCGTCACGCTTTCCGGTGACAGCGACAAAATTCCCTGTAGCGTCCGGCAAAAGCTGTCGTACGAGTCCGTCGGCAAGCCGGCGATCAGGTCGGTGTTAATGTTGTCGTGGCCGCAACGCCGCGCCAACGCAAAGGCGTCGTAAAACTGCTCCACCGTATGACGTCGGCCGATATGCGTCAGCACCTCGTCGTTCAGCGTCTGCGGATTGATGCTGATGCGCGACACACCGGCCGCCTTCAAAACGCGCAGCTTATCCTCGGTCACCGTATCCGGCCGACCGGCTTCCACGGTGTATTCCCGTACCGTGGACAGATCAAAGTGCTGTTCCACCGCCGCCGTCAACCGCTTGAGCTGTTCCGCCGTCAGCGTGGTCGGCGTTCCGCCGCCAAAATAGACCGTTTCCAGCCGCAGACCCAGCGAAGCCGCCAAGACCCCGGTATACGCCAGCTCCTGAGTCAACAACTCGACGTACGTCGGCATCAGCTTGGCAGAGCGTGTGACAGTTTGCGAAACAAAGGAACAGTAATCGCACCGCGTCGGGCAAAAGGGTATGGAAACGTACAGGCTGTAGGAATCGGGGCGCGACAAGGACAACAGCTCGTTTTCCACCGCCAGCGTGTTTCGGCACAGCTGCATTTTCTGCTCGCTGACGTGCAACCGGTCACGCATCCACGCAATCGCCTTGTCCTCTCCGTATTCCGCGGTCAGGCGGCGAAGGAGCTTGACGGGACGAACGCCGGTCACCATTCCCCAATCCTGCGTAAAGCCGCACATACGGACAAAGAGCCGATAAAGCAGATCACACAGCACCAGCTCGCATTCGTCCCGATAGTCGGGGTGCGTGTTGGAAACCGTCGCTGTTGAAGCCTCGTCGAAATCATCCCATCGCAGACGGCAAAACAGCGCGGTGTGCTCCGCGTGGCGTTGCAGACGGGTCACGACGGCGATGCCGTCCGCCGGAAGCTCCGCGGATTCCTCCACGACAATCTTTTCCCCCGGAAAAAACAGCCGACAAATGTTCTGTAATTCAAAATGATACGGGTGACCCTGTATTTGTAATATCATAGCACTACTCCCGAAAGAAAGGGGTTGTATCGGCGTTCATAACCGATGGTCGTACCTTCGCCGTGTCCGGGGATCACCTGCGTTTCGTCCGGCAGGGTCGCCAGTCGGCGCAAGCTGTGATACAGCGCCACCGCATCGCCTCCCGGAAAGTCGGTGCGTCCCACACTGCCGGCAAACAGGGTGTCTCCGGAAATCAGCAGGTTATCGCACCGATAACAGCTACT
>CAYQBP010000010.1:12906-17231 GCA_964415745.1 uncultured Eubacteriales bacterium
GTATCCAGCAAAATCGTGACCGGGCCGTTACCGCTCATATCCACCGTCATATCCGCCCCGAAAACGCCGGAAGCAACAGGAACGCCCAAAGCGCGCAGCTCCTCCATAAACCGCTCATACAGCGGCTCCGCCTGTTCCGGGCGCGCCGCCGCGAAAAACTCCGGACGCCGACCGTGCGAGCAGTTGGCCGCCAGGGTGAAATTGGAGACCACCAGTGCCTCACCGGCAATATCCAGCAGGGAACGGTTCATTTTGTCCTGCTCGTCGGTGAAAACACGAAGATTGGCGATTTTCTGCGCCATCAAAGCCGCCTGCTCCGCCGTATCCTCCTGCACAACGCCCAACAAAATCAACGCACCGGCTCCGATGCTGCCGACTGCTTCGCCCTCGACCGTAACCGAGGCACGATATACCCGTTGAAATACCGCTTTCATTGTATTTACACTCCGCTTCGTTCAATTTCTTCGATGCCCTTGATGCGCTTCAGGCGCGTGATCACTTCCTGCAAATGCTGTCGGCTGTTTACGCCGACAGTAATCAGCATATCGCCCTTGCCGCCGTGACTTTCGCGAGCCTGCATTCCGTAAATCATCACGTGCATCGCCGCCAGCTGAGAGGTTATATCCGCCAAAAGCTCGATGCGGTCGGTGGCGATCACGTGCAGCTCCGCTTTGAACTCCTCGCGCACCGAATCCTCCCACGTGACGGAGACCCACCGCTCGGCTTCGGGACAATGCTCCAGATCACGAGGAACGTTAACACAGTCGCGCTGATGAATGGACACGCCGTAGCCGCGCGTGATAAATCCGACGATGGAATCGCCGGGAACCGGATTACAGCAACGGGCAAATTTCACCAGACAGTTGTCCATGCTTTCGATGATTACGCCGCCGTTGTGATGCTTATGCGGCCGCGAAGTCACCACCGACTCCTGTGCCGCAGTCTCCGCTTTGATATACTTTTGCGATTCTTCCTTCATGCGGGGAATCAGTCGGGACAGCAGAATACCGCCGTAACCGATCGCCGCGTAAAAATCATCCAGCGTCGCGCAATGCTGTCGCTTGGCCTGAGCCAGCAAAAACTCCTGCAGCTCTTCCTCGGGAAAACGAATGCAGTTCCGCGAAATTTCCCGTTCCAGCTCGGCCTTGCCCTGCTCGATGTTTTCCTCGCGACGCTCCCGCTTGTACCACGCCCGAATTTTGTTGCGCGCCTCGCTGGTTTTGACCAGCTGCAGCCAATCCCGGCTTGGCCCGCGGTTCGGCGCCGAGGAGGTGAGAATCTCGACGATTTCCCCGGTTTTCACCTGATAATCGATCGGCACAATGCGACCGTCCACCTTGGCGCCGACCATGCGGTTACCCACCTCGGAGTGAATGGCATAGGCGAAGTCGATCACGGTGGAGCCGCTGGGAAGGTTGACCACCTTACCGCGCGGTGTGAAAACGAAAACGTCATCGGAGGACAGGTCGGTTTTGATGGAACGCACAATATCGACCGCATCGTCTACGTCCTGCTGGTTTTCGATGAAGCGGCGCACCCACGCCACCTTTTCCTCCAAACGATCCTTTTTCTGGATCCCCAGCTTATACTTCCAGTGCGCCGCAATGCCGTATTCCGCCGTGTGGTGCATTTCCCATGTGCGGATCTGCACCTCAAACGGAATTTTTTCCTGACTGATAACAGTCGTGTGCAACGACTGGTACATATTGCTTTTCGGCGTGGAAATATAATCCTTGAACCGGTTGGGCAGTGGGCGGAACATATCGTGCACGATACCCAAAACATTGTAGCAATCGTTTACCGTATCCACAATGACACGAACGGCATAAATGTCGTATATTTCATCGAAGGACCGTCCCTGCATATACATTTTTCGATAAATGCCGGTAATACTCTTGACGCGGCCGCTGATATACGGCTTTAAGCCGTATTCCTGCATCCGTTCCTGCAGACGCTTTTGAATATCCGTCAAAAACGTTGCGCGGTCGTCACCGTGCATATTCAGGTTTTCTTCGATCTCCTGACACGCCATCGGGTCGAGCAGGCGGATCGAAATGTCCTCCAGCTCCTCCTTGATGGCGCGAATACCCAAGCGATGCGCGATCGGCGCATAAATGTCCAGCGTTTCCTTGGCCTTATCACGTCGCTTTTGCGGGTCCCAACCGGAATTGGTACGCATATTGTGCAAGCGATCCGCCAATTTAATGATGATTACCCGAATGTCCTGCGACATCGCCATCAGCATTTTACGCACGTTTTCCGCCTGCTGTTCTTCCTTGGTGGAAAACGGCATCTGCGTGATTTTGGTAACGCCGTCCACCAGCAGTGCCACGTCGTCCCCGAATTGCTGGCGGATTTCCGCAAGCTCCACCTGGGTGTCCTCCACCACATCGTGCAAAATCGCCGCCACGATCGCTTCGTTATCCATGCCCAGCTCGACCAGAATACACGCCACCTGCAGCGGGTGGCAAACATAATCGCCGCCGGAATACCGATACTGTCCCGCGTGCGCTTCGCACGCCAGCGCAACAGCACGGTCGATCATCGCCATGTCGTAGTTTTTATCGTTTTCGCCGATCGCCTGCTTCAGGGCGGCGATAGCTTCCTCTTTATACCGAATTTCCCGTTCCACGCTGTTACACCTTCTTACCGTTCAAATACAAAGCCGTTGCCGTTTGATTCAGATCGGCCTTACCGCTGACCTCGCGCACACAGGCGAAAACCGTATCGCCCTCATCCTTCCAATCGATCAGCGACGCCTCACGCAGCAGGTGACAGGCGATCAGCACATCGGCACAGGTGATCGCAGGCGATTTCAGGCGTTGACACAACACGTCCAAGGGGCCGTTGTACGGCTGTTGCTTTAGGAAACGGTATACCCGTGCCGTACACTCCCGCTCCGGCAGACGCAACGCGGTCGGCTCGCGGCGAATCACCGCATCGACCTGTTCGATCGCCTCGATCAATTCCTCCTGTGCAAGCTCTGTCAGCCGTATATCCTTGACAACAATGGATACCTCGACGGAGCCGCGATACTCGTTCCGTTCGAGATATACCAGCAAATCCACCGTTTCTCCGACACGGTAGGGGAATTTTTCCGGCAGAGTCGAAAACTTCATCGCGGTAACACGGGCGTTGTCACGTGTTAAGGTCAGCCGCAGGTGCTTACCGCCTCCCACCGGATCAATCCGTTCCAGGGTCATTCGCATCAAGCCGAACAACGGGCGCGGATTACCGGCGCCCATCGGCTCCAAAGCGGACAGAGCCAGCAAAATGTCCGGCGTGATCTGGCTGGGACGCAGACGGCAATCGACCGACAGCTCCGCGACCGGCATAACCGGCGCCGCGGCTTGGGCATATTGATTGATGCGTTCGCGAAATTCCTCCAATCGGGAGGCCTCCACCGTAAAGCCGGCGGCTTGCTCATGACCTCCGTAGCCCAGCAGGCAATCGTCGCAGGCGGCCAGCGCATTGTACAGGGAGAAGCCCTTCATACTGCGGCCGGAGCCACGCGCAATTCCGTTTTCGACGTTCAGCACCAAACAGGGCTTGCCGAAGCGCTCCAGCAGACGCGCCGCAATGATACCCAGCACACCCTGATGCCAGCCTTCTCCCCACACGACCAGAACGCGCTGTGCCAACAGCTCGGAATCAGCCTGGAGCGAATCCAACAGCCTTTGTAAAATCGCGGCCTCCGTCGCCTGCCGTTCGCTGTTGAGCTGATGCACCTCGCTCGCCAGCGCCGATGCCTCCTCCTCGTTATCACTCAGCAACAGCTCGGCGGCCTTATACGGATCGCCCATGCGTCCGGCCGCGTTGATCCGCGGCGCCACGGTAAACGCAACGCCGACCGCGTTGATCGGCTTTTCCACGCCGCCGACCTCGCGCAACCGCCGCAGTCCCAGGCGTCCGTCGGGACGGTTGATCTGTTGCAGACCGCGACGAACCAGCACACGGTTATCCCCTTGCAGAGGCATCACATCCGCCAGCGTTCCCAACGCCACCAGATCGGCATATTCCGCCAGCATACGATCGGTATCGCCCTCCAGCGCACAAACCAGCTGGAACGCCACGCCGACACCGGCAAGGTCCTTAAACTCACCGGGGCAATCGCAACGATGCGGATCCACCACAGCCACCGCCGCCGGCAGGCATTCGCCCGGCTGATGGTGATCGGTCACGACCACCTCCATGCCGCAGTCGTTGGCATACGCGATCTCCTCGACCGCCGTAATCCCGTTATCCACGGTAACGATCAAGTTCACACCGCTATCGTGCAATTCGTCGATACCGGCGCGATGCAGGCCGTAGCCATCGCCGTCGCG
>CAYQBP010000010.1:17331-19827 GCA_964415745.1 uncultured Eubacteriales bacterium
TTCCTTATTCAGTTGCGAAAATGTCCAGCGCTTATAGCTCATTGTTGCTCCACCTCAAAATATCTATACCGAATATCATACCATTTTTTTATCGCGTATTCAACTGCTTTCTTTCACTTTTATTTTTCTTCGGCACAAAAAGACCGAACCGTATTTCTATTGACATTTTTTTACAAATGTGATATACTGTTTTTATCAAAAAGGAGGTTATAACATGAAATCAACAGGTATTGTACGCAAGCTGGACGACCTGGGACGTATCGTTCTTCCCATCGAGCTGCGCCGCACATTAGACATTGCCGACAGAGCGCCCTTGGAGATTTTTGTGGAGGGCGACTCCATCGTTTTACGCAAGCACCAAGCCTCGTGCGTGTTCTGCGGAAAAGCCGCCGTCATGGAATACAAGGACCGTTGCATCTGCGACGACTGTCTCCTTGAATTGTCACAAAGATAAGCCGGTGCTTCACCGCGCCGTTCTGTCTGTCAAGGCAGAGCGGCGCTTTTTTGTT
Source organism: uncultured Eubacteriales bacterium (assembly GCA_964415745.1). GTDB lineage: Bacteria > Bacillota > Clostridia > Oscillospirales > Acutalibacteraceae > RGIG3009. The sequence continues at coordinate 17,841 of CAYQBP010000010.1, forward strand.
CATGTTTTTCCGTGCCTGTTCATATATATAGCGACAGGAAAGGTGTGATACCGTGAACCGTAACAACTCCGAGCTTCAAGCCCTGATGGATAAGTATCAGCAGGAGCTGATGCAGCTACAGCAGCGGGCGATCCCAACAGTTACCCTGCCGGAGAATACTGACTCCGCACCGACCGTTTCATCGGGCAGCGCGACCACCGCCTCCTTACAGGTGCGTGTGACCGCCGCCCACCAGGCCATTCCGGTAGCACAGGCACTGGTTACCATTCGGCAAGACGAAAGCACGCCGCCGCTTCATGTACTGCTGACCGATGTCAGCGGATTGACCGCACCGGTTCTTCTTCCTGCGACCGATCCCTCTATGACGCAGGAGCCGACTGCCGCACTTGATCTCATTACCTACACCGTTTCGGTAACGGCACCCGGCTATTTTTCCGTACACAACAGCGGCGTTCCCCTGTTTGGTGACATTGCCACCGTTCAGCCGGTCACGATGATTCCTTTGCCGGAATTTGAGGAACCAAACAAAACCGAGCTATCCTTTTCCGTTCCGAAAAACAATCTGTAAGGAGGATCGCTATGCCCGATCTGCCGTTTGTTCCGGAAACCGTCGTTGTCCATTTAGGCGCCCCCTCTGCCGATGCGGATAATGTAACCGTTTCCTTTCCCGATTATATCAAAAATGTTGCTTCCAGCGAAATCTATCCCACGTGGCCGATCAGCTCCCTGCGTGCCAACATTCTGGCGCAAATCTCCTTTGCGCTGAATCGCATCTACACGGAATGGTATCCGAGTCGCGGCTACAATTTTGACATTACCAACAGCACGCAGTTCGATCAATCCTTTGTACAGAACCGCGATATTTTTGAAAACATCAGTCGGCTTGTCGATGACATTTTCAACGATTATGTGCGGCGCGAGGGCAATGTGGAGCCGTACTTCACGCAATACTGCAACGGCGTTTCCGTCACCTGCGACGGCCTGTCGCAATGGGCAACGGTACCGCTGGCCGAGCAAGGGCTGAATTCTTTGGAAATTCTTCGCGAATTTTACGGCGACACCATCGAGCTGGTCACCGACGCGCCGATTCAAAGCAATCAGCCCTCATATCCCGGCGTCCCCTTGCGTTTGGGGGACATCAGCAATGATGTGCTGACCAAGCAAATCCAGCTCAATCGCATCTCCTACAATTATCCCGCCATTCCGAAAATCGAAACCGTAGACGGTGTTTTCGGCACCGGAACCGACACCGCTGTTCGCGCCTTTCAGCGCATTTTCGATCTGGAGGTTGACGGGATCATCGGCAAAGAAACCTGGTACCGTCTCACCTTTCTTTACACCGGTGTCAAGCGGCTGGCAGAGCTGGATTCCGAAGGAATCGCCCTGGAGGAGGTCAAGCAACAATATTCCAACCTGATTCGGCCCGGCGATACCGGCGACGAGGTGCGCGTCATTCAATACTACTTGGCGGTCGTCGGCAATTTTTACGATACGGTTTCCGTCCCGGCAATCAGTGGCGAATTTAACGCCGCCACGGAAAACGCCGTTCGCGCCTTTCAGCGCACCGTCGGACTGCCGGAGGATGGCATTGTCGGTGAGGAAACGTGGAACGAGCTCTACAACGCCTACCGCGGTATCGTGGATACGCTGGTCATTCCGGAAAACCGGATCGCCCCCTACCCCGGCACGCCGCTGACGCTGGGAGCAACCGGCGAATACGTCACCTATCTTCAGGAATATCTGCTGCTCATCTCACAAACCTACCCGGCGATCCCCGTTGTTGCCGTCACCGGCAGCTTTGACGATCAGACCCAGGCGGCGGTAGAAGCCTTTCAACGGGAATTCGGATTGTCCCCCAACGGGCTGGTCGGCCCGGCCACCTGGGATCGCATTGCCGGTCTGTACGAGGATTTGACCGTCGGTATGGAAAAACAGATCGGCCAAAATCCGGGCTACACCATCGAGCAGGAGGAGCAGGCATGACATA
>CAYQBP010000011.1:0-19111 GCA_964415745.1 uncultured Eubacteriales bacterium
AGCTGGGCGGCGGTATGGAGGAGGTCATCGTCGGCGTGGTCGGTACCCTGCAGTTTGAGGTGCTGGAGTATCGCCTGAAAAACGAGTACGGTGTGGACGTGATTATGGAGCCGTTGCCGTATTCCTACATTCGCTGGATCGTGGGCGAGGATGTTGATGTAAAGGGACTGGACTTGACATCGGATACCCGCCGGGTGCAGGATCTGCACGGCAATCCGCTGCTGCTGTTTACCAGCAGCTGGAACATTCAGTGGGCATTGGATCACAACAAGGGGCTGGAGCTACAGGAGTTCAGCCGCTCCTGAGGTGGGATATGAGTATTCAGATATTCGGTCGTTCCAAGTGCTTCGACACCAAAAAGGCGGAGCGGTATTTCAAGGAACGGCGTATTCCGTTCCAGCGTGTGGAGCTGGACAAATACGGTATCCGTCGGCGCGAGCTGGAAAGCGTCTGTGCGGCGGTCGGTGGTATCGAGGCGGTGCTGGACTCCAAGGCGCCGGAGGCGACGCTGATTCGCTATCTGGCGCACGACGAGGACAAGCTGGAAAAGCTGTTGGAGACGCCCAAGGCACTGAAAACGCCGTTGGTGCGTAACGGACGGCAGGCAACGGTCGGCTATTGCCCGGAGGTTTGGAAGCAATGGCAAAACGGGTAAAGCCGATTGACGGGATCGCCGGGCCGCTGGTGCACTGGTACACGGCGCACGAGCGCGCCTTTCCGTGGCGCACCGAGCCGACGCCGTACCGCGTGTGGGTGTCGGAGATCATGCTGCAGCAGACCCGTATCGAGGCGGCGTTGCCGTACTTTGAGCGGTTTATGGCGGCACTGCCCACGGTGCAGGCCTTGGCAGAGGCACCGGAGGAGGTGCTGATGAAGCTGTGGGAGGGACTGGGCTACTACAGCCGGGCGCGCAACCTGCAAAGGGCGGCGCGGCTGGTGATGAGCGATTACGGCGGTGAGCTACCGGGCTCGTATGAGGAGCTGAAAAGGCTGCCGGGGATCGGGGAGTACACCGCCGGAGCGATCGCGGCGATCGCGTTCGGACAGCGTGCCGCGGCGGTGGACGGCAATGTTCTGCGCGTGATGGCGCGCCTGACCGACGACGACCGCGATGTGATGCAGACCGGTCCGCGTCGGGAGCTGACCGAGCTGGTGCGCCGTCTGGTGCCTGCCGAGGCGCCGGGAGCGTTTGACCAGGGGCTGATGGAGCTGGGCGAGACGGTTTGCCTGCCCAACGCGCTGCCAAAATGCGGCGAATGTCCCCTGCACGCGTACTGCGCGGTGGCCGGCGAGGAGCGTGCGCGTGACCTGCCGACCCGTACCGCGCCGAAATCGCGTCGCGTGGAGCGGCGGACGGTGCTGACCGTCATCACACAGGAGCGTCCGCGCCGTGTGCTGCTGCACCGACGGGCGGAGGGCGGTCTGCTGGGCGGACTGTGGGAGTTCCCGAACGAGCTGACCGGGGCAGAGGAGCTGACACGGCGGCTCGAAGCGTATGAAACGGTGCAGTCGGTGGCGCCGCTGAAGACGGGGCGGCACGTATTTTCCCATGTGGAATGGCGGCTGGAGGGCCTGCTGGTTCGGGCAGTGCCCTTTACGCCGCCGGAGGGGTATCGGCTGGTCACGGCGGAGGAGCTGGCGACTTATGCGTTACCGACGGCGTTTCGCACCTATACCGCATCATTGTATCAAACACTCACTACCGAGGAGGATGTCAAATGAAACGGGAAAGCTACTTATCCTGGGACGAATACTTTATGGGCGTGGCCATGCTGACGGCACAGCGCAGCAAGGACCCCGGCACGCAGGTCGGCGCCTGCATCGTGGGGCAGGACAACAAAATCCTGTCCATGGGCTACAACGGTATGCCGATCGGCTGCTCCGACGACGTGATGCCGTGGGAGCGTGACGGCGAACCGCTGGATACCAAGTATCTGTACGTCTGCCACGCGGAGCTGAACGCGATCCTGAACCACGGACGGGCCGGACTGAAGGACTCCAGAGTGTACACGACGCTGTTTCCCTGCAACGAGTGCGCCAAGGCGATCATTCAGTCGGGAATCCGCGAGGTGATTTATCTGCAGGACAAATACGCCGACACCGATTCGGTGGTGGCGTCGAAGCGGATGTTCGATATGACGGGTGTGACCTACCGCCCGTTTGTGCCGTCGCACAAATCGGTGACATTGGAGCTGTAAGCATGAAAACGGTGTTGATTACAGGCGCGTCACGCGGCATCGGTGCGGCGGCGGCACGTCTGTTTGCGAAAAACGGCTACGCGGTGGCCATCAACTATTGCACCGACCGCGACGGGGCGGAGGCACTGGCGGCGGAAATTCTGGCCGACGGCGGCGAAGCGTTTACCGTGTGCGCCGATGTGGCGGATCAGGCGGCGGTGGAGACGATGGCGGAAACGGTGCTGGCGCGTTGGGGACGGCTGGACGTGCTCATTCACAACGCCGGGGTGGCACAGCAGGCATTGCTGACCGATACCACGCCGGAGGAGTGGCACCGCATGATGGGGGTGCACCTGGACGGGGCATATTATTGCGTTCGCGCGCTGGTGCCGACCATGGTGCGCGCACACCGCGGCACGGTGCTGACCGTTTCCTCCATGTGGGGCGAGGTCGGTGCTTCGTGCGAGGCGGCATATTCCGCCGCCAAGGCCGGGCTGATCGGCCTGAGCAAGGCGCTGGCTAAGGAGCTGGGGCCGTCGGGTATCCGTGTGAACTGCGTGACCCCCGGCGTGATCGATACGGCGATGTGCGCGGGGCTGGCCGACGAAACGCGCACGGAGTTGGCGGACGAAACGCCGCTGGGACGGCTGGGACAGCCGGACGAGGTGGCACAGACCCTGCTGTTTTTGGCGTCGGACGCCGCGAGCTTTGTGACCGGTCAGGTGGTCGGTGTGAACGGCGGTCTGATTACATGACGGGAGCCTCCCGTCATTTTTTCTCGGCTTTCGGCAGGAAAACGGGACGCTTACACCGGTGTCGGCGGAGCTTTACGCACGTGGTGTGATGCCGAGGGGCTCGGACGCGTCGGTGGGCTTGCGAAGCAAGGGAATTTTGCGCGCACGGTATGAAACCGGGAGCGCGCCGTCTATACTATCGACATATCACCGAAAGGAAGATGTGCTTGAATACTCAGTTGGAACGGGGAGCCGGTATTCTGTTGCCGATCGGCAGTCTGCCGTCGCGGTACGGGATCGGCTCGCTCGGTGCCGAGGCACGGCGGTTTGTGGATTTTCTGTGCGACGCCGGGCAGACCTATTGGCAGGTGCTTCCGGTGGGGCCGACCGGCTACGGCGACAGTCCGTACCAGTCGTTTTCCGCCTTTGCCGGGAACCCGTATTTTATTGATTTGGAGCAGCTGGCGGCGCAGGGACTGCTGACGGCGGCGGAGCTGTCCGACGCCGCGCTGACGGCCGAGGCGATCCCCTACGAGCGGCTGTATGAGACGCGCTTTGCGGTGTTGCGACGGGCGGCGGAGCGGTTTGCCGACGAGGAGGCGCTTGCCGCGTTTTGCCGTCGGGAGGCGGCGTGGCTGGACGATTACGCCCTCTATATGGCGCTGAAGCACCGGCACGGGGAGCAGGCGTGGATGTACTGGGAGGACGCACTGCGGCGGCGCGATACGGCGGCGCTGGCGGCGCGCCGTCGGGAGCTGGCCGCGGACATTCGCTTTTGGCAGTGCTGTCAGCTCTGGTTTTTTGAGCAGTGGACGGCGCTGCGCGCCTACGCCAACGAACGCGGTGTCCGCCTGATCGGGGATATGCCGATCTACGTGGCGCAGGACAGTGCCGACGTGTGGGCACATTCCGATTTGTTTGAGCTGGACGAGCGCGGCCTTCCGACCCGTGTGGCCGGGGTACCGCCCGACTGCTTTTCCGCCGACGGACAGCGCTGGGGCAATCCGCTGTATCGGTACGACCGCATGGCGGAGGACGGCTTTGCCTGGTGGCGTTCCCGCATGGAGGCGGCCTCGCGGCTGTACGACGTGGTGCGGATCGACCATTTTATCGGCATGGCACGGTATTTTGCCGTTCCTGCCTCGTGCCGTACCGCGCGCGGCGGTGCGTGGCAAAAGGGGCCGGGCAAGGCACTGACCGACGCGCTGGACAGCGCACGTGGCGACACACGCATCATTGCGGAGGACCTCGGCGTGGTGCACCCGACGGTGCGCACTCTACTGCGGCGGACGGGGTATCCCGGCATGAAGGTGCTGTTATTCGCCTTTGAAAGCGGCCCGGATAACGAATATTTGCCGCATCACTACGAGCACAACTGTGTGGTTTACGGCGGCACGCACGACAACGAAACGGTGGTGAGCTTCGGACGTCGCCTGCGCGGTGAGCCACGGCGCTTTTTGATGGAGTATCTGCACATTCGGCGGATGAAGGAGCTTCCGCGCGCTCTGCTTCGGGCGGCATACGGCAGTGTGGCGGACGTGGCCATCTTTCAAATGCAGGATATTTTGGCGCTGGACGACAGTGCCCGTATGAATACCCCCTCCACTTTAGGGGGAAACTGGCAGTGGCGATTGACGTCGGAGCAGCTGACGGCGGAATTGAGCGCCGAGCTTCGGCGGCTGGTAAAACTATACAGCAGAGAGGGGAACCGCACGTGACAGAGCGTAGCTGGGAACAGGAAATACAAACGGTGTTATATTACGACGCCCACACCACCATGGAGCACGCCACGGCGAAGCAGCTGTATCAGGCGATCTCCAAGGCGGCGATGGCGCGTCTGCAGGCGCGTTGGAGGCGTCCGGCGTCCGGCAAACGGGCGGCGTACCTTTCCGCCGAATTTTTGGTGGGACGCGTGGTGGAGGCCAACCTGATGAGCCTGGGACTGCTGGAGGAAACGCGCGCTCTGCTGGCGGCGCACGGCGTCAGCACCACGGTGTTCGAGGAGATCGAGGACGCGGCGCTGGGCAACGGTGGTCTGGGACGGCTGGCGGCCTGTTTTTTGGACTCTGCCGCCACGCACAACATTCCTCTGGACGGCTACGGCATCCGGTATCGCTACGGGCTGTTCCGTCAGTCGTTTGAAAACGGATTTCAGCAGGAAAGCGCCGACGATTGGACGGCGTTCGGTGATCCCTGGTCGGTGCGCCGCGAGGAGGAGCGCGTGTGCGTTCACTTTGCCGACGAGACGGTGTGGGCGGTGCCCTACGACAGCCCGGTGATCGGGTTCGGCGGAGGCACGGTGAACACACTCCGTCTGTGGCAGGCGGAGGCACTGACGGAATTTGACTTTGCCCAATTCAACGCGCAGAAATACGCCGGTGCCGTGCGTGCACGCGACCGCGCGGAGCGCATTTCGGCGGTGCTGTATCCGAACGACGATACCGACGTCGGCAAAAAACTGCGGCTGAAGCAGCAGTATTTCTTTTCCAGCGCGTCCCTGCAGGATCTGTTGCGACGGTATCGGGCGCAGTACGGCACCGATTACACGCACCTGCCGGAGGCGTATGCCGTTCAGCTCAACGACACCCACCCCACGGTGGCGATCCCGGAGCTGCTGCGTCTGCTGACGGAGGACGGTGTGCCGTTTGAAACGGCGCTGGAGCTGGTGCGCCGCACGATGGCGTATACCAACCACACCATCATGCCGGAGGCGCTGGAAACGTGGAGCATCAAGCTGTTCCGCTCGGTGCTGCCGCAGGTGTACCGTTTGGTGGTGCGCCTGCAAAGGGCACTGGACGAGGAGCTGACGGCACGCGGCGTGGCCGATCACCGCCCCTACGCCATCGTGGACGGGGAGCGTATTCACATGGCGCGCATGGCGATTTTTGCGACACATTCGACCAACGGCGTGGCGCGGCTGCACACGGAAATTCTCAAGCACGACGCTTTGCCGGAGTGGTATGCGCTGTACCCCGAACGGTTCTGCAGCAAGACGAACGGCATTACCCAGCGCCGCTTTTTGGCACTGGCAAACCCGGAGCTTTCCCGGGAGATCACGGCGCGCATCGGTGACCGCTGGCTGACCGAGCCGGAGACGCTGACGGCGCTGGAGCCGTTTGCGGACGACCCGGTGTTTTTGCGGCGGCTGACGGAAACGCGCGCCCACAACAAGCAACGGCTGGCGGCGTACATCGCCGAGCGCGAGGGCGTACAGCTGAAGCAGGAGTTTCTGCTGGACGTGCAGATCAAGCGTCTGCACGAGTATAAGCGCCAGCTTCTCAACGCGTTTTCCATTCTGGACACCTATTTCCGCCTGAAGGACGGCACGCTGACCGACTTTACGCCGACGGCGTACCTGTTCGGTGCCAAGGCGGCGCCCGGCTACGTCCGCGCCAAGGGGATCATTCGCTACATCAACGCCATCGCGGAGCGAATCAACGCTGATCCGGCGGTGCGCGACCTCATGCAGGTCATCTTCGTGTCCAACTACAACGTCTCCTACGCCGAGCGGCTGGTGCCCGCCGCCGACGTGTCGGAGCAGATTTCGACCGCCGGAACCGAGGCCTCGGGCACCGGCAACATGAAGTTCATGCTCAACGGCGCGGTGACGCTCGGCACCTACGACGGCGCCAACATCGAGATCGTGGAGCACGCCGGCGCGGAGAACAACTACATCTTCGGCGCACGCGTGGAGGAGCTGGAGGCTCTGCGCGACAGCTATGACCCCAAGGCTCTGCTGGAAAGTCAGCCGCGCCTGAGGCGCGTGGTGGAGACGCTGATCGACGGTACGTTTGACGACGGCGGAGCCGGTATGCTCCGCGAGCTGTACACGTCGCTGACCGAGGGTGCCAGATGGCATCGGCCGGACAACTACTTCCTGCTTCACGATTTTGACGCCTACTGCGAGGCGCGACTGCGCGCCAACCGCGATTATCGGGATCGCGAGGCGTTTGCGCGCAAGGGCGTGATGAACATCGCCCACGCCGGACAGTTTTCCAGCGACCGCACCGTGCGCGAATATGCCACCGAGATATGGGGCATCGACCCTGCATAAACGGGCGCTTTCATTCTCATACTAATTGCCGAGGGACACTGCTGTGCCTCCTCGGCAATTTTACTGTAAAGAGAGGGAAACCGCATGAAGGTGTGCAGAAAAGCAGCGGCGCTGTTCACGGCGTTGCTGTTGACGGTGCCGCTGTCCGCGTGCAGTCGCGGCAAGGATACCGCCGAGGTCGTCGAGCTGAAGGTGTGGGGTGCGCAGGAGGATCAGGCGATGCTCAAGACCATGACGGAGAATTTTCAAAAGGCCAACCCGGACAAAACGTATCGGTTTACGTTCGGCGTGGTGGGGGAAAAGGACACCCAGACCAAGCTGATGGAGGACCCCTCCGCGGCGGCGGACGTGTTTGCCTTTCCCGACGATCAGCTGGGCGATCTGGTGAGCGCCGGGGTGCTGTACGAGATCACACGGAGCAAGGAGACGGTGACGGCGGAAAACAGCGAGGGCTCGGTGGCCGCCGCTACGTTGAACGGCAAGCTGTACGCGTACCCGATGACGGCGGACAACGGCTATTTTCTGTACTACGATAAAAGTGTGCTGTCGTCGAGCGATGTAAAGACGCTGGACGGTCTGCTTTCGGCGGCGCAGGCCAAGGGAAAGCGCGTGCTGATGGACATTTCCAACGGCTGGTACGTTTCCTCCTTTTTCCTGAGCGCCGGTGGCACGCTGGGGCTGAAGGACGGCAAGCAGACCTGCGATTTTAATAACGACGCCGGGGTAGCCGCCGGTGAGGCGGTCAAGGCGTTTTGCGCGCACCCGGCATTTATCACCGGCGAGGACGCCGTTTTGACCGGGGGGATCGGCACCACCATTGCCGCCGGGGTGTCCGGCACCTGGACAGCCGAGGCGATCAAGGACAAGCTGGGGGATAATTACGCCGCTGTTAAGCTACCGACCTTTACGCTGGACGGACGTCAGGTGCAGATGAAGAGCTTTGCCGGGTACAAGCTGATGGGGGTCAACACGGCGACGAAGCACCCGACCGAGGCGATGAGGCTGGCGGAGTTTTTGACCAACGAGGAGAACCAGCTGTTGCGATTTGAAGCGCGCGCCATGGGGCCGTCCAACACCAAGGCGGCGGACGATGAGCGCGTCAAGGCGAATGTGGCGTTGGCGGCGCTGACCGAGCAAAACCGCTACGGCGTCAGTCAGGCGGAGGTGCTGAGCGGCACGTGGACGTCGCTGGAGGCCTTCGGAACGGCGATGGAAACGCAGGATTACAGCAAAACCGTCAAGCAGTATTTGGACACGATGGTGGCGCAGATCACCTCGTAATGCCGGGGAGGCGAGCAGAAAAATGGAGCTTCGGGAGGCATCTCAGCCGCAGACGTCGCCGGAACGGGCCGGTGCGGTGTCGGGAGAGGCGCCGTCGGTTTTCGGTGCAATCGGCAGACGGCTTTGCGCCGTGGGACGCGGCGTGCGGAGCGGTGTCCGGTGGCTTGTGCGGCAAGCGGTCGGAATCGGTCGGGCGGTGCGGTACGGCGATTGGCGCACACGCGCCGGGCTGGTGGTGATGGGTGCCGGCCCGCTGCTGCGCGGCCAGTGGTGGCGCGGAGGGCTGTATCTGCTGGCACAGCTCGGCTATACGGCGTATATGGTGGGCTTTGGCGGACGCTATGTACGGGGGCTGGCGACGCTGGGCACGGTGTCGCAGGGGCGCGTGTTTGATGCCGAGGAGGGCATTTACCGCTATACCGAAGGCGACAATTCCATGAAAATTCTGCTGTTCGGCGTGCTGTCGCTGGTGCTGACGCTGGTGATTGCGTACCTGTATCTGCACAGTCTGCGCGCCGGGTGGCGTGCTCAGCGTCGGGTGGCGGAGGGCAAGCCCCTCGCCACACTGCGCGAGGATCGGCACGCCCTGTTCGACCGTCGGTACCATGTCACCCTGCTGACGCCGCCGATTTTGCTGGTGACGGCCTTTACACTGCTGCCGCTGGTGTTCATGGTGCTGATCGCCTTTACGAATTTTGACAAAACGCATCAGCCGCCGGGCAACCTGTTCACGTGGGTCGGGTGGAGCAATTTTTCCGAGCTGTTGGGCGGCAATCCGCAGCTGGGCTACACCTTTGTCCGTCTGCTGGGCTGGACACTGCTGTGGGCGGTGCTGGCGACGGCGACCAACTATCTGGGCGGTATGCTGCTGGCGCTGATGATAAACAAAAAGGGGATACGGCTGAAGGGGCTGTGGCGCACCGTGTTCATTCTGACCATCGCCGTGCCGCAGTTCGTCAGCCTGATGCTGATGTCACAGGTGCTGGCCGACGAGGGGGCGCTGAACGTGCTGCTGCGCGAGCTGGGCTGGATCACGCGCTCGGTGCCGTTCCTGACCGACGGCGTGGCGGCGAAGCTGACCGTCGTGGCGGTGAATCTGTGGGTGGGTGTTCCGTACACCATGCTCATCACCTCCGGTATCCTGATGAACATTCCGGAGGATATGTACGAAAGCGCCCGCATCGACGGTGCCGGGCCGGTGCGTATGTTTTTCCGCATCACCCTGCCGTACATGCTGTTTGTGACGACGCCGTACCTCATCACCCAGTTTGTCGGCAACATCAACAATTTTAACGTGATTTACCTGCTGACCAAGGGTGGGCCGCTGACGCTGGAATATTACAAGGCCGGCAAGACCGACCTGCTGGTGACCTGGCTGTACAAGCAGACGGTGGAGGAGCAGCAGTACAATCTGGCCGCCGTGATCGGGGTGATCGTGTTTCTCATTACGGCGACCGGCTCGCTGCTGGTGTATAATGCGTCGGCATCGGCACAGAAGGAGGAGGAGTTTCAGTGAGGCAGAGTACACGACGGCGGCTGGCAAACGGAGCGGTGTATGCCGTGCTGACGGTGCTGGCGGTTTTGTGGGTGCTGCCCATTGCGTATCTGATCCTCCAGTCGTTTCGTGCCGAGCCGGGGGCGTACACGCCGTATGTACTGCCGCGGCACTACACGCTTGCCAATTACCGCGCACTGTTTACCGATACGGCGCTGTTTCCGTATCCGCGCTGGTTTCTGAATACCCTGCTGGTGGCGGTGTGCACCTGTCTGGTCAGCACGGTTCTGCTGTTGATGGTTGGCTATGCCTTTAGTCGCCTGCGCTTTCGCGCGCGGCGGCCGCTGATGAACATCGGGCTGATTCTCGGTATGTTTCCCGGCTTCATGTCCATGATTGCGGTGTATCACCTGCTGAAGCTGGTGGGGCTGGATCAGTCGTTGGCGGCGCTGGTGCTGGTGTATTCCTCGTCGGCGTGCCTCGGCTACTTCATCGCCAAGGGCTTTTTCGACACCCTGCCGCGTGCGCTGGACGAGGCCGCCACCATTGACGGTGCGTCGCGGCACGATATTTTCTGGAAAATCACCCTGCCGCTGTCCAAGCCGATTGCGGTGTACACCGCGCTGACCTCGTTTATCGCACCGTTTGCGGACTTCATTTTTGTCAGCGTCATCATGAAGGACAACTACGAAAGCTACACCGTCGCGCTGGGGCTGTACCAAATGCTGACACGCGAAAACCTGTATGCCTATTTCACGCGCTTCTGCGCCGGTGCCGTGCTGGTGGCGGTGCCGGTCACGGTGCTGTTCTTGTGCCTGCAACGCTACTACGTGGAGGGCGTAACCGGCGGCGCGGTCAAGGGATAGGGGACGGCGGAGTGTGAAAAAGCGCACAAAAAAACGAGCAGACTCGTGTGAGTCTGCTCGTTGGCTTTTTCGGAGGGGTTATCCGAGAGGGCTATCAGACGATACCCTGAGCCATCATGGCCTCCGCGACCTTCTTGAAGCCGGCAATGTTGGCACCGGCAATGAGGTTGCCCTCCATGCCGTATTCCTTGGCGGCGTCGGACAGGTTCTTGTAGATGTTGACCATGATGCCGTGCAGCTTTTCGTCCACTTCCTCGGCGCTCCAGGACATACGCAGGCTGTTCTGGCTCATTTCCAGAGCGGAGACAGCCACGCCGCCGGCGTTGACAGCCTTGGACGGGGCGATGACCACGCCGTTCTCCTTCAGGTATTCCACGGCGTCGGCGGTCGTCGGCATATTGGCGACCTCAACATAATACTTCAGGCCGTTGGCGACCATCTTCTTGGCGTCCTCCAGACGAACCTCGTTCTGCGTGGCGCAGGGCAGGCACACGTCCACCTTGACACCCCACGGCTTTTCACCGGCGAAGAACTTGGCACCGAACTTGTCGGCGTAATCCTGCACCTTGTCGCGGCCGGAGGCGCGCATTTCCAGCATGTAGGCGGCCTTGTCCTCGGTGATGCCGTTTTCGTCGTACACGTAACCGTCGGGACCGGAGATGGTGAGCACCTTACCGCCGAGCTGGTTGACCTTCAGCACCGCGCCCCAGGCTACGTTGCCGAAGCCGGAGATGGCGAAGGTCTTGCCCTTGATTTCCTCGCCGAAGCTCTTGAGCATTTCCTCGCAGAAATACACAGCGCCGTAGCCGGTGGCTTCGGGACGGATCAGGCTGCCGCCGTAGGGGATACCCTTGCCGGTGAGGACAGCGTTTTCGAAGTTGTTCTTGATGCGCTTGTACTGGCCGAACAGGTAGCCGATCTCGCGGCCGCCCACGCCGATGTCACCGGCGGGCACGTCCACGTGCGAGCCGATGTGACGGCACAGCTCCGTCATGAACGCCTGGCAGAAGCGCATGATCTCGGCGTCGCTCTTGCCGCGGGGGTCGAAGTCGGAGCCGCCCTTACCGCCGCCGATCGGCAGACCGGTCAGGGAGTTTTTGAACGTCTGCTCAAAGCCGAGGAACTTGATGATGTTCAGGTTGACAGACGGATGGAAGCGCAGGCCGCCCTTGTAGGGGCCGATGGCGCTGTTAAACTGCACACGATAGCCGCGGTTGACCTGCACCTTGCCGGCGTCGTCGGTCCAGGAAACGCGGAACATGATGACGCGCTCCGGCTCGACAATGCGCTCCAGCAGACCGGCTGCCTCATATTCGGGGTGCTTTGCCACGACGGGTGCCAACGATTCGAGAACCTCCTTGACCGCCTGGTGGAATTCAGGCTCGCCGGGGTTCTTGCGAACGACGGATTCATACACGGATTCAACGTACGACATAACCATTACTCCTTCGTATAAAAAAGATTGGTACCATTATAACAAGATACATTGTAAATTGCAAGAGGTTTCTGCAAAAATTTCAAAAAAATGGGTTTGAAAACCGAAAAGCCGTTTTTTTGTTTGTTTTTGAAGGTTGGAGAAAAAATTCCTGCGTGGCAAGAAAGCGTTTGCCAAGCGGACGGCGATGTGGTACAATACAGGGAGACTATCAACGGAAACGGGTGCCGAAATGAGAATTTTAGCCATTGATTTGGGGCTGGCGAGAACGGGATTGGCGATTTGCGACGAGCTGGAAATGCTGGCGTCGCCGGTCGGTACGGTGGCTCAGCCCGACACGGACAAGCTGTTGGAGGAGATCGTGGCGACGGTCACGCGTGAGGGAGTACGCGCCCTCGTGGTGGGACATCCGCGCAACATGGACGGCTCACGCGGGGAAAGCGCTCAGCGCGCCGAAGCCTTTGCCGAGGCACTGCGCGAGCGCACCGGTCTGCCGGTCACGCTGTGGGACGAGCGGCTGACCACGGTGTCCGCCATCGGCTTTTTGAACGAGACCAACGTGCGCGGCAAAAAGCGCAAGGCGATCGTGGACACGGTGTCCGCGACCATCATTTTGCAGGAATATCTGGACAGCCGTCGGTGACGCGCGCCGTTGTCCGGCATATATTGGTCATGAGGTGAGACCGATGGAGTGGACAACGATCTACGTCGGCTCGGTGACTCAGGCGATGCGCGGCAAGCGCGTGCTGGAGTCGCGGGGCTATACGGTGCATATACAACGCGCCGCCAACGTGACGGCGGAGGAGGGGTGCGGCTACAGTCTGCTGGTGCGCGGCGGCGGCTCGCCGGCCGAAGCACTGCGGCGCGCCGGGATTCGCGTGGTGCGTATAGCCGACGGGAGTGGGCGGCGGTGATTTATCTGGACAACGCCGCCACCACCTTTCCCAAGCCGCCGGAGGTGCGGCAGGCGGTGGAACGGGCGCTTTGGCGCTACGGCGCCAATCCGGGACGCGGCGGCTACGCCATGGCGATGGAAAGCGCCGCCCGTGTGTACGCGTGCCGCGAGGCGTTGGCGGATTTTTTCGGGCTGGACGACCCGACCGGCGTGGTTTTTACCGCCAACTGTACCGTGGCGCTGAACTACGTAATCAAGGGCCTGCTCGCCGGTGGGGGACACGCGGTGATCTCCGACTGCGAGCACAACGCCGTTATCCGTCCGCTGACCGCGTTGGCCGAACGGGGCGTGACCTTTACCGAGGCGGCGGTGCTTCCCGGTGAGCCGGAGCGCACCGTGGAGAGCTTTCGGCGTGCGATCCGTCCCAATACGCGGCTGGTGCTGTGCACACACGCGTCCAACGTCGGCGGCTGGCGGCTTCCGATCCGTGAGCTCGGCGCTCTGGCACACCGCAGGCGGCTTCCCTTTGCCGTGGACGCCGCGCAGAGCGCCGGTGTTTTGCCGCTGGACATGGCGCAGGATCACATTGATTTTCTGTGCCTTCCCGGTCATAAGGCACTGTACGGGCCGATGGGCACCGGCGTCCTGCTGTGTCGCGGCGAGCGGCGGTTGCCGTCGCTTGTGGAGGGCGGTACCGGCAGTCGGTCGCTGTCGCCCCTCCAGCCGGAGGAGCTGCCCGACCGTTTGGAAAGCGGCACGCTGAACGTGCCGGGCATCTGCGGACTGCACGCCGGGGTGCACTTTGTGCGGCGGCAGGGACGCGAAGCGCTGGCGCAGAGCGAAACGGCGTGTATGCGGCGGCTGTACGATCGCCTGTCCGCGGTGCCGGGGATCCGTCTGCACACGCTTCGTCCCGATTTGGCGCACACCGTACCGCTGGTGACGCTGACGGTGGAGGGGCTTCCCTCCGAGACGGTGGCGGCACGGCTGGCGTCCGCCGGGATCGCCGTGCGCGCCGGCCTGCACTGTGCGCCGAGCGCCCACCGACGGCTGGGAACCCTGCCGCAGGGGGCGGTTCGTTTGTGCCCGTCCGCCTTTACAACCAACGCGGAGGTGGACGAGGTTGCGAAAAACTTGGGCAGAATTGCAAGAAAAGCCTTGCAATCACCGTAAAATATGGTACAATATTATGTATAAAGTAATTCGGCAGAAGGGCGGGTGAGCACGTTGGCGGCATTTTTTTCTTCGGTGTGGGATAGCATTGTCATGTTTTTCCGCAGTTATCACCCCATCACCGACACGTTGGACATCCTGATCGTGGCGGTGGCGGTGTACGGCATCATCAAGCTGGTGCGTGACTCCCGCGCCGAGCAGCTGCTGAAGGGCTTCCTTTTGCTGGGACTGGCCTACGGGGCGGCGTACCTGTTCGGTCTGACGACGACCAAATACCTGCTCCAGGTCTTGATGGACAACCTGTTGATTATTCTGGCCATCATTTTCCAGCCGGAGCTGCGGCGCGCCCTGGAGCGCATGGGTCATTCCGGCTTTTCGCGGTTCCGTATTCAGGGCGCCAGCAGTGCCGAAAGCCGCGAATTTATCGAACGCTGGCAGCGTGCCATCGCGTCGGTTGCCACGGCGACCGAGGTGCTCAAGGGTCAGCGCATGGGCGCCCTCATTGTCATTGAACGCAACACCCGTTTGGGTGACATTGCCGCCACAGGCACCGAGCTGAACGCGGATACCACCGCCGAGCTGCTCGGCAACATCTTCTTCAACAAAGCGCCGTTGCACGACGGTGCCGCCATTCTGCGCGATGCGCGCGTGTATGCCGCCGGTTGTATTCTGCCGCTGACACACGATGAATCGCTGAACCGCAGCCTGGGCACCCGTCACCGCGCAGCACTGGGTATGAGCGAAAACTCCGATGCCGTCATCGTGGTCGTTTCGGAGGAAACCGGCGTGGTGTCGGTGGCCGTCGGCGGCAAGCTGAAGCGGAATTTTACGGCGGAAAGCCTGACGGCCTACCTGGAAAAGGAGATCATCTGGAGCAATGTGCTGACCGACGAACAGCTGGAGCAGCATAAAATCGTCAAGCTCGTGCGGAGGTGGTTCAAGAAATGAAGAAGTTTTCCTTGAACGCCCTGCTCCATAAGGATCGGGTGATGCTGATCGCCTCGCTGGTGCTGGCGATCACGGTGTGGGCGATCATCTCGTTCGGCCCCGGCAACGTTCAGCAACGCACCATTTCCGCCTCGGTCAAGGTCGATTTGACCGATACCAGCGCGGAATATGCCAATCTGCGTGTCGTCGGTGACGATACCTTTACCGTGAACATCACGGTGGAGGGGACACGCTCGGTGATCTATAGCCTGACCGCCGACGATCTGGAGATCAAGCCCGACCTGTCGGATATTCAGGGACCCGGTCGTTCGTATGTTTCGCTGACCGTGTCCAAAAGCGGCCGCTACAACGACTATACCATCAACTCCGTTTCGCCGGCCATGGTGACGGTGGAGTGCGAAAAGTGGACGAATGATTTTTACACCGTCGATTTTACCGACGACGACAAAAAGCTGTTGAACGTCGCCCCGGCGGACGAAAGCTCGCAATACCTGCCGAAGCAGTCCATCACGCTGGATTCGTCGGTGGTCAAGGACGGGCGCGTGCAGATCGAAGGGCCGCAGGCGGTGACCTCGCAGATCGACTCGGTGCGCGTGGTGCTGGACGGCGAGCACGTGCTCTCCAAAACCACACAGCTCCGCGCCCGGCTGGTGGCGTACAACGAATCCGGTCAGGTCATCGATCTGTCCGGCTGTGAGATTGCCGGGAGCAGTGACGGCACGGTGACCATGACGGTGCCGGTTCGTTCCACCAAAACGGTGGGGCTGACCTATACGCTGGAAAACGTCCCCTCCGGTCTGTCTGCCAAGGATTTGGTCACCCTGCTGAATCCGGTGGATCGCTCGCCCATCACGTCGCTGACCCTGGTGGGTGAATCGGATACCCTGGCGACCATCGGGGATACGTTGGACTTGGGCGTGATCGACTTCGACCACATTCTGCCCTCAACGGCGCAGTTTACCCGCACCCTGAGCCTGCCCGACGGCGTGGAGCCGCTCAGCGGCAGCATGGAGGTGCTGGTCTCGCTGGCGGTGAGCAATATGCAGACGCGCACCATGTCGGTGACGGTGGACAGCATCACCGATGTGACCGTCAACGGCCTGGCGGCGGATAAGCGTGCCGCGCTGGTGGAGAACGCCATCGTGGACGACATCATTCTGTGCGGTGACCGCCGCACGCTGAGCCGGATCACCAGCGCCGATCTGGTGCTGACGGTCGATCTGTCCGGCGCGGTGGAATTCACCGGCGCCGAGGTGCGGATCACGGTGCCGAAGTATCCTGCGGTGTGGGTCTACTACGGCGACGAGGCACTGTCCTCCGACGATTTCCCGTACCGCCTGTTCATCAGCGTGAGCGACGCCTGAAAAGCATCCTCCACGGCGTAAGCGCGCCGCGCAACCGAATACCATGAAAACCACAGCCCTGCCCGGAGCGATCCGAGCAGGGTTGCTTTTTGTGCGGACGCGTGGCGGAGGGGCGGCATATACTGGGTTAGGGAGCCGAGGCTTCCGAAATTTACCGAAAGGGAGAGAATGTGAGTGGGTAATATGCCCGGTATGCGCTATGGCAGTATGCCGCGACGGTATTCTTCACCGATGACCGCCTCTCGCTCCGCCGCCTGTGCCTGCACCGGCGTACCGCCGACGGCGGCGAATGGGGAGACGGCCTGCGACGGCATGGTGCTGGCGATGGCGTATGTGCTGTCCCAGCCGTTGACGTCGGTGTACGAGCCGGAGCGCGGCTTTGAGCGCGGAACGCTGTTCCCGGAGCTGGACAAACCGCTGGCGACAGGGGGGACGTGCCGTGGATGAGAGAACGGTGATGAAAAACCGACTGGGCGCGTACGCCTTTGCGGTGTGGGAGATGACCCTGTATGCGGATACGCATCCGCAGGACACCTGCGCTCTTACCAAGCGGCGTGAGCTGTTGGAGGCGCGACAGGCGTTGGCGGCGGAGTACGAGGCAAAGCACGGCGCGCTGTGTCTGACCTCCGACGAGGCGCCGGACAACGGCGGCTGGAGCTGGATCGACGGCCCGTGGCCGTGGGAGTGCGGAAGGGGGAGCAGCGGACATGTGGCAGTATGAGAAAACGTTGCAGTACCCGGTGCGGATCGCCAATCCCAACCCGAGGTACGCGCAAATCATCATCAGTCAGTACGGCGGCCCCGATGGCGAGCTGGGCGCCTCGATGCGCTATTTGACGCAACGATATTCCATGCCGTATAACGAGCTGAAGGGCTTGCTGACCGACATCGGCACCGAGGAGCTGGCGCACATGGAGATGGTCTGCGCGATGGTGTATCAGCTGACGCGCAATCTGACCGAGGAGGAGATCAAGCGCTCCGGCTTCGACAAGTATTTTACGGATCACACCGCCGCCGTCTATCCCATGGCGGCATCCTCCTTGCCGTGGCGCGCCGAGTATATCGCCGCCAAGGGCGACGTGCTGGCCGATCTGCACGAGGATTTGGCGGCAGAGCAAAAGGCGCGCGTGACGTATGACAACCTGCTTCGGCTGATTGACGATCCCGATGTGCGCGAGCCGCTGAAGTTCCTGCGCGAACGCGAGATCGTGCACTATCAGCGCTTCGGTGAAGGTCTGCGCCTTGCCACCGACCGCCTGGACAGTCGCAACTTCTACGCCTGCAATCCGTCCTTTGACAAAAATTGCGGACGCTGACGAAGGCTTTTTACAATTCGGCAACATTTTTCCGGAAAAACGGTGATACAATACTCCAAAAGAGTGACAGAGGTGTTTGTATGACCGAGCCGATGAAAAGTCGCCGCGAGTGGCGGCCGCTGATGGTAACGCTGATCCTGGGGGCGGTGACGCTCCTGTGGTATTCGCTGACCGCCGAGGCGATCAACCCGGTCGTGTACGTTCAGGTGGCGTTTACCGCCTGCGTGCCGGCGATTTTGCCGCTGTGGGGGCGTTGGACGCGACGGCCGTTCCCGATGTCGCTCAACGTGATGATCGCGTTGCACATCGTGCTGGCGAGCTTTCTCGGCAGTGCCCTGCAGTGGTATCGCACCGTATCGTGGTGGGATCTGCTGATGCACGCCCTGTTCGGCGCGGTCGGCTGTGCGGTGGTGTACACGCTGATCCTGCGCTGGGGCGGCGAGGGTCTGCGCCGTGGCGGACGGTATGTGTTGGCCGGGCTGTCGGTAATGGGGTGCGGCGCGCTCTGGGAGATTTTCGAGTTTATCAGCGACGCCCTGCTGGACGCCGACGCGCAACGCGTGAAGGAGGCGATGCGGCTCGGCACGTCGCCGATCGCGGATACCATGACCGATCTGATGATCACGGCGGTGGGGATTCTGGCGTTTGTGGCGGCGGAGTGGCTGTGGCACCGTCGGCGGAAAAGTGAATAGGCTGTTGTGCTACAACGTAAAAGTGCCGCTTGTCGTGTGACAGGCGGCTATCTTTTTGGTGCGAAAAATGTCAACCAGCGTACAGTCGGGGCGAAGCTATCGCGCCGATTGTGCTACGTGCTGCAGTAGTGCGGAGCTTGGGCTTGAAGCCACGTGGCGGTGGCACTCCCTCCGTCGTGGCTTCGCCACGCCACCTCCCTCGGAGAGGGAGGTTAAATAAGCCCCCTCACCGAGGGGGCTGGCAGCGAAGCTGACTGGGGGAGTTTCCCTCCCTGTGTAAGGGAGGGTGACATGCAATAGCATGTCGGGAGGGTTGTCGGTACAAACGAATAGACGATGCAATCAGACAACAATACTTTTTTGAAAGAACGGCGCTGTTATCGGCTTCGTTGCCCTCCGTTCACAATACGCCGGTATTCTTCAGTCGGTCGCCTCGCCGCTAAACAGCGCCGTAGCTTTCAAAATCTTCGACCTAAAACAGTAAAATTTTTTCGTCCGTCAAGGCGGAAAAGACCGTAAAACTGCCGTTTACGGTCGTATGACAACGTAGACGGCGGACAAATTTTACGTTTTAGGAAGCATTGTGGTCTGATTGTATCGTCTAGGCTTGTACACAACAATCACTCCGTAACAACCCCTCCGTCTTTTTGCTTCGCAAAAATCCACCTCCCCTTACACAGG
>CAYQBP010000012.1:0-4915 GCA_964415745.1 uncultured Eubacteriales bacterium
ACTGCCGATTAAGCCGCCCAGCAACGCCGCCAAAACCACGCGAAAGGCAACCGAAACCGTATTAAAGTCATTGAGCATCGTCAAAAATTTCATGATTGGCCCTCACCTTCACGGCGCTTAAAAACCAAAAAGCGAAAGAACAGAGCAATGCCTGCTTTTGCTTTTCTCTCCACAACGCCTAACGACAATACCAGTATATCGGCTTTTGGGAAAAATGTCAAGACGAAAAGCACCGCCGTCTCCATTATCGGGAGCGGCGGTGCCTGCTTCTCGTTTTTTAATCAGCGATTGTCTACCTTGATCTCACCACGCACGATGACCAGAACGATGTTAAACTCATCGTCAACCACCAGCAGGTCGGCATATTTTCCTGCACTAATCGAGCCGGTCTCATGATCCGCGCGAATGGCGCGCGCCGGATTGATCGTAGCCGACTTGATCGCCTGCTTCACCGGGATACCGAAACGGATGACATTCTTCACTTCCTCGTACACATTCGAGGTGGAAGCGGCAATCGTGCCGTCTGCCAGCAACGCCTTACCGTTACGCACATACACCGTCTGTCCGCCCAGATCGTATTCGCCGTCCACATGACCGGCGGCAGACATGGAGTCACTGACGATGACCGTGTTATCCTCGCCGAGCTGGGCAAAAGCGATCCGCAGAGCGGCCGGATGAATATGGAAGCCGTCACAAATCAGCTCGGCACGGACGCCGTATTGCTTGGACTTGTCAAAAACCGCACCGACCACGCCGGGAGAGCGATGGGTCAGACCGCTTTGGGCATTATACAGGTGAGTGACGTGCCGCACGCCCCATTCAAACGCGGCACAGGTCTGATCGTAATCCGCTGCCGTATGCGCCACGGAAACCGGGCAAATCGCCTGAATCTGTTCGACAAACTCCTTGGCACCGTCGGTTTCGGGAGCAATATCGACCACCTTCACGATACCGCCGCAATCCTCGAACAGCCGCTTGAACTCCTCGGCATCGGGGTTGCGAACGTACGCGCCGTTCTGCGCGCCCTTTTTGGACATGGCAATGTAGGGGCCTTCCATGTTTACGCCCTGAATGTAGGCACCGGTCACCGTGCTTTGGGAAGCGGCCACGTTGCGGAACGTTGATTGCAGCTGTTCAAACGACAGCGTCATCGATGTGGGGCAGAACGAGGTAACACCACGCTGTACCAGGCAACGCGACATGGCCTCCAGCGCTTCCGGCGTCGCTTCACAGGCGTCGTGTCCGGCACAGCCGTGAATGTGCATATCGATGAAGCCGGGCAGAACCGTGTACCCCTCCAAATCCAGCACATTCTCCCCCGTCGTGCGCGTATCCACGGCGGCGATCCGCTCACCCTCGACGGTGACGTTCAGCTTGACCGTCTCGAATTGATCGTTGTAGATCGTTGCGTTTTTCAGTAACATGTTGTTTTCCCCTTTTCTGTATTTCATCTGCTCCGTTGATTTACAAAGAGCGCTTTTGACCGATCAGCCACTCGATCACATCGGTATCCCGGAACGTCGGAATCCAGGAATCGTGATCGACGCCGGGAAATACCGTCAGCTCCGCCTGGCCGCCCGCTTTGTTGACGGCATCGGTCATGAGCTGGGAATAAATCACCGGAACCACGGAATCTGAGCCACCGTGAAACACGCGCAACGGCATATTTTTCAGCAATCCGGCACGCCACACCATGCCGCCGCCGCAAATCGGCGCTGCCGCCGAAAACAGCTCCGGATAGGCGCAAATCATTTCCCACGTGCCGAAGCCGCCCATACTGCAGCCGCAAATGGAAATGCGGTCGCGGTCAACATGGCATTCGTCGGCAACCGTTTCGATCAGCTCGTGCACCGGCAGAAGCAACGGATACCACACATATTCCGGAGGGCACACCGGGGTCAGCGTAATCACACGCAAGCCGTGATACGACGGCTGCTCGGTGAACAGCCTTGTCGGTGCAAAGAACGAATGCTGTAATTCGTCCACAGCACCCCGTTCACCGGCACCGTGTAAAAAAACGATCATCGGAAGCTGTTCACGCTCCGGCTCCCAATCCTCCGGCACTGTCAGTATGTAGGACAGGCTCGGAAAGGCGCCCTGCGGTGTGTGTTGCTTAACGACATTCATAGCAAGTCCTCTTATTCCGCGTAATTATTGATATACAATGTGATTTTATCATCGATGCTGAGCTTGGCACCGGCCGCCGGTGTGGTTTTATAAATCGCGCCGGCATCCACCTCCGGAGCATTGCGCTCACTGATCGTTACCGCATAGCCCAGGCTTTCCAGCAACGCTTTGACCTTCTCGCCGGGCAAGCCGACCACATCGGGCATCGTGGCTTCCTTGCCCATGCTGACCGTTATCTGAATCACCGTGCCGGCCTTGGCCTGCTCACCGGCCGACGGCGACTGCGAAACGATGGTGCCGTTGGCAACCGTGCTGTCGTAAACATAGCCGACAAATACCGCACGCATACTTCCGTTCAGGGTGCGTCCCTCCACGGATTTCCACGTTTTGCCGACCACATTATCCACTTCAAACAGCTCTTCCGGCTTTTCCGTTTTGCTGGGAACGGTGGTGGTCGCAGCCACGCCGGAGGCGGTCGTCGTCGGTGCGGAGCTGCCGGAGCCGGACAGAGAAATTCCCAGCTTTCCGAGCACAAAGCCGACCAGCACGACCAATCCGATGATTGCCACCACAAACACCAGTGCCACGTAGGGAACGTGACGCTTTTTGCGATTCACCGTCGGAGTCTCCTCTTCCTCGTCGTCATCGTTGCGTAGAGTCGCTACCGCCTGCGTTGCCGAAAGCTCGTCAAGCAGCTGCTGTGCCGTTTGTGTCCGACGCTCCGGCGGCAACCGCAAAGCGCGGTACAGACTTTCGTGAATGTACGGCGGCAGGCTATCGGCCACCTCGGCCGGCATCATCAGATCATCGCCGCCGCGCTTCATGCGCTGGGGAGCCTCCGTGGGCACACGGCCGGTCAGGGCAAAAAACATAGACGCCGCCAGTCCGTACACATCCGTGGCCGGTGTGCAGGTGGCGTTGCTGTCATATTGCTCCGGTGCGGCACAGCCTGCCACGCGGCTGATTTTGCCGACGCCACCGGCGGTACGCACCTCGTTGATAGCGAAGTTCTTTACATTCAGGCGACCCTCGCGGTCTACCAGAATGTTTTTCGGAGACAGCGCCAAATGCAACACGCCGGTGCGGTGAATCACCGACATGGCCTCGATCAGAGGCAGGAACAGGTGGCGCACCTCCTCAACCGGCAGGCGGCCGCCGCGTTTTGCCACGTATTTTTCCAGGCTGATTCCTTCGCAATACTCGCTGATGCTGTACGTGGTACCGTTGGCTTCAAAAATATCGTATGCCGGCACCACCACCAGCACCTCGCGCAAGCGGGCCACTGCGCGAGCCAGGTTCAGGAACTTGACACGGCACGCATCAAATGCCGCCGACTTTCCCTCAACAGCGGCAACGTTCACACGATCCACACGCTGTGCCAGCTCCGGCGGAAAAAACTCCCGAATCGTCACACGACTGTTGTCGTTCATATCCAGTCCGATATAAACCGCACTGTCGCCGCCGATTTCCAGCACACGTCCCACCAGATAGCGCTCATTTAAGACGGTGCGTACCGGCAAATACTCGCCGGGATTGATTCCGGCCGCCGGGTAGCCGCAGCGTTCGCATTTGACCTCGTTTTCGGATAAGGCCTTCATACATCCCATACAAATCCGATTGGATTCCACGTCGGTTCCTCCTTGTGCTTGTCTTATGTCAACGATTGACGCAGCTTCAGCTGACGAATATCCGCCCCGGCGCACACTATCGGTTGAAAGGTACCGGTGATCCGCGAAGCAATCTGTTCACCGTAGCGGTCGGTCAATTCCTTTTGGTTCAAATTGGTGCTGATGATCGTCGGCTTGCCGGACAGCATCCGCTCGTTAATGATATTATACAGCGCCGACGTATAAAACGAGCTGGAAAACTCCGTTCCCACATCGTCCAAAATCAGCAGATCGCACCCGGTCAGCACATCCTCGCTGTTGCCGGAGGAACGGCCGAAGTGCTCGTTTTCCAGCCGATGCAACAGCTTTTGCACCGGGCCGTAAACCACGGAATAGCCTCTGGAAAGCACCTCGCCGGCAATGGCCAGCGACAAATGCGTTTTCCCGACGCCGGTAGGGCCGCGCAACAGCAGGCTGGTGTCGGAGCCGTCAAAGCCTTCTGCGTACGCACGGCAGTAATTAAAGACCTCACGCATACGCGCACGGGGCGAAATTCCGGCCTTGGATTCCGGCTGAGCGGAGTAATAGTCCAGCGACAGGTCGTCAAAGGACAGCGGGTGCATACCCGACAGCTCCGAAAGCGCCTGGCAGGACAGCTCCTTCAGCAACGTTTGAAAGCATTCGCACCGCTTTTGACCAACAAAGCCCGTATCCTCACAGCGAGGGCAGGTATACTGCGGATCAAAATTGGCGATCCCGGCTTCGTGTTCACGCAACAGCATGGACATTTCCACCTGCAGGGACAGGTTTTCCGCTTTGATGCGTTCCACCTCGCGCTCCACGTTGTTGCCGTTCAGAATGGCCGAGACCACCTTACCGGCAGACTGTGCCATCTGCTGTTCGATTTCACGCAGACGCGGAATCTCACGCACCCATTTTTGATGCATCGTCGCGGCATGCGCCTGCGCCGCAGAGCGCCGTTGTTCCAAAATTGTCTGCGCCTGTCGGTAAATTTCCGGACTGTATGCCATGACGATCATCCTTTCTTTTTCTTTTTATACACCGGAATATACTGTTCAACCATCGTTTCATATTCGCTTTCGACCGGCGCCGACGGCTTCGGCTTTTTGCCTCCCGACGAAAGCGCCTCCGCCTTTTCGACGGTATCGACGCCCTGCTCG
>CAYQBP010000012.1:5015-18310 GCA_964415745.1 uncultured Eubacteriales bacterium
TATTCTTCGGCGGCCGCCATGGTCACGATCCCCCGATCCGCCCAATCCAGCGCCACCTTTTCGATGTATCGCATGGTCAGGCGTTCGGCGGAAACGGCATAACCGACCACCATCAAAACAACGCCGGCCGGCAGACCGGCCGTGTCGCACAAATACAGCAGTGTTTCCATGTCACCCGGTGAAAGCGGACGTCCCAAGCGCGCGCTCACCTCGTCCAGCAGATAGGCGAACTCGGCATCGCTGTCCCGACGGGCAATCACCTCCGGCATTTGCGGCTTGACCGCTTGCGGACGCGCCAACGGTACCTTGACCTCCGGGGCAACTGACGGCGCGGTCGGCAATACCGTAACCGGCGCAGCCGGTAATTCGGATACCGGCTCCGCAACCGTCTGCAAAACACCGGCTTCGACCCAATAACGGAGCGCATCACGGCAATCGGGCGCCGAGGCACCGACCGCACGGGAGCAGGCTTCGTCCTCATAGGCACCGTCGTGACGGGACAGCCACAGCAGAACCTTGAGCTGTACCGCACCGGCCAAGCGTAAATGCTTGTCCGCTACGTCTTCCGGCAGGATAAACACATGGCGCAGCAGCGATGCATTCCATTGATATTCTGCCAAGGCATATCCCCCCATTCTGTAATGTAAATACATTATACACACCTTTCGACGTGAAACGCAAGCCCTTTTTCGCATTTGCGGGATTTCCGGCAAAATTTCAGTTGATTTTTACAAAAAAGTATGGTATTGTAGTATTCGCTAGGAAAAGGAGGTGCTGAAACATGGCTTACAAAATTACTGACGAGTGCATCGCTTGCGGCGCTTGCGCCGAGGGTTGCCCGGTTGGCGCGATCACCGAGGGCGACGGCAAATATGTCGTCGACGCGGATACCTGCATCGATTGCGGTGCATGTGCCGGCGTTTGCCCGGTGGGTGCTCCCCAGGCCGACTAATCAGCTGTGCTCACATGGGCTGTCGTAATTTGGCGGGTTAACCGTACCGGTTACGACAGCCTTTTGCTATCTCGGAGGTGAAAGCATGTCACAGGCACACACCGAACAACTCGGCGGTGGGCGTTATATCACCGTATCGGAGGAGCACACCTTCGGAACCGATGCCCTGCTGCTGGCTGACTTTGCCGATGCCCGGCATTATGAACGAATCTGCGATCTGGGCACCGGCTGCGGTATTCTCCCCCTTCTGCTCCACCGCGCCGCTCCGGCACCCATCATCGATGCCGTGGACTGTTCTCCGTCCGCCGTGGCTTTGGCACGGAAGAATATCCGCGAGAACGGCTTGGAAAGCCTAATCGCGGTTCATGAGCAGAATTGGCTCTCGCTGACGCTCCCTGCCGGAGAATACGACCGTGTGCTTTGCAATCCACCGTATTTTTCCGAACACAGCGGCAAAGCCGCCGCTTCTCCCGAACGCCGTCTGGCACGGCAGGAGCAGGGCGACACCCTGAACGCGGTTACCGCTGCCGCCGCCCGTTTGTTGCGTCACGGCGGTCATTTGATATTGTGTCACCGTCCCGAACGCATGGCAGACGTTTTTACAGCGTTGCGGCAACAGCATCTGGAGCCGAAGCGCTTACAGCTGGTTCATGCACGCGCCGCTCTGCCACCTTTTTTGCTGCTTTGCGATGCCGTCCGCAACGGACGGCCGTCGCTTCGTGTACTACCCCCGTTGATTTTAGAAAGTGAGGTGCCGACATGCCCGGAACGCTAACGCTGGTGGGAACTCCCATCGGCAATCTGTCCGATCTGTCGCCGCGAGCGCTGGAAGCGCTGAACGCCTGTGACTTTATCGCCGCCGAGGATACCCGTGTTTCTCTGGCACTGCTCAACCACTTCGGCATACGCAAGCCGCTCATCAGCTATTACGAGCACAATAAGCGCGAGCGGGGCGAACACATCTGCCGCAAGCTGGAAGCAGGCGAAAACGCCGTGCTGGTCACAGACGCCGGTATGCCCGCCATCTCCGATCCGGGCGAGGATTTGGTCGCTCTGTGCCACGAACGCGGTATCCCGGTCACGGTGGTTCCCGGTCCCAGCGCCGTCATCACAGCGCTGGCCGTCTCCGGAATGCCGACCGGGCGGTTCACGTTTGAAGGCTTTTTGAGCGTCAATCGCCGCAGTCGCAAAGAGCACTTAGAGTCGCTCAAGAACGAGCCACGTACCATGGTGTTTTACGAAGCACCGCACAAGCTGCCCTCTACACTGGAGGATATGCTGGCCGCTCTGGGCGATCGGCGCGTGTGCTTGGTGCGCGAATTGACCAAGCTACACGAAGAGGTCATCCGCACCACACTGGCAGAGGCGGTCGTGCGTTACCGCCAGGAGCCGCCGCGCGGTGAATTTGTGATTATTTTAGAGGGACAAGCTCCGCAGGAGCCGATTCCCGTCACCCCGGAGGACGCCGCCGAATCGGCACGCCTGCTCATGGCAGACGAACAGCTGACGCCCTCGGAAGCAGCACGACGCGTCGCCGCCGAAACCGGATTGAAAAAAGGTGAGATTTATCGTCTGCTGACGAAAGGAGACTGACCATGTCCCTGTTGAATGAGCTGTTGAATGATATCGGTATTGAGACCCTGGTTTTGATTGCTCTTGCGCTGGTTATCGCCGCTTATCTGGCTTTTCTGAATAAAAAAACAAAGAGCGACCGCTCTGCCGCTCTTTGTCGCCGCTACGCCGTGATGACCGAGGAATGCTTACAGGCATTGCCCGACGATGAACTGCTTACCGCCGTCATTGCCAACCTGATGAATAAGATGGACAAAAAGCGTCCCGATCCGCTGGCTGTGCTGCCGTTTCTCTCGCGCGGCCGCTCGGCGGTATACAGCGTATGGATACTCTGCTGTAATGATTTTCACGAGCAGTCGTCGGACGTCTTCTTCCGCTCGTCGTCCGTCCGATTGGTCCCGACGATCCTCGAAGGCCTGGAGCACCTCGGTGCCACCGCCTCGGCCGAGGCTCTGCAGATGGCATGGAGTGCCGCCGAAGCGGACTCACAGCCCTTCTCCGAAGAACATATCGCCGCACTGGCTCACGCCATGGAGGTCGAAAAGCCTTTGGAAAAATGCACCGCTTACATTCGGGAAAATCCGACGGAATTTACAGACTGATCACATTCCCACATACAGCAATGCCAGCACCAGCTCCAGCGGTGCTCCGTTTTTGGCAAGAATGACCGCAAGCAAAAGCACCAGCGTTTGCTCGCGGTCTCCTTGCAGTAACGAAGCAAGCCCGGCACCGGTATCCGACGGCCGTTCCGTCGGCAGGCTCACTTCCGTCTGCACCGACGCCTTCGGCTTACCGTTCGGCGGCAGGCACTCCGGCTCCGACACAGGCGGCTCGACTCTGCCGGACGGCGTTACCGTCGTGCCGCGATACACGTTGACCGGGTGCTCCTGCACCAATCGACGTGACCGCTCCTGCATTCGTTTGACACGCTCTGCCGCCTCCTGCTGCATCTGTATCATATTTCGTCCCGCACTCATCCGAGCAGTCCTCCCTTTTGCTCCAGCAGGGGCAATATTTTCAACAACTGCATCAGCCTCAGCGATTCATCCAGTCGCTTTTCACGGCCGCCGTGCAGGTACGGACGCAATGCCTTCAGCAACGCCGTGTTTTGGTCTTCCTTCCCCAGCGAGCTGAGCAAGGGAGCCAAATTCAGCAATCCATTCATTGACGGGCCGGCGTCCGGCAAAGGCGGTGGCTCCGACACGGAGGCATCGACCGGCAGTGCCGGTGAAGCGTCGGCAGAGGGTGTCGCCACGCCCAACGCCTTCATCATGCTCTGGATTTGTTCCATCCCCTCCGGTGAATTGAGCAGATGATCCAGCTTGCGAGTCAGCTCCTCATCCATGGTTATCGGTACCTCCCAACAGCTGTTCCATCATGCGCTGTACCTCCGGTGAGCTTAAAAACCGCTCCGCTTTTTGACGATCACCGACCATGTCGTTGATACGACGGACATTTTCCGCACCGACACGATCACTCAAAGCATTCAGTCCTCCGGATTGCACGGTACCGGCAAGCTGCTGTGGGGTCATGCCCAACCGTTTGGCGGCAAAGCCGATCAAGGCCTGTAGCTGATCCGGTGTGATTTGCCCCATACTCTCACCCCCATTTCAAACTATGCTGACCGGGAAAGGAATAGTCTTATGCTTCGCATTCTTGTTGTTTCCGATTCACACGGGGACGCCCGTTCCCTCATGCGTGCGCTGGACGAGCAACCGGACGCGCACTGCGTTTTACATCTCGGTGACGGTGCCGCGGAAATGCGTGCGCTGGCACCCACCTGTCCCGTGCCGGTATATCAGGTGTGCGGCAATTGCGACACTGCGTCCGCATTGCCCGCCGAGCAGGAGCTTCGCATCGGCGGTGTTCCTCTGCTTATGACACATGGGCATCGATACGGTGTAAAGGGCGGCCTCGGCGCACTGGCCGCCGAAGCACGGCGTCGGCAGGCGCGGATCGCACTGTTCGGCCATACTCATCAAAGCCTGACGCGCTACGAGGACGGTCTGTACCTCATCAACCCCGGCTCGATCGGCTACAGCGGAACCTATGCCACCGTCGATTTGGTGAACGGAGATATCGCCGCCAACATTTTACGAATCCGCTGATACCATCGTATGCTTTTCGACGATCGGTGTGCAAAAAAAGCGTCTGTCATTTGACAGACGCTTTTTCCATAATTATCGGCATTAGAACCGTTCCAACAGCTCCGACAGGGACTGCACTCTTTCCACCTCCGGCGGACAATCGCCTTGACCGGTTCTGTCGATATACAGCGGAACCATACCGGCCCGCTGTGCCCCCACAAGGTCGTTGGGCGGATAATCACCGACGTAAACGCAGTGCTCCGGCGACACGCAGAGCCGTTGTGCCGCCCGACGAAACACCTCAGGAGACGGCTTGGCGACCCCCTCCTCGCCGCCGATGAGTACCACGTCGAGCAGAGGGCGCAACGCCGACACATCCAGCTTGAGGTTTTGCTGCGGCACAACGCCGTTGGTGATGACCCCCAGTCGGTAACCGCGCCGCTTCAGCTCGCGCAGCACGTTCGCCGCATCGGCAAACAAAGCGGTGTAAAACGGAAACCGCCGCTGAAGCTCCTGCCACAACGCCTCGCTCTCCGCCGGCCAATGCCAACGTGCTTGCAGGCGCCGGAAATAGTCAAGGTAATCTACATATCCCCCGTGGTTCTCGTCCAACATCTGTCGGGCGCGTTGCTCGATTTCATCCGCCGACAGATCGGGAAACGCGCGGCACAGCATTTCACGCGCTACGTCCAGAAAAGCGACAGCACGGTCCTGCAACGTATCGTCAAAATCGAACAGAATAGCGCGTCCGCCGTCGCCGCCGAGCAGGGTATGTGCCGTGACGAGGTCGGCGGCAATCTGTGTACGAAGCTGTTCCACACCGTCGAAGCACCGCTCCTCACGCAGAAAGCGAATCAGCTCGACGGTGACGGTTCTTCCGTACAGGTCTCCGCTGTAATCTTCAATATAGGTTTCCGCCTGAGGCGTTTTTGTACCGCCCACCGTGGGGTGTACCCCCAGATTGGTGATAGCACGGTGCTGTACGCCGTCCAGCACGACCAACGAGGCGTACACACCGTAGCGCGGAACGGTGTATTCAGGCGGCAGAGCCTGGTTCAAGGTTGGGACTCCCCAGGCGGTTCCACGATGATCGCCGGAGCCGACGGGAAGTGTCAGAGCGTACGGGCGACCGAGAAAACCGCGTGCCCGCTCCATATCGCCGTCGGTCAGAGCCTGACGAATCGCGGTGGAGCTGACGGCGGTGCCGTCACGCGTCACCTCCGGCACCACGCGCACCTCGATGCCGAGCGGCTCACACAAGGTCCGGAGCAGGGCGGCGTCCCCGACACCGCCGTGACCGAAGCGAAAATTATATCCGCAACAGACGACCTGCGCCCGAAGCGCCCGAAGAAGCACCTGCTCCACAAACTCCTGTGGCGTGAAGTGACGAATCGAGTCAAAGGAAACGGAAAGCCACTCGTCCACGCCCAGCGACATGGCCTGCTCGCTTTCCTGCTGCTCGGAGATCAGACGACCGCCGGATTTGGGGACGCCGGTCAACGAAAACACCGTTACCGCAGGAAAAGGTACCGAGGCAGACGGCGAGGTGACGTTGCGCGCGGCGGCAATCACCGCACGGTGTCCCAAATGCATTCCGTCAAACACGCCAAGCGCCACCGAACGGTGCACCTGCGGCAGTGCCGTGCCCGGCTGCCAGCTTTGTCGTATCACATTCTCATCCCCTTTGCCGAACAGTATACCACATCTGCTTCAAAAACAAAAGCCTTTTATAAAAACACAAAAAAAACACAATTCTTTGGTATACTGTGGCTTAATGCAAAGGTATGTATCGGCGTACCTTTTCACTTTTACAGAAAGGACGTGTTCTCATGATCGAAGTGCAGAACTTAACCAAACGCTATGGTTCGCACTGCGCCGTAAACAACATCAGCTTTCGGGTCGAGGAAGGCGAGATTTTGGGCTTCCTGGGACCGAACGGCGCCGGAAAATCCACTACGATGAACATTCTCACCGGTTACCTGTCGGCCAGCTCCGGCTCCGTGAAAATCGACAATGTCGATATTCTGGAAAACCCCAATCAGGCCAAGGCCAACATCGGGTATCTGCCGGAATTGCCGCCACTGTATCTGGATATGACCGTGCGCGAGTATTTGGATTTTGTTTACGATTTGAAAAAATGCACCATCAACCGTCGCAAGCACATCTCCGAAATCTGCCGCCTGGTTCATATCGAGGAGGTGTACGGACGACTGATTAAAAACCTTTCCAAGGGTTACCGCCAGCGTGTCGGCTTTGCACAGGCGCTGATCGGCAATCCGCCGGTGCTGATCCTGGACGAGCCGACGGTCGGCTTGGACCCGAACCAAATCATCGAAATCCGGTCGCTGATCAAAAATCTGGGCAAGCATCACACCGTGATCCTGTCCTCCCACATTCTTCCGGAGGTGGAAGCGGTTTGTGACCGTATTGTCATCATCAACAACGGCGAGATCGTCGCCAACAATACCGCCGCCAACCTGTCCGCCGAATTTTCCAACGACCACCGCCTGATGGCGCGCATCGCCGGTGACGAACAGCGTGTCTATTCCCTGCTGAAGCACGTTCCCGGCATTGCAACCGTCACCACGCTGAGCGAACGGGAGCCGGGCGTGTTTGAATACGCTTTGGAGCCGGTACGCGATGCCGACTTCCGCCGTGCGCTGTTCAATATGCTTGCCAAAGAGGGATTGCCCCTTCTCGGCCTGAAGTCGATGGAAATGACTCTGGAGGAAATCTTTATCTCGCTCACACGGGAAAAGATTCCCACCACCACGCGCAAAGGAGGTAAACGGAAATGATCGCTGTATTCAAGCGCGAATTTAAGACCTATTTCACGTCCCCTGTCGGTTATTGCGTCATTGCCCTGATGTTTGCCCTCACCGGCCTGTTCTTTTATCAGTACAATGTTACTTATCAAACGCCGGACCTTACCTACGTTTTCCAAAGCCTGCAAACCTACGTGCTGTTGCTGGTGCTTCCGGTTTTGACCATGCGTCTGATGAGCGATGACAAACGTCAAAAAACCGATCAGCTTCTTTTCACCTCCCCCGTTGGACTGACCGGTATCGTTCTCGGCAAATTCCTTGCCGCCGTTCTTCTGTTTGCCATCAGTTGTTCCTTGACACTGCTCTGTGCCGTCATTGTCGCTCTGCAAACGACGCCCGACTGGCTGGTCATTGTCGGCAACTATCTCGGTCTGCTGTTGCTGGGCGGCATGGTCATTGCCATCGGTCTGCTCATCTCCTGTCTCACGGAAAGTCAGTTTATCTCGGCACTCGGCACCTTTATCGCCTCGTTGCTGCTGTTGATGATCGACAATCTCACCACCTGGTTCCCCGGCGTCACCTGGATCAGCAATCTCACCTCGTTCCTGTCGGTTTCACAGCGCTTTTCCAACTTTGCCGTCGGCGCCATTCAGTATCATGACATTGTTTTCTTTCTGTCCATGCAGGCGTTGTTTCTGTTCCTGACCGTACGCCTGCTGGATCGCAAAAGATGGAATTGAGAGGAGGTACCCTGCTATGAAAAAGAAATTTTTCTTCTCAAAAGCAAAGGACGACGTTGCCGAGAGCACTTCGGAAGCCGTGCAGTCGGAGGTAACCGATGCCGCCGAAAAAAAGCGCTTCCGCCTGAGCTGGAAAAACAACCGCAAATTGCGTCTCGGCACCACGGCCACCGCGTTCACCGTTGTCGTGATTGCCGCCGTGCTGGTGTTCAACGTCATTGTCAGCGTTTTGTACAACCGTTTTCCCCTGTCCTTTGACCTGACCTCGGACAACACCTACACGCTGTCCGATCAGGCGCGCGCCGTTGCCAAAAACGTCAAGGATGACATTACCATCGATGTATTTCTAAGCGAAAGCTATTTCAAATCGCCGTCCTTCGACACCGATGAATACAACACCATTTTGCGCCAGTTCTACCTGTTCACCAAGGAGTACGGCTCGCTCAGCGACGGACACGTGCAGATCACCTACTACGATCTGGAATCCAACCCGACGCTGGCAACCAAGTTCAGCGATTACGACATCGAATACGGCAGCATCCTGTTCCGCCGCGGTACGCAAAGCCGCCTGTTCGGTGTAGACAATTTGTATTCCTACGACTATGACTCCACCTACGGCTACGTCTACACCTCCAAGGTGGAGGAGGTTCTCTCCTCTACGGTCAACTCGCTTTGCGGCGGAAAAACCGTTACCGTCACCTTCCTGACCGGTCACGGCGAAAGCAGCAGTCTGATCTCGCACATGAGCAGTCTCTATCAGCTGAACGGCTATGCCACGCAGGAGCTAAATTTCAAATCGGCATCGGCCGAAAAGATTGATGAGACCACGGAGATGCTGGTCATCGCCGCTCCCACCGACGATTACACCGCCGATGAGATCAGCCGCCTTCGCGAGTGGCTGAACAACGACGGTGAGCTGGGTCGCAACCTGTTTGTGCTGTGCAACTACGACTTTACGACAGAAAACAAAACCGGGCGCGGCAACCTGTACGATTTTCTGGCCGACGATTACGGCATCACCGTCACGGACAAGCTGATTGCCGAAACCGACGCCAACAAGTATATGTCCCTCCCCAACGGTGAGTTTATGCCCCTGACCAGCATGAATACCTCCGATATTACCGACAGCGACGGCGTTGTCTTTATGCCGTACACGCTTCAGCTGAAGCTGAGCAATTCGGATGACCCGTCCGAAACCGGTGTCGGCAACGTCGCGCTGGTCAACTTCTCCAACGATGCCGAGCTGGTCGATGTGGACACCATCAGCAGTGCCAATCAAACCAAAACCAAGGCCGACACGGCACCGGTCGGTATGGCTTACGCAACGGAGGCCAACGGCATGGTGGAAAACCACGTGATCGTCAGCGGTAGCTATCTGTTCCCGTTGTACAGCTCCACGTACGCCGAATACCAAAACGAGGAGCTCATGCTGGAGCCGGTGCGTAACACCTGCACGCTGGGCAATACCATCGCCATCTCCTCCAAGAGTCTGGCGACACCGACACTGTCGGTTACGGAAAAAGAAGCGTTGGTCATTCGGATCATCTTCATTTCTCTCCCGGTTCTGCTCGTTATTACCAGCCTTGTCATCTTCTTCAGAAGGAGGCACTTATGAGCAAGCGTACAAAGACGTTGCTGATCTCCATCGTCGCGTTGGTCGCCTTGCTGGGAGTTATGATGGGAGTTATTCTGCTTCTCCCCTCCGCGTCGGACGGCGACGGCACCAATACCACCACCGCCACCGAAGCAACCACCGTCGTGTTTAAGCCGGTGCTTTCGTCAGACAGCACCAAGCCGACCGGCACGACTGCCGGCAATACCACCGTGTATTCGGTCACGGTCAAAACGCCGGAGGAAACCTTTA
This sequence comes from uncultured Eubacteriales bacterium, assembly GCA_964415745.1. Lineage (GTDB taxonomy): Bacteria > Bacillota > Clostridia > Oscillospirales > Acutalibacteraceae > RGIG3009. The sequence goes on from CAYQBP010000012.1 coordinate 14,996, forward strand.
CCGCGGCGATCAACGATCAGGGCAATCTGCGCGTCAAAGGATACGAGGACCTGGAGGATTTTGCCAACACGTCCTACTATTCCGATCTGCTGGGCGAGCTGGAGGAGATCACCGCCCTACGCATCGCCAACAGCGCACCGCAAAACCCGGAGGATTTCGGCTTTGACACCGAAAAGGGCTGTACCGCTCAGGTCGAGGTTCTCTACGTGGACGGCAGCACCCTCTCGTTTGAGATCGGCAACGAGTCCCCCAAGGGCGACGGCTACTACTTCCGCGAAAGCAATTCGGCGGCGATCTATGTGGTGGACAGTGACTTTGTTTACACCGTCACACAGCCGTCCACCAGCTATCTGTCGATGATTCCGATTGCCGCACCCGCAGTCGCGGACAGCAATTCGGAGGATACCGTGGTCGTCCGTGATGCCGTTTTGGGCGGCACGGTACGCCCCGAGGAAATCCGTTTTCAGGTTTCTTCCGAGCCGAAGGTTTCCAATGAGAATGCTCAAATACTGACCGGCTATTATCTGACCAAGCCGTTCCGACGCAATTTGAAAAACGGCACCGATATGCTCACCGTCTCCACCTATTCCGGCTTTTACGGTAGCGGCGTCGCCATGCTGCGCCCGACCACAGCGGATCTTGCCAAATACGGTCTGGACAATCCGTACTCCACCTGCACCGTCAACCTGTCTGTTCAGAAAACCACGACCACGACCGACGAGGACGGTATCGAAACCACGACCTACTCCTTCTACAACACGTTTGAGTACACCGTAAAGCTCGGCAACGTGGTGGAGGACGACGAAACGCTTCGCTACGCGGTGGTCTATCACGGTGACGAATTGGTTCCGATCGTTTACGAGGTCACGACCAGTAGCTTGAAGTGGGCGGAGGTACAGTACGACGATTTGGCGGATGAGCTTCTGTTTTTCGCCTATATCAACGAGGTAAAGACCTTTGCCGTGACGCTGGACGGTGCCACGACTACCTTTGAGCTGACCCACTACTCCGACAAGGAGGACTCCGAGGAAAACATGAAGGTGGTCTCCGAAGGCACCCGGTATGATGTCCAGTCCTTCCGCGATGTTTACCAGGCGTTGATCGGTATTTTGCGTGCGGAAAGCACGAAGGATTCTCCCACCGGCGAGCCGGTATTGGCCCTGGATATTCAAACCAATACCGAGCCCTCCAACAGCTATCAGGTTAAAATTTATTCGTATTCCGCCAGCAAATATCTGGTGAAGCACGACACCGGCGAAACCTATCTGGTGTATGCCAAGGACGTTGAACCGGCCCTCACAGAATTGCGCGATTTTCTGAAATAATCGTATCACCGAAGCGGTCTGTCCCCTGTGGGACAGGCCGCTTTTTTGCGTCGTTCAGGCTTGTTGACTGCCATGAAAATCCGCCGTGCACCCCAACAGCTCACGTACCGTCGCATAAGACAACCCCCACACACGGTGTGTACGCTTCTTTTCGCCGAAGCAGCGCACCGTCACCGTGCAAAATCCCTGTTTTCTCTGATACCGCGAGCGTGTGATGACCACACAATCCACGACCGGGCGCGGCAGGTAAACACGATGTAACGCCAATCCGCGCGGATAGCACAACAGAACCGCCGACGAATCGTATCCGAAGCCGGCCTGATAAAATCCGATAGTACGAATTGCCAGCCACCACAGGCTGAACAGCGTCCATAAGACCGCCGCCCCATACCACCAGCTACCGAAAAACCAAAGACCCAAGCCGCCGATCAAAAACGCCAGCGGTGCTGTCACGTACCGTCGGAACGACCGCCGTGCCGGTGACACCGGTTGATCGTTGATCGGAAAGCCGGGCAACAAACGATCCAGGCAAGCGGATAAGTCCCGTGGACGCGCCGCCGGGATCAAAACGGGGCGCGTGCCGATGTCCCGTCCGTAGCCCGCAACCGTAACGATCGCCGTTTGCAACGACCACAACCGCATGGTCAGGGTTTGCCGCAATTCCAACGCCGTGATTTTGTCACGATCGATCAGCACGTCGCGATGGGTGAGCAAGCCGGACGACAGATGCAGAAAACCGTTATCCCGATAAGCACAAAAGCCCTCATAGCGCAAAACATTTTTCACGGCGGAGGCCAGCCAGCCGATCAGAAGCACGTTGGCCGTTATTTGCAGCAGCGACGGCACGCCCCAGCTCATCCAACGTCCGATTTTTCCGATGACATCCTGCGTGACCGAGCCGCCTAACAGCTTGCCGCTGTGACGCAAAACCGGTGAAATGGTCAGCAATCCGACTGCGGCATTGGAGCCGGTCAAAGCCATCACCAGCACCGGCCACCGGGCGGCACAGTAATCATAGCACCGATGCTTCAGGCTGAACCAGGAGCGTGCCTGATTGACGGAAAGGTACAACAACGCATCGGCACGACGCCGCAAGCCGGCGGTGTTGACCAGCACTCGCCGTCCCTGCAGCAGCCACAATAGCGGCGTCCGCTCGATCTCCACCGAAGCGGCATCTCCGGCGGAAATGCGAAGCGTTCGCCGCGTGCAGATTCCCTGCCGGATTTCCAAAACCGGCGATCGTCCGTCACCGTCTGCAGAGATGCGGTACCGACCGCGTCGCCATTTCATCCACACATAACCGATCAGTACCGCTCCCATGACCGGCTCGTACCGATACACCGTCGGCGGCTCGCCATGCAGCAAGTCGGCAATCACGCGAAGCAACGGCACCAACAGCAAGAACCGCCATCGGCGCAAATCGTAAAATGCGTAGGCAAAATACGGACGCTGTTCCATTATGCCGTCTCCTCATCGGTTTCCAAATACGCCGTCAACCGTTCCACATCCGCTCGATCCAACAGCGGGAGCCACGCCGCTCCTCCGGCAAACCGCAAAACCACCGTGCGACACCGAAGCATACGGTGAAGCGGCGGCATCCAGATTTCGTACGTCTTCAGCGCTTTCACCGGGGCGTACAGCTCCCGTTGCCACAGCACTCCATAGGCGGCGTGTATTGCCTGTCGATCCACACTGCCGTGCAGTGAACGTGCCAGCTTCGGCAAATACAAGCCGGCAATCGGCAAGCACACAACCGTCGGCACAGGACAGCACCACCATAGCCATGGCTGTAACAGGCTTGCCGCCACGGCAATCGCCAATGTCAATACCGCATCTGTCGCCGCCAGCAAGCTCCTCAGCACCCAAACGGCTCCGCTCCCTGCACGAAAAGTCACCGTTCCCGCCCTCTCGTTTTAATGTGACAAGTATATTTATGCCCAAAATCAACCAAACTATGTCAGAGCATCCACGATCAATGCGGAGGTATAAC